>NZ_JBVHVF010000018.1:0-175659 GCF_055564955.1 Streptomyces sp. NPDC028910 | reverse complement strand
GCCGCACGGTTCTCCCTCATCCCCTCTCTCCCCTCGAGGGCATAACAGACCCCCTCCCCCCCCCCCCCCCCCCCCCCCCCCCCCCCCCCCCCCCCCCCCTGCCGCCGCTGCTGGGGCTCCGCCCCAGACCCCGCGCCTCAAACGCCGGCGGGGCTGGTTCTTGCGGGGGCGAAGCGGACGCGGCCGCCGATCTCGACCGTGCCGTCGGGGCCCGGGGCGGTGAGGATCTGGGAGCCGGCGCCCTGGGTGATGTTCAGGGCGCGGTTCAGCTGGGCCGTCAGGAGGATCGCCGCCGAGCCGGTGGCCTCGTCCTCGGCGATGACCCCGTCGGGGCGGCGCGGGAAGCCGCGGGCCCGCACGCGGCCCGCGGTCTCGTCCTCCCAGGCCCAGGCGTACAGCCAACCCTCTCCCGGCGGCGGCGCCGGCAGCGCCTCGACCTCGGCGACGGATCCGTACTGCTCGGTGCGCTTGCCCTCGACCCACTCGGGGCGGGCCGTGATCCAGGTGAACTCCCCGTCGTCACGGGCCCATACGGCCCCGGCCGGCGGCTGGAGCTCCTCGATGTCCAGCAGCCACGCGACCCCGACCAGCGGGTGTCCCGCGAAGGACATCCGCGTGCCGGGGGTGCGGATGTCGACGACCCCGCGCTCGGGGTCGTCGACGAACACCGTCTCGCTGTAGCCGAGTTCGGCGGCCAGCGCCTGCCGCGACGCGTCGTCGGGGCAGGTCCGGCCGTCGCGCACGACACCGAGCAGGTTGCCGTACCGGCCGTCACCCGCGCAGAAGACCTTCAATACGTCGAGATCGTTCACGCGGGAATTGAAACACGGCTCACCTCACACCTGGGCCGTACGACGCCTGCGCGCGAGGTACACCGCGCCCGCGCCGGCCGCGATCACCGCGCCGGAAGTGGTGAGCAGGGCACCGGCCGGGATCTCGGCGCCGGTGACGGCGAGGCTGCCGCCCGCGGAGCCTCCCGCGGAGCCGCCGACGGAGCCACCGCCCGCGGTGCCGCCCGTACCGCCGGTGGTGGCGCCCGTGGTGGGCAGGACGGCGTCCTTGTCCACCGCCACGGAGAAGGTGACCGGGTCGAGCGCGTCGCCCGCCTTGTACATGGAGCCGGTGGTGTCGTTGGCGAAGGCCGCCGCGCCCTCGGCGGTGAAGGCCGCCGGAACCGCGTTCAGCGCCAGCACGCCGCCCTTGGTCTTGTAGTCGGTCTTCGACAGGTCGAGCGTGGCGAAGGGAACGGCCGCCTTGCTGCCGGAGGCGTTCTTGACGTCCACGTACAGGATGCCGGTCGTGCCGGTGGCGTCGACGCGGGGGTTGCCGAAGGTCATGTCGATGCCGTGGGCCGCGTACTGGAAGCGGAGGTTGCCCTCGAAGGAGGCGGTCAGCTTCTGCTTCTTGACGTCCAGTTCGCCCTTGCCGAAGGCGAAGTCGAAGAGTTCGCCGTTCTTGGCGGCTCCGCCGGCCGGGGTGACGGAGCCCGCGCCCAGCACGTACCTGCGGAAGGACTCCTTCACACCCCACGTCAGCTTGCCGCTGAGGACCTTCTGCACCCCGTCGGCCGGCGGCGCGGGCGTCTTGGTGGGGGTGGGGGTCGGCGTGGGTGTGGGGGTCGGCGTAGGGGTCGGGGTCGGACTGGGGGCGGGCTTCTCGAACTCCAGCTTGGCGGTCAGCGGGTCGCCCGCCTTGTTCTCGTAACCCGGCGAGCCGAGCGCGTCCGCGGCCTCCTTGGTGAGGGTGGTCCCCAGGTCGGTCATCGACTGACCGGCGAAGGCCACCGTGGCCAGCGGTACGTCCTGGGTCGTGGCACCGCCCTTGGTGACGTCCGCGGTGAGCTTCTTGGTGCCGGTGTCGATGCGGAAGTCCGAGAGCGTGACCTCGAAGCCGTGGCCGGTCGGCGGGGCGGGTGAGGAGAAGGTGACGCTGCCCTTGAAGGCCGCCTTCACCACGTGGCCGCCGGCCGGGTCGTACTGGCCGGTGGGCACGCCGAACCGCAGGCTGCCGTCGGCGTTCTGCGTGGCGCCGTCCGCCACCGTGATGGAGCCCTTGGCCATGCCCGTCACATAGGCGCGGTAGGTCGCGAGCACGCCCCAGTCGAGGGAGCCACCGGTGATCTTCACCGGTGCGGTCGGTGGCCCGCCCGCCGCGGTGGCGGGCAGGACGAAGGCGGTGGCGCCGAGCGCGGCGGCGGTCAGGACGGCGGCCGCGAGGGAGATCGGGCGGCGGATGGGCGACATGGCTGGAGAACTCCTGGGTGACAGAAGGCGGAAGGGAAGGAAGGGGGGAGGGTGGAGCGCTACTTCGGTGCGTCGGTGGGCGCGGCCCCGGGTTCGGCGGCGTCGGGTTCGGCGGCGGCGGGTTCGGCTGCGTCGGGTTCGGCTGCCGTGTCCGCCGGTTCCGCTGCCCGTTCCGCGGCCGGAGCCGGAGCCGGCTGCGCCGCCGGTCCCGTACGCCGCTTGCGGGCCACCAGGAAGGCGACGCCGCCGGCCAGGACCAGCACGGCCACGGTCAGGGCGATGAGGAGCCCGGTGTTCGAGGCCTGTCCGGCCTTCGCGGCGGGAGCGGGCTCGGCGGTCGGCGATGCGGGCGCGGGCGCGGGCGAGGCCGTCGAGCCGAGGTCGGGCAGGGCCGGCAGCTGGGCGGTGGAGTCCAGGGCGATCGCGAGCGAGACGGGGTCCATCTCGGTACCGGCCTTGTACATGGAGTTGAAGGCCTGGGAGCCGCCCTCCGTGAGAGCGGCCGGGGCTTCGGTCAACGTGGCCAGCTTGCCCTCGGTCTTCAGACCCTTGGCGTCGAACTCCACCAGCGCGACGGCGTTCTTCGTCGCGCCGCCGGTGGTGACGTCCGCGGACAGGACCCCCTTGCCGTTCTCCACCTTCACGCCCACCTTGGAGAGCTTCAGGTCCAGATGGGCGCCGGTGAAGTGGACGGTGCCGGCGAAGGCCGCGTCAAGGGTGCCTTTCCCGCCGTCGTACGCGCCCTTGCCCTGCGGGAAGCGGAAGAGCGCGCCGCCGTCCTGGGCGCCCTCGGCGAGGGTCCACCTGCCCTGGCCCACCGAGCCGGTGACGTACTCGCGGAAGGTGCGGCGCACCCCCCAGTCGACGGCGGCGTCGGCGAAGGCGCCCTGCGCCTGCGGGGTCCCGGCCGTGGCGCTCGGCTGCGCGCTCGGCGGGGGCGAAGGCTCCGCGGCCGGGGCGGACGTGACGTCGGCGGAGAGCGAGAGGGGATCGAGCTGCGCACCGGCCGGGTAGTACCCGGCGAAGGCCGTGGCGCCCTGAGCGGTGAGGGTGGCCGGGATGTTGGTGAGGGTCAGCGGGCTGCCGGCGCCCTTCATGCTGACGCCGCCGAGGCCGAGCGTGGCGAAGGGCACCTGGGACAGGTTGCTGACCGCGCCGGTGTCCTTGGCCTTGCTGGAGACGTCCACGTACAGGGTGCCGCTACCGCCGCTGATCTTGACGGTGGGGCGGCTGACGGTCATGTCCAAGTCGTGGGCGCCGTCGGGCTTCTGGTGGCCCTGGAAGGTGACCCCGCCCGAGTAGGAGGCCTCGAAGGTGCCGGAGTCCGGGTCGTAGGAGCCGGTCGCGGAGTGGAAGCGGAACAGGCTGCCGCCGACCGTGGCGGCGCCGCTCTTCAGCTTGAAACCGCCTTTTGCCACCGGCCCGGTGACATAACTCTGGAAGGACGATTTGATGCCCCAGTCGAGCCGACCCCCCTGTACGGTGCCCGCCTGGGCGGCGGTTGCCGGGAGCAGGGCCCCCAGCAGGCCCGCCAACAGGGCGACGGTGAACGCACGGACGGGTCTCGTGGGCATGAAAGCCCCCTCCAGGGTCTAGCGAGCAAGGTTAGGCTAACCTAAGCTACCCCTGGCCGGTTGAGAACCCCCCGGTCTCCAGAACCTCAGTCGGACGATCAGGACGGTGCCTTCGTGCCTACGCCCGCCGCGTCACACCGCTTTCCCCGTCTCGCACTTGCCGTGGCAGCACTGGCGGTCGCGCTGACGGGCTGCGGAGGTACGGCCACCACCCCGGGCTCATCCGCCCACGCCTCGGCCGCCGCCGCCCCGGACCGGGTGGAACCGCTCGCTCCGGCGCCCTCGCCCGCACTGCCGGTGACCGTGCCCTCGGCCGACGGCGCCCGGGTCACGGTCACCTCCGCGGACCGGGTCGTCCCGCTCACCGGCAGCCTCAACGAGATCGTGCACACGCTCGGCCTCGGCGAGCAGGTCGTCGCCCGGGACATCACGGCCACCTTCGAACAGGCCGCCCGGCTGCCGGTGGTGACACGTGGCCACGAGGTCTCGGCGGAGAGCGTGCTCTCGCTGCGCCCGACGCTGGTGCTGGCGGAGACCACCAGCGGTCCCGCGGAAGCGATTCAGCAGATCCGCGACGCCGGCATCCCGCTCCTGGTCATCGCGCCCGCCAAGGCGCTGGACGACGTCCCGAAGCGGATCGACGCGGTGGCCGCCGCGCTCGGCGTCAAGGAGGCCGGCACCCAGCTGAACCAGCGCACCGCCGACCGCATCGCGGCCGCCCGCAAGGAGATCCCCACCACCTCCGGGAAGAAGCCCCGCGTGGCCTTCCTCTACCTGCGCGGCACCGCCTCCGTCTACCTGCTGGGCGGTTCGGACTCCGGCGCGGCCTCGCTGCTGGAGGCGGCGGGCGCGGTCGACACCGGCAAGGAGTCCGGGCTCGGCAAGGACTTCACCCCGATCACCAGCGAAGCCCTGGCGGCGGCCGCCCCCGACGCGATCCTGGTGATGTCCAAGGGCCTCGACTCGGTCGGCGGCGTCGACGGCCTGGTGAAGATCCCGGGCGTCGCCCAGACCCCGGCCGGCATGGACCGCCGGGTGGTCACGGTCGACGACGGCGTCCTCCTCAACTACGGCCCCCGCACCGACCAGGTGCTGTCCTCCCTGATCACCCAGCTCTACGGCAAGGCCGCCTGAGGTGACCCTCCACGACCCCGCCGAATCAACGGTTCCCCACCCGGACTCCGCCGTCCCCCGGGGCACCCTGGCCGCCGGTTCCGACGGGGACGGGAGTGTGCCGGGGCGATCCCCGCAGGGCGCCGAACGCACTGCCGCCGCACCCGCCGACCCCTCGCCACGTTCGGCGCCCGAGGAGACGCCCCGGCGCGCGCCCGGCCCCGGCGGAACCGGCCGCACCACCACCCCCGGCCCCGCCGCAACCGGCCCCGCCGCCGCACCGCCGGAGGCAACCGGCCCCGCCGCCGCACCACCGGAGACAACCGGCCCCGCCACCGCACCGCCGGAGGCAACCGGCCCCGCGAAGCCCCGGCGCGGCCGCAAGGCCCTGGTGCTCACCGCGGCCCTGGTCGCCGCCCTGCTCCTCCTCGCCCTGCTCTCCGCAGGAGTCGGCGCGTACCGCATCCCCCTCGGGGACGTACTCGCCTCCGTCCAGCACCGCGTGGGCCTCGGCGGGGCACCCCTCGACCGGGTCGGGGAGAGCGTGCTGTGGAACGTACGCCTCCCCCGCGTCGTGCTCGCCCTGCTCGTCGGCGCCAGCCTCGGCTGCGCGGGCGCGCTCATGCAGGGCGTCTTCGGCAACCCCCTCGCCGAGCCCGGTGTCATCGGCATCTCGGCCGGCGCCGCAGTCGGCGCGGTCGCCGCCATCGGCCTCGGCCTCGGCTTCCTCGGGAACTGGACGATTCCCCTCTGCGCGTTCGTCGCGGGCCTGGTCACCGTCAGCGCCGTCTACCTCCTCTCCCGCAACGGCGGGAGGACCGAGGTCGTCACCCTCATCCTCACCGGCATCGCCGTCAACGCCTTCGCCGGCGCCCTCATCGGCCTGTTCGTCTTCTTCGCGGACAGCGGCCAGGTCAACCAGATCACCTTCTGGCAGCTCGGCTCCCTCGCCCAGGCCACCTGGCCCAAGGTCCTCGCCGTCCTGCCCTGCGCCGTCGCGGGCCTGCTCATAGCCCCCTTCTACGCCCGCCGCCTCGACCTGCTCGCGCTCGGCGAACGGCCCGCCCGCCACCTCGGCATCGACGTCGAGCGGCTGCGCCTCGCCCTCATCGTGGTCGTCGCGCTGCTCACCGCCGCCGCCGTGGCCGTGGCCGGCGTCATCACCTTCATCGGCCTGCTCGTCCCGCACCTGCTGCGCATGGCCAACGGCCCCGGCCACCGCTTCCTGGTCCCCGGCAGCGCCCTCGCCGGCGCCGTCGTCCTGGTCGCGGGGGACCTGGCGGCCAGGACCGTCGCCCAGCCCGCCGAGCTGCCGCTCGGCGTACTGACCGCCCTGCTCGGCAGCCCGTTCTTCTTCTGGCTGCTGCGCCGCACCCGCCGCAAGCAAGGAGGCTGGGCGTGACCGGCAAACTCACCGGACTCACCCGACTCACCGGACGCACCCAACTCACCGGCCTGCTCACCCGCGCGAGAAGGACCGTCCCGGCCCGCCCCGTCCCGGGCGACGCCCTCGCCGAGGCGGTGGACCTGCACGTCCGGCTCGGACAGCGCGAGGTCCTCTCCGGCATCGATCTGACCGCCCGGGCCGGGGAGGTGCTGGCCCTGGTCGGCCCGAACGGCGCCGGCAAGTCCACGCTGCTGGCCGCGCTCGCCGCCGATCTGCCCGCCGCCTCCGGGGAGGTCCGGATCGACAGCCGCCCGGTGGGCGACTGGAGCGCCCCGGACCTCGCGCTGCGCCGCTCCGTGCTGCCCCAGTCGGCCGCCCTGTCCTTCCCCTTTCCGGTGGAGGACGTCGTACGGATGGGCCGCGCGCCCTGGGCCGGCACCCCCTTCGCCGAGGCCGACGAGGAGGCGGTGGCCACCGCCATGGCCGCCACCGAGGTCACGGACTTCGCGGCGCGCCCCTTCTCCGCCCTCTCCGGCGGTGAGCGGGCCCGGGTCGCACTGGCCCGCGTACTGGCCCAGCGCGCCCCGCTGTTGCTGCTCGACGAGCCCACCGCCGCGCTCGACCTGCGCCACCAGGAACTCGTCCTGCGCGTCTGCCGGGAGCGGGCCGCAGCCGGGGACGCGGTGGTCGTCGTCCTGCACGACCTCGGGCTGGCCGCGGCCTACGCCGACCGGGCCGCCGTCCTGCACGACGGGCGGATCGCCGCGGACGGCCCGCCGGCCCAGGTGTTCGAGGACGCGCTCCTCAGCCGGGTCTACCGGCAGCCGGTGGAGGTCCTCCCGCACCCGCGCACCGGGGCCCCGCTCGTGGTCCCCGTCCGCGCCGCATCCAGCCCCTCCGGCGTTTGACCATCCAGCCCCTCCGGCGTTGGAGGCGCGGGGTCCGGGGCGGAGCCCCGCTCTTCCAGCCCCTCCGGCGTTTGAGGAGCGGGGTCCGGGGCGGAGCCCCGGCAGCAGAGCCGCACGGGCTCCCTGCCGGTGTCCGCGCTCACGCGATCCGCACGCCCTCGCCTCCCACCCGGACCCGGGGGTCACCGGCGCGCAGTTCCACCGTGAGCTCCCCCGGACGGCCCATGTCCTCGCCCTGGTGGAGGGTGAGCACGGCGTCGGCCGGGACCAGGCCCAGCTCCCGGGCGTACGCGCCGAAGGCGGCCGCGGCGGCTCCGGTGGCGGGGTCCTCGACGACGCCGCCGACCGGGAAGGGGTCCCGTACGTGGAATCGCGTCGGCCCCGCCCGGTGCACCAGCTGGACCGTGGTCAGGTCCAGCCGCCGCATCAGGGCCTCCAGCCTGGCGAAGTCGTACGCGAGGTCCGCGAGCCGGGCCCGGGTCGCGGCGCCGAGGACCAGGTGCCGGGCTCCGGCGTAGGCGATCCTGGGCGGGAACGCCGGGTCCAGGTCGCCCTCCGGCCAGTCCAGCGCGGCCAGCGCCTCGGCCAGGTCGGCCGCGCCGATCTCCTCGGTGTGCGGCTCGACGCTGGTCAGCGTGGCCCGCAGCGATCCGCCCCCGGGGGTGACGGACACGGACACCGGGACGGTCCCCGCCCGGGTCGCGAACACGAGCTCCCCCGGCCCGATCCGCTCGCCCAGCGCCACGGCCGTGGCCACGGTGGCGTGCCCGCAGAACGGAACCTCCGCCTTCGGGCTGAAGTAGCGCACGGTGAAGGCCCGGCCGGGCTCGCCGCCCAGCCCCTCGGGCGGCGCGGTCAGGAAGGCCGTCTCGCTGTATCCCAGCCCGGCGGCGATCTCCAGCATGGCGCCCTCGTCCAGGCCGGACGCGTCGAGCACGACCCCGGCGGGGTTGCCGCCGTCCGGGTCATGGGAGAAGGCGGTGTAGCGCAGCACCTCGGTGCGGGTATCGGTCATGCGCTCATGATCAACCGGTTCCCGGCGGCCTGGCAATGCCCTTCCCGCCCGCACGGTTCAGCCGCGGCCGATGTACGGCATCGCCGTCGCCATCACCGTCGCGAACTGCACGTTCGCCTCCAGCGGGAGCTCCGCCATGTGCAGGACGGTGCGGGCCACGTCGGCGGCGTCCATCACTGGTTCGACGGCCAGCTGCCCGTTGGCCTGGAGGATGCCGGTCTGCATCCGCTCGGTCATCTCGGTCGCCGCGTTGCCGATGTCGATCTGGCCGCAGGCGATCCTGTACGGACGCCCGTCCAGCGACAGCGACTTCGTCAGGCCTGTCATGGCGTGCTTGGTCGCGGTGTAGGCGATGGAGTTCGGCCGCGGCACGTGCGCCGAGATGGAGCCGTTGTTGATGATGCGGCCGCCCTGCGGGTCCTGCTGCTTCATCTGCCGGAAGGCGGCCTGCGCGCACAGGAAGGCACCGGTCAGGTTGACGTCCACGACGGAGCGCCAGGCCTCGTAGGTGATGTCCTCCAGCGGGACCCCGCTCGGCCCGAAGGTGCCCGCGTTGTTGAAGAGCAGGTCGAGGCGCCCGTACCGGGCGCGGACCGACTCGAACAGCCCAGTCACGTCGTCCGGGTCGCTCACGTCCGCCCGTACGCACAGGATGTCCGCTTCGTCCCCGGCCGCGCGGGCGGTCTCCTCCAGCGGCTCGGTCCGGCGGCCGGCCACGGCCACGGCCCAGCCCGCCCCGGCCAGGGTCAGCGCCACGGAGCGGCCGATTCCGGAGCCGGCGCCGGTCACCACGGCGATCTTCTTCGTGCTGTCGTCCATGGGGCCGCAGGGTACGTCACACGGCGGTCAGGGCCCCGGACGTTCCGATTGCTGAGAGCATGGGTCGGTCAGGGGTGTGTAGAACAGATGAGAAGACTGGAGTTCCGCATGCCGGAGAGAGGCCCCGCGACGGCCCCCTCGCAGGACCCGTCGCCCGATTCGCCCTCCGCCCGCACCGCCGCCTCGCCCCTGACGGCCGCACGCCGCACGGGTCTGCTCGTCACCTTCATACTCGGCGGGCTCACCGCCCTCCCCCCGCTGTCCATGGACATGTACCTGCCGGCCCTGCCCCAGGTCACCAATGCCCTGAACAGCCCGGCCGCGACCATCCAGCTCACGCTCACCGCCTGCCTCGCCGGCATGGCCCTGGGCCAGCTCGTCATCGGCCCGATGAGCGACAAATGGGGCCGTCGCCGGCCGCTGCTGGCCGGCATGGTCGTCTACGTCCTGGCCACCGCGATCTGCGCCTTCGCCCCGACCGCCGAGCTGCTGATCTCCTTCCGGCTGCTCCAGGGCTTGGCCGGCGCCGCCGCGATCGTCATCGCCCGGGCCGTCGTACGCGACCTGTACGACGGGGACGAGATGGCCCGCTTCTTCTCGACCCTGATGCTCATATCCGGGGCCGCCCCGATCATCGCCCCGCTCATCGGCGGCCAGGTGCTCCGCTTCGCCGACTGGCGCGGGGTCTTCGTCGTCCTCACCGCCGTGGGCACGCTGCTCACCCTGTTGGTCTGGCGCAGCCTCGACGAGACCCTGCCGCCCGAACGGCGGCACACCGGCGGCGTCGGCTCCGCGCTGCGCACCATGCGCGGGCTGCTCGGCGACCGCGTCTTCACCGGTTACACCCTGACCGGAGGCTTCGCCTTCGCCGCGCTCTTCTCCTACATCTCCGCCTCCCCCTTCGTGGTGCAGGAGATCTACGGGGCTTCGCCGCAGGCCTTCGCGCTGCTGTTCGGCCTCAACTCCGTCGGCCTGATCCTCGTCGGCCAGATCAACGGCAAGCTGCTGGTGGGACGGGTCAGCCTGGACAAGGTCCTGGCCGTCGGACTGGGGATCGTCACCCTCGCCGCGGTGGCCCTGCTGCTGATGTCGACGGGGGTGTTCGGGGAGGTGGGGCTGACCCCGATCGCCGCCGCGCTGTTCGTGCTGATGTCCGCGATGGGCGTGGTGCTGCCGAACACCAACGCACAGGCCCTGATGCGCACCCCGCACGCGGCCGGCTCGGCCTCCGCACTGCTCGGCACCTCCTCCTTCCTGGTCGGCGCGATCGCCTCACCCCTCGTCGGCATCGCGGGCGAGGACACGGCGGTCCCGATGGCCCTGGTCCAACTGGCCTGCGCCCTCCTCTCGACCACCTGCTTCCTCACCTTGTGCCGCCCCTGGCAACCCAGCCCCGCCAGCCAATCCAGCCCCGCCGGCGTTTGAGGCGCGGGGTCCGGGGCGGAGCCCCGGGTCCGGGCGCAGCCCGGCTGGCCACCTCCGCCCAGTAAACTTCGCAGGTGAACGTCTCCGCCCCCACCACCACCGCCGACACCCTCCGCAGCGCCCTCACCGCCCTGCTCGACGGACTCCCGCACCGGCAGGCCGCCGCCGCCGTCGAGCGGCTCATCGCCAACTACCGGGGCCAGACGCCCACCGACGCGCCCGTACTGCGCGACCGCTCGGACGTGGCGGCGTACGCGGCGTACCGGATGCCGGCCACCTTCGAGGCCGTACGGTCCGCCCTGGACGGGTTCGCGCAGGCGGCCCCGCAGTGGTCCCCGGCCTCGCACGTGGACGTGGGCGGCGGCACCGGAGCCGCGACCTGGGCGGTGGACGCCACCTGGGACGGCCCCCGGGAGACCACGGTGCTGGACTGGGCGGAGCCGGCGCTGACCCTCGGCAGGGAGCTGGCGGCGGCCTCCCCCTCGGAGGTGCTGCGCGGGGCGCAGTGGAGGCGGGCCGTGATCGGCTCGGGGCTGGCCCTGCCCGACGCCGACCTGGTGACGGTCTCGTACGTACTCGGCGAGCTGACCCCGCAGGCGCGCAGGGCCGTCGTCGCCGAGTCGGCGCGGGCCGGCCGGGCCGTGGTGCTGATCGAGCCAGGCACGCCGGAGGGGTACCTGCGCATCCGCGAGGCCCGTGACCAGCTGATCGAGGCCGGGCTGCGGGTCGCCGCGCCGTGCCCGCACGACGGGACCTGCCCGATCGAGGTCGGCAAGGACTGGTGTCACTTCTCGGCGCGGGTCAGCCGCTCCTCCCTGCACCGGCAGGTCAAGGGCGGCTCGCTCCCGTACGAGGACGAGAAGTTCAGCTACGTCGCCGCGACCCGCTTCCCGACGGAGCCGGCCGCCTTCCGGATCACGCGCAAGCCGCAGATCCGGAAGGGGCTCGTCCTGCTGGAGCTGTGCGGCCCCGAGGAAGGCGACTCGTCAGGCCTGACCCGGGTCAACGTGACCAAGCGCCACGGCGACCTCTACAAGGCCGCGCGGGACGCCGACTGGGGCCAGGCCTGGCCACCGCCCTCCTCTGAGGACTCTGAGGACTCTGATCTCTGAGGACACGGACTAGGGCCGCAGCTCCTGGGTGCAGCACTTCACGCTGCCGCCGCCCTTGAGCAGTTCGCCCAGATCCATCGGGACCGGCTCGAAGCCCCGGGCCCGCAGCGGCGCGAGCAGCCCGGTCGCCGCCTGCGGGAGCAGGACGTGCCGGCCGTCGGACACCGCGTTCAGGCCGAGGGCGGCCGCGTCGTGGCCGTCGGCGATCAGGGCGTCCGGGAAGAGGCGCCTGAGCACGCCCCGGCTGCCGGGCGAGAAGGCCTCCGGGTAGTACATGATCTCGTCGCCGTCGAGGACGCAGAGCGCCGTGTCCAGGTGGTAGTAGCGCGGATCCACCAGGTCGAGGCCGATGACCGGGCGGCCGAAGAACTCCTGGGCCTCGTCGTGCGAGAGCGGACTGGAGCGGAAGCCCCGGCCGGCCAGGATGTAGGTGGCCGTGACCGCGAAGTCGCCCTCGCCCTCGTTGACGTGGGACGGCTCGTGGATGTGCCGGTAGCCGTGGTCACGGAACCAGTCGAGGTGGATCTCCGCCTCGGGGGCCCGTTCCGGGTAGGCGAACCGGGCCCCGAGCACGCGGCCGTCGACGACCAGGGCTCCGTTCGCCGCGAAGACCATGTCGGGCAGCGCGGGGTCCGGTACGAGGGTCTCGACGGTGTGGCCGAGGGCGCGGTAGCGGTCCCTCAGGTCTTCCCATTGGGCGAGTGCGAGGGGCAAGTCCACCGGTTTCGTGGGATCCATCCACGGATTGATGGAGTACGTGACCTTGAAGTGTGCGGGTGGGCACATCAGGTAGCGCCGGGGTGTGGCGTCTCTGCGCAAAGAAGGCTCCTCACGACTTTCACGACTCGGGACGAGTGCTGGAGAGAATCGTCTCTCCTCGACCGGAACGGCGCAGTGAACTGACCGGGTGGTTTACGGAACCATAGGAAGACGAGACGTCTCGCTTTGATAGTTTCGGACCATGACCAGGACTCCTGACGCCACCCGCCGCAGCGACCGCTCGCGGCGCGCCATCCTCGACGCCGCGCTCGCCCTCGTCGGAGAGGTCGGCTACAACAAGCTGACCATCGAGGCCATCGCCGCCCGCGCGGGCGTCGGCAAGCAGACCATCTACCGCTGGTGGCCGTCGAAGGCCGCCGTCCTCCTCGATGCCTCGCTGGCCCTCGCCGGGGACGCGGAGACGGCGGCCGAGTGGACCGGATTCCCCGACACCGGGGACATCGCCGCCGACCTGAAGTACGTACTGCGGGCGACGGTCGACGAGTTCAACGACGAGAAGTACGAGGCGCCCGCGCGCGCCCTGACGGCGGCCGGGGCCACCGACCCCGAGCTCGGCGCCCGCTTCACCGAGCAGCTGCTGGAGCCCCAGCTCGCCCTGTACGAGGCGCGGTTGCGCACGGCGCGGGAGGCCGGTCAGCTCGCGCCGGACACAGACCTGCGCCTGACGGTGGAGATGCTGCTCGGGCCGTTGACCTACCGCTGGCTGCTGCGCACCGCGCCCCTGACGCACGCTTACACCGACGCGCTGGTGGAACGGGTGCTGGGCGGGGTGGCCAACGTCACCGACCGCTAGCCGGGCGACGACCGGCGGACACCCGAGAAGATTTGCCCTGATCCTGCGGTTATGTACGGGTTGCCGGTCACCCCTCCCCCGCCCCGGTCGCCAAGAGCGGTCACCCGGGGCGCAGGATGGTGGGACCATGTGAAGGTCCGCCGGGGATACGGTGAGGTGAGGGGATAGATGGGGTCTGAGTCCGGCCGCGTCAAACGCGGCGAGCAGAGCAGGATTTCCCAGTGGCTGCGCCGGCGGCAGAAACCCACCGCCGAGGACCCCGGACAAGAGCGCGAGGCGCTCCTCCTGGCCGTCGCCGCCGCCGGTCTGCCGCTCGCCCCCGCCGCCCATCCCGCCGGTTATCGATGTTCGTGCGACCGCATCGGCTGTCCGACACCCGCACGGCACCCCGTCTCCTTCGCCTGGCAGACCCAGTCGACCACCGACCGCGCCCAGGTCGAACGATGGGCGCGCAACCAGCCCCAGGCCAACTTCATCACCGCGACCGGCATGGTCCACGACGTGCTCGACGTCCCGCTGGAAGCCGGCGCCGACGCCCTCGCCCGGCTGCTGGAGGCCGGAATCGACGTCGGCCCCGTCGCCGAGTCGGGCGGCACCGGCGAACAGGCCCGGATGCTCTTCTTCACCGCCACCCGCGGCACCCCCGAGGACGAGGACGAGTGGTGGCCGTGCGAACTGGACTGCCACCCCGAGACGATGGACGAACACCCGGGCCTGCGGTGGCACTGCCGGGGCAGCTACGTCCTGGTGCCGCCGGCGGCTCTGCCCGGTGACCAGGCGGTGACCTGGCTCCGCGGCATGGAGCACCCGCTCCCGGACCCGCTCACCCTCCTGGAGACCCTGACGGACGCCTGCGCGCAGTACGCGGGCGCCGCCAGTCTGGCCCCGGCCGCGGTGGCCTGGCCGTTGGGCCGCTAGGCCCGGGCCCCGCCCGGACCCTGGGCTCCGCCCCGGACCCCGCGCCTCAAACGCCGGCGGGGCTGGATTTGGCCGGCGTAGGCCCGATCTTTCGGCCCCGCCGGCGTCAGTGGTGGATCTGCGTCACGACCACGTCGAGGGACCAGGCCTTCGCCGGCTTCGCGGGGGCCTCGGCCTCGACCACGTAGCCCAGGTCCCGCAGGGCCGTGACCAGCTCCGCGGGCCCCGACGGCACGGCGCCGGCCAGCAGCAGATCCCGTACCAGCCGCCCCTTCGTCGCCTTGTTGAAGTGGCTCACCACCGACCGCTTCTCCACTCCGTCCACCACCTGCGAGTGCAGCACCCGCACCGTCGCGGTCCGCCCCGCCACCTCGCCCTTCGGCTTCCACGCGGCGCCGTACGCCGCCGACCGCAGGTCCAGCACCAGCCCGTCCCCGGCGGCAGCGGGCAGCACGTCCGCCATCGGCCCGCGCCAGTACGCGCCGAGCGCGCCCAGCCCCGGCAGCTTCACGCCCATCGAGCAGCGGTACGAGGGAATCCGGTCGGTGATCCGCACCGCGCCCCACAGCCCCGAGAAGACGAGCAGCGCGTCCTGCGCGAGCCCGCGCGCCGCCGCGGGCAGGTCGGCCAGACCCAGCGCGTCGTAGAGCACGCCCGTGTAGATCTCGCCCGCCGGGCGGGCCGCCGCCGTCCGCAGCTCCACGTTCTTCGCGACCTCGCCGCGCAGGCCCTCGCTCAGGCCCAGCACCTCGCGCGCCTTGAGCTCGTCCCCCGCGCACAGCCCGACCAGTTCCTCCAGCACCGCCGCACGGGCCGGGGCCAGACCGGGCAGCGACAGCGCCTGCGGCTTCAGCGGTGCGCCGGAGCCGCCGGCGGCCTTTCCTTCGGACGGCGGCAGCAGCACGAGCACGGTGGTTCTCCTTCAATACGACACGGCGCAGGGGATGCGGCCCCCCGGCCAGGGTAGACGGCTCGCCGCGCCGTCCCAGCCCACCGCCCCTACGCTCGATCCATGCCACGCCGTCAGATGCACATGACCGGCGCAGACGGGACTGCTCTGCGGGCCGCGCTGCGTGACCTGCGGACGAAGCTGGACGTGCCGAAGGAGTTCCCGGCCGAGGTGCTCACCGAGGCCGAGCAGGCTGCCCGCAGCCCCCGGCTGCCCGGTGCCGACGCCACCGACATCCCCTTCTTCACCATCGATCCGCCGACCTCCGTCGACCTCGACCAGGCCATGCACCTGGCGAAGCGGTCCGCCGGCGGCTACCGGGTCCACTACGCCATCGCCGACGTCGCCGCCTTCGTCACCCCCGGCGGCCCGCTCGACGTGGAGGCCCACCGCCGCGTCACCACCCTCTACTTCCCCGACGGGAAGGTCCCGCTGCACCCGGCCGTGCTCTCGGAGGGCGCGGCCAGCCTGCTGCCCGACCGGCCCCGCCCCGCGCTGGTGTGGCGCATCGACCTGGATCCCGACGGCCGGGTCGAGACCACCGACGTCCGTCGCGCCCTCGTCCGCAGCCGGGCCAGGCTCGATTACGAAGGCGCCCAGAAGGCCATCGACACCGGCACGGCGGAGGAGCCCCTCGCCCTCCTGGAGGACATCGGACGGCTGCGCGAGGCCCTGGAGCAGGAACGCGGCGGCATCTCGCTCAACGTGCCCGAGCAGGAGATCGTCGCGCACGACGGCAGCTACTCCCTGGCCTACCGCGCCCCGCTCCCCGCGGACGGCTGGAACGCGCAGATCTCCCTGATGACCGGCATGGCGGCGGCCGATCTGATGCTCGCCACCGGCACGGGCATCCTGCGTACCCTGCCCACCGCCCCCGACGGCGCCGTCGGCAGGCTCCGGCGGGCGGCGAAGGCCCTGCGGATCGACTGGCCGCACCACGTCCCGTACGCCGAACTCGTGCGCTCCCTCGACCCGCACCTCCCCGCCCACGCCGCCTTCCTCCAGGAGTGCACGGCCCTGCTGCGCGGCGCGGGCTACACCGCCTTCACCGGGGGCGACACCCCCGACCCGGCGATCCACTCCGCGGTGGCGGCTCCGTACGCCCACTGCACCGCCCCGCTGCGCCGGCTCGTCGACCGGTACGGCGGCGAGCTGTGCGTGGCGGCGGCGGCCGGGGCCGAGCCCCCGGCGTGGGCGGTGGCGGGGCTGGCCGCGCTGCCCCGGGAGATGGCGGCCGGCACCCGGCTGGCGAACACGGCGGAGCGGGAGTGCGTGGACCTCGTCGAGGCCGCCGTGCTGAAGGACCGCGTCGGCGAGACCTTCGAGGCCACCGTCATCGACGTGAAGGAGCGGGAGCCGCTGGTGGGCACGGTCCACCTGGCGGACCCGGCGGTGGTCGGCCGCGTCGAGTCCGCGAGCCGCGAGCTGCCGCTGGGCGACCGCATCCGGGTCCGGCTGACCCAGGCGGACCCCGGTACGGCGAAGATCCTCTTCGCCCCGGCGTAGGGGGTGTCTGCGGACCCCCTAGACGGGCCGGCAGGGCTGGCGCAGGGCGCTGACCAGCGCGCGGGGGTCGTCGGCGTGGAAGCGGATGGTGCGGGCCTCTCCCCGGGCGCCGAGCGGGCGGGTGAAGCGGAGGGGACGGTTCAGCTCCAGGGTCACCGTGGTCTGGCTGCCGACGATGAGGTCGAGCACCCCGTCCTCGGAGACGGTGACCAGCCGGCCCTGCGGGTAGCGCCGGTCGACCCGCACCGAGGCCACCGCGTCCGGTGGGACGGCGAGGTCGAAGAGGGCGCCGTAGCGGATCCGCAGGGACCCGTCGGCGCGGACCACGTGCGGCCGGGTGACGCAGGCGGCGTGCAGGGCGAGCACGATCAGGATCCCGTACACATCGACCACGAGCACCACCCGGTGCACCGCCGGCCAGGGGATGACGAGGCCCAGGGCGACCGTCTCGATCACCGACACGAAGAGCATCCCGTACATCATGGCCGTCTGCGGTCCGGTGTACCCGGCGGCGAGGTCCCCGGGGCGCACCCCGTGCTTCCTGCGCGCGATCCACCACCCGAGGGAGACCGTGGCGCGCAGCTCGTGCCGCAGCAACCGCCGCACCTGGACCGGGACGACCGTGTGCACGGCCGCCCACCAGGCCTCCCGGGGCTCCGCTCCCCGGGCGCGAGCTGCCGCGTACAGCGAGCGCAGCACCCAGGCCTCCAGCACGAGCACGGCGAGCACCAGCACCTCGGACGCGGCCACCGCCCACGCGGGCAGCCGCACGCCGGCGACCAGGCAGCAGACCAGCACCAGTTCCCCCGGTATGACGGCCGCGGCGGTCTTCCGCGCCACCCGCACCCCGTTCATCCCCTCCCCCTCTCCATGAACGCCTCCATGACCCGGCGTACGACCTCTGCCTGCGCGGGCGCGTACTCGGCGAGCAGCGCCTCCTTGAACCCGGCCACGACCACCCCGTCGGTGGGGACCGCCGCGAACACCTCGTCGGGGACCGCCGCCACCAGCTCCGCCGCCAGCTCCGCGATCCGCGGATCGTCCACGGGGGCGTCGGCGAGGGCGTCCAGCCGCTCGTACAGCGCGAGCACCGCGGGATCGGCGGCCAGCGGCCCGAGCACGGCGTAGATCTCCTGGCCGCCCGCGCCCGAGGCGTCGAGGAGCGTCAGGTGTTCGCGGTCCTTCGCGGCGGTTGGCGAGGCCGTCCGCGGCGCCTTCGCCAACAGCTCCGCGAGCGCGGGGGACAGGGGCTCGCCCTCCCCCGGCTCCGCGGCGAGCAGGACCGCGAGCCGCCGCCTGCGCTCCGCGATCTCGGCCTCCTGCCGGGCCAGATCGGCGTCCAGCTCTTGGAGTACGTCGGCCAGCTCGCGCCCGGCGTCGTCCGCCAGGACGTCGCGCACCTCGTCGAGGCTGAGCCCGAGCTCGGTGAGCCGGCGTACGCGGGCCAGCAGGACGGCGTCGCGGACGCTGTAGGCCCGGTATCCGTTGGGTCGCCGCTCCGGTTCCGGGAGCAGCCCGACATGGTGGTAGTGCCGGATCGCCCGGGTGGTGAGCCCGACGAGCGCGGCGATCTCTCCGATCCGCATGCCCCCCAGTAGAAACCCTGCCGCTGCGTCAAGGTCAAGCCGCGACGGCACAGCCGGTAACATGGTCGCCACGGCAGACGAGTCGGCCGGGCGGCCGCGTCGGGATCTCCGGATCCCGCCGAGGAACGTCCGGGCTCCACAGGGCAGGGTGGTGGGTAACGCCCACCCGGGGTGACCCGCGGGACAGTGCCACAGAAAACAGACCGCCGGGGGCTTCGGTCCTCGGTAAGGGTGAAACGGTGGTGTAAGAGACCACCAGCGCCTGAGGTGACTCAGGCGGCTAGGTAAACCCCACCCGGAGCAAGGTCAAGAGGATCCGTCTTCGGACGGGTCTGCGCGAACGCTCGAGGGCTGCCCGCCCGAGTTCGCGGGTAGACCGCACGAGGCCGGTGGCAACACCGGTCCTAGATGGATGGCCGTCTCCCCGGCGACCGCGAGGTCACCGGGCGACAGAACCCGGCGTACAGGCCGGCTCGTCTGCCGCTCCAGCCCTGTCAGGGGCTGGAGGGCCTACCACCTGCGAAAACCAGGTGATGAGTGCCGACCCTCGCTCTGTCACAGCGCCTTCGGCTGCGAATCCGGTGCGAATCAGTTCCGGCTGACGTGCGGCTTTACCATCGCCGACGCCGTCAGCTTCCCTGCGACGTACCAGGAATACAGGGGTCATGGCGAACGCCTCGCCCTCCCTCAGCCCGCCGCACGCGGCCTACTACACCAGCAGCTCGAACCGGGGCTCGATGCACCGAGCGATCTCCGCGACCTCCTCGGGGGTGAAGTCGACCTGCTTGCGCTTCGTCGCCTCCGGCAGCTTGATCTTCGACACGATGTTCACCGGCAGGGGGATCTCCATGGCGCGCGCCTCGCGCATTTTCATCAGCTGGCCGCCGCTGGTGGCTGGATGCCATTCAGCCATGCCTTTGCCGCCGCGAGATCCGGGGCGGTGCCGACTACGACGTAGGTAAAGCCGTCCCACTCCTCCAGAACACGCGGATTGTCCGGGCACACGTGAGTGGCGCCCCCGTTCGCCGGGCGGTGGCGGCGCTGGACGTCCATGGGGGCCCGGCGGCGCTTGTTGTAGGCGGCGAGGGGGTCGGCGTCGTCGATGCGGGGGACGGCGCGCGAAGGCTGGTTGGGTGGTCCGGGGCGGCGGTGCTTGGCCATGTGGGGAATGCTCCCAGGACATCAGGGGCGCGGCAGCGGAATCCCGGGGATCTGCGGGTGGCGCAGGTGCTGGCCACCGTCGTACACATGGAGCGTGAAGGCTTCAGGTCCGGGGGCGCCGGCGGCATCGTAGGCGTCCAGGACGGTTTCGATGCGCTCCCACAGTCGTACCGGTCCGCCTTCTCGTACGTCCCAGGCGTCACCCATCGGGGTGAGGGTGGCACGGGATCCCGTAGTGACGTCGACCAGGTGCACAGTCTGGTCGACGGTGGTCATCTGAGCCTCAGGTACAGCGCTCTGGGCGAGGAAGCGCAGGTGGAACGCCTCATCGGTCGCGGCGGTGATCCGTTCGGGGCTGTGGCGGCCTGTGCGCGGTCGCCCGATCAGGTCTGCTGACCAGTGGGCTGGGTTGCCGAATGCCGGGGCGGCGTGGGTGCGTGCGGACATGAAGGAGACGGTGCCGGGCAGAAGACGGCCTTCTGCGGTGCCGTCGTTGGCGACGGTGAGCAGGACGCGGGCGTACCCGTAGAGCCAGCCCGAGAGGGTGAGGAGGATCTTCCCGCCGGGCCGGGTCTGGGCGATGAGGGCCGGGGGTACGGCGCGGAAGGAGCAGGCGGCCACGATCCGGTCGTAACGGGCTTCGGGCCAGTACCCGTACAGCCCGTCCGCCACGGCGAGAGTGGGGGTGTAGCCCAGCCCGTACAGGGCGCCTGCGGCCTGGCTGAGCCGGTAGGGGTCGACCTCGATGGAGGTGACCGCTGCGGAGCCGAGGCGCTCGCAGGCGAGCGCGGTGGAGTACCCGGTGCCGGAGCCGACTTCCAGTACCCGGTGCTCTTCGCGGACGTCGGCGTCGGCCCACATCTGTACGACGAGGGAGGGCAGGGTGGAGGAGGAGGTGGGGGATCCGCCGTGCCGGGGGGCGGGCTGCGTCCAGTCCGGTTCGTCTCCGTCGAACTGTGTGATCAGCGTGGTGTCGGTGTAGGCGGCGGCCAGCCACCGGCCGTAGTCGAGTTCGGCGGTGACCGGCTCCCACACGGTCAGGCCGAGGGCATCGCGTTTGGCGGCGGGGAGGTAGAAGCCGGGCACGAATCGGTGACGCGGGACCTTTTCCACGGCCGCCCTCCATACGGGATCGGCCAGCGTGCCGGTCACGGCAAGCTCGGCGGCCATCGCCTGCCGCAGTTGGGTGGCATCGGTCTCAGAGTCGGCGGGCAGCGTCATCGCTGGCCGTCTCCTTCCTGGTGAGGATGTCGGCGAACGCGTCTGTGATATCGGGGGCATCGGGTAGCCAGCCCCACTGGCCGTTGGGGTTGCACTCGATCGCGGTCCAGTGCTCCGCATCGTCTCCGTCGCCGGTGAGGGCGAAGTCGAAGCAGCCGAAGACCAGGCCGAACGATGCCAGGTAGCTGCGTGCGGCGGCGGCGATGGGCTCGGGCACGTCGGTGGGGGTGTGGATCAGCCTGTTCCAGTCACCGCGCCGCCAGTCCAGCGCGCCGTCGGGAGTTTGGACGCGGCTGGCGAACACGTGGTGACCGACCACGGTCATCCGCACGTCCCCGGTCTTGGGTACCTCGGCCTGGAATAGGTGCGGCATAACGGAGAGGGAGTTGTCGAAGGTGTCCGGGTCGACGCGCTGGGCCCAAATCGCTCCGGCGTGCCCCTCCTCGCCGGCGGGAAGGCCCCGAAAGGGCTTGTAGATGACCGGACCGTGCTCGGCGGCGAACGCGCGGGCGTCCCCGGCGCTGTTGGTGACCAGCGTTGCGGGGATGGCGAGGCCGAGTTCGGCGAACCGCTCCAGCTGGGCGGGCTTGAACTCTGCGCGGGCGACGGCGAGGGGATGATTCACATACAGGGCACCGGGCAGGGAGTGCAGAACGCCGTTCAGCCCGTGCCGGGCCTCAGCGATACAGAAGTCCCGTTGCTGGACTGGCAGGTGCGCGTACCGGACGGAGTACGGGGTGGGGCGGCGGTAGTAGACCGCCGCCACCTCCCCTAGCTCCACCTCTCGGCTGCCGGTGACCAGTCGACCGCCCCAGCTCGGCGCACCGTCTCCGATGCGGGCCCCGAAGGTCAGCCCGGCGCCGATGTCGGCCGGGTCGACACGGACGACCGGCACCTCACGCTCGTTCAGCGCGCTGATCACCAGATCCGCAGTGACGTCCTCCAGCGCGGTGAGGACCAGGATGGTGGAGGTCATCGGTCAGTCCGAGCTGTAGTCGGGGGTGGAGTCGTCGGCGGTCTGCGGCTGCGGGCTGGCCCCGTCGCCGCCTCCGGACTGGGACGTGGTCGGGTTGGTCTGGTTGGTGCCGTGCTGGCCCATCTCGACCACGCGGCCGAGGCCGTCGGCATAGCGGGCCAGCTGCGTGTCTGCGTCCAGCGTCACCGACTGGTAGGGCGGTGCCGCGATGGGCAGACGGTCGGTGACCAGCCGCATCGCCCACGGCGGCGGCGACGGTACGAGGGTTGTGATGGGGCTCGTGGGTGGTGCTCCTCTCAGTTGAATTCGAGTGGTGCGGAAGGTGGAGCTGGTGGTGCACCCCGCCCGTACCGGCTGACGCCTGCGAGATCAGCAGGCCGGGCGGGGAGTCTGTGGGATTTCATCTGCTGGTGCTGCCGGCGATGGCCAGCGCGACGACCACGGGCCATCAGCTCCCCCTCGGTCCCGCTGGCGATGTCGCGGACCTGCTTACCGATGCGGGGGTCCGGCTCGTGCCCGAAGGAGTCCGCACTCACCGGCTCTCGGCTCCGTCGTCCGGCGCTGCGGCGGCCAGGTCGATACGGGCGTGCACAGCGCCAAGCCGCCGCCAGCCTCTCTTCGCTCGGGCCACCAGGGCGGGGCTCGGCTGGCCGTAGGGCGCGGTGACGTCGGCCTCGACAGCGAAGGCGTCCCAGGGGATGCGCTCGTCGGGCTGATCCTGGCGGGCGAGCGGTCGGCGAGGCAGGGGCTCGGTCATCGCGCGCTCCTCGGTCGGAGGGGGAGCACCGGCCGTAGTGGACTGAGGGAGGGACGACTACGGCCGGTACGGGGGGACGCCGCCCTTCCGAACGGCAGTGACCAGTCAACTCCCGGCGACGTTTGAATGGATGGGCCAGGCGGCATGGCCATTTCGGGGACATGGCCAGGATTTATGGCCAGGCTGGGATCCGGGCTCTGGGGACGGCCGAGAGATGGCGATGATGTCGACGAACGAGGACGACGGTGTGGAGCCGATCGGGCCGCTGCTGCGGCGCCTGCGGATGGCGAGCGGGCGCACGCAGGAGGTTCTGGCGGCGGATCTCTCCACGCGGCGGGGGTATCCGGTGGAGCAGGGTGCGGTGTCGCGGTGGGAGACCCACGAACGGCTTCCCGACCCCGCCTCGCGGGCGCTGCTGGCGGCCGAGTTCGGCGTGCCGGAGGAGGAACTGCGGCGTGCAGTAGTCCTCGCCCGCAGGCTTCGCCGTCAGGAGGAGCAAACGACCGATCAGGAGTCTGGTGTGGAACGACGTGGCTTCATGGTCAGCGTGGCCGGCGCCGGACTCGCCGTCATACAGCCCACCTCCCTACTCGCGTCGGGGCGTCGAATCGGATCGGACGCACCAAGGCAGTTGAGTCAGCGCACGGCCCGGCTGCGGCGCCTGGACGACTTCGTGGGCGGTGGCGACACCTACCGCATGTACCTGGGCGAACTGGCGGCCACGACCCAGCTGGCGAACGAGGGCGCGTACACCGAAGAGACCGGGCGGGCGCTGCGGGGGATCATCGCGGAACAGGCACAGCTGGCCGGATGGGCGGCGTACGACGCCGGGATGTACGAGGAGGCCCGGGGGCACTACATGACCGCCCTGGCGGCCTCCAAGGCTGCTCAGGACCGCGCCCTGGAAGGGAACTCCCTGGCCTTCCTCGCCTACCTGGAGTGGTCGGTGGGCGGCGGCTCGGGGATCA
This sequence comes from Streptomyces sp. NPDC028910, assembly GCF_055564955.1. Classification (NCBI taxonomy): domain Bacteria; kingdom Bacillati; phylum Actinomycetota; class Actinomycetes; order Kitasatosporales; family Streptomycetaceae; genus Streptomyces; species Streptomyces sp. NPDC028910. The sequence goes on along the minus strand of NZ_JBVHVF010000018.1, from coordinate 152,448 downwards.
AGCTGGCCACGGCCGGGTTCGAGGCCCCTGGGCGGGAGTCTGAGCCGGTGGTGAGGGCACTACTTGCGGATCGGCTGGCCTGGCAGCACGCGACCTCTGGCAATGCCCGAGAGGCGGACTACGCGTTGAACATCGCCGAGCAGGCGATCCACGAGCACGCGGACCGGCCGGGGCCTGACTGGGCGTACTGGGTGGACCCGGACGAGATCGCGATCATGACGGGCAGGTGCTGGGCGGAACTCCACCGGCCGCTGCGTGCGATCCCGGCGCTGGAGGATGCGCTGACCCGGTACGACGACACCCGGGCCCGGGACAAAGCCCTGTACCTGTCGTGGCTGGCATCGGCGTACCTGGATGCGGGGGAAGTTGAGCACGCCGTGGCCATGACGACCCGGGTGCTCGACCTCTCTGAAGGGGTCGCGTCGACCCGCCCGGCGGGTCGGGCTCGCATGATGGTGAAGCGGCTTGAGCCTCACCGCGCCCTCGCCCCGGTGGGGCAGCTGCTGGAGCGGGCCGGGGTCTAACGGGTGGCGCGGGTGATCCACTCCAGGCATTCGGCGCGGCCGGAGTCGATGGCGAAGGCGATGACCTCGGGGGAGTCGTAGGGGTGCTCGGCCACCAGGTGCTCCTCGAGGGCCTGCACCCGGTCCCCGGTGGTCCGGAACGTCACCTGCCACTCCGTTCCCTCGGATACCTCGCCGAGATGGCGGTAGGTCGTCTCGATGGGACCGGTCACCTGCCCCGAGGCGGCCACGTTCGCCTCCACCGCCGAGCGGGAAAGCTTCCGAGCAGCGTCCTGGTTGTCCACGGTCGTGATCACGATCAAGAAGTCAGCCATGGAGGCACCGTAATCCGCCGGGTCCCCGACGTCCCGAAAACGACGAAGCCCCCGCTGGCCGGCTCGGTGCCGGGGCGTGCAGGTCAACCGGGCCTCGCTGCCCGAAGGTGCAGGTCACTCAGCTTCGTCGGGAGAACCCGGCGTACAGGCCGGCTCGTCTGCCGCCCGATACGAGAGAAGGACCCCCGCCCTCGGGCGGGGGTCCTTCTCTCGTATGCGACCTAGCGCAGGTGCGAGGTGTCGTTCAGCAGCCGCACCGAGGCGTTGCCGTCCGCGTAGTAGGCCACCGCCGACAGCGAGGCCGCCGAGAGTTCCATCCGGAACAGCGCTTCGGGCGGGGCGCCCAGGGCGAGGCGGACCAGGATCTTGACCGGGGTCACGTGGGTGACCAGCAGGACCGTGCGACCCGCGTGCGCGGCCAGCAGCCGGTCGCGGGTGGCCGAGATCCGGCGGGTGGCGGCCGTGAAGCTCTCGCCGCCGCCCGTGGGGGCCGCCTTCGGGGAGTCCAGCCAGGCCTGGAGGTCGTCCGGGAAGCGCTCCTGCACCTCGGCGAAGGTCAGGCCCTCCCAGGCGCCGAAGTCCACCTCGCGCAGGCCTGCCTCGACCGTGACGGTGAGGCCGAGGCGGTCGGCCACGGTCTGGGCGGTCTCGCGGCAGCGGCGCAGCGGGGAGCTGATGACCGTCTGGACGGTGCCGCGGGCGGCCAGCGCCTCGGCCACGGCCGCGGCCTGCCGGCGGCCCGCCGGGGACAGCTCGGGGTCGGATCCGCCGCTGCCGGAGAAGCGCTTCTGCGGGGTCAGGGCGGTCTCGCCGTGCCGCAGCAGCACGAAGGTGGCCGGCGCCCCCATGTCCGGGCCCCAGCCGGTGCCTCCGGCGGTGGTCGGGGTGCGGCCGGCCACCGGCGGGACGACTTCGACGGCCGCGGCCGATCCGGCCGCGGGCGGTGGTGCGGCGCCGGCGGCGAGGGCCCCGGCCGTACCGGCGTCTGCCGGTGCGTCGGCCGCGGGGACAGGCGCGGGGGCGGGGGCGGGGGCGTGGGCGGGGGCGCGCTCCGCCACGGCGGGCGCCCGGCCGGCCGTGAGCTCGGCCGCGCGGAAGAGCGTGTCGGCGCCCTCGGCGGAGCCGGCGCGTCGCGCGGCCCGCGCGTCCGCGGCGTCGGCCGCGCCCGTCCCCGTACCGCCGCCGGAGGCTCGGTCGGCGCCGGCGCCGGGCTCACCCGCTCCTGCTGCGCCGGTCGGCGCGGCTGCCCGCGTAGCCCTGCCGGCGGCCAGGGCGGCCCGCGCAGCCGCCGCCCCCGCCGCAGCGTCCCCCGGAGGCCCGGCCGGGGCAGCGGCAGCGGCAGCGGCAGCGGCGCCGTGGTCGAGGGCGGCGGTGGAGTTCGCCGGCTCCCACTGCCCGCCCCGCCTGCCCGCGTCCATCGCCTCGTTGGCGAGCCGGTCCGCGTGCTTGTTCTCCTCGCGCGGGATCCACTCGTACGTCACCTGGGCGCGCGGCAGGATCGTCGCGGCCTCGGCCGCGAGCGGCTTCATGTCCGCGTGCTTGATCTTCCAGCGGCCCGACATCTGCTCGACGACGAGCTTCGAATCCATCCGGACCAGGACCCGCGCGTCCGGCGCGAGGTCACGGGCCGCCTTGAGCCCGGCGATCAGGCCCTTGTACTCCGCCACGTTGTTCGTCGCGATGCCGATGTACTCCGCGCGCTCGGCCAGCGTCTCGCCCGTCGCCGGGTCGAGCACGACCGCGCCGTAGCCGGCGGGCCCCGGGTTGCCCCTGGACCCGCCGTCCGCCTCCACGACGAACCGGACGAGCTGCCGCATCAGATACCCGAGTCGGCCGTACGAACCAGGATGCGGCCGCAGTTCTCGTGACGTACGACCTGGTCGCGGGCCGCGGCCTTGATCTCGTTGACCTCGGCCATGTCGAGCTCCAGCCGGCAGCCCTCGCAGCGGCGCTGGTAGAGGCGCGCGGCGCCGACCCCGCCCTGCTTGACGCGGATCTTCTCGTACAGGGCCATCAGGTCGGCCGGCATGGACGCGACGATGACCTCGCGGTCCTTGGTGATCTTCGCGACCTCGGCGTCGATCTCGGCGGTCGCCGCGTCACGGCGCGCCGTGGCGTCCGCCACCTTGGCCTCCAGGAGGGACACCCGCTCGGTGAGCTCGGTGACGCGCTCCTGCGCGGCCTCCAGGCGCTCCATGACCTCCAGGACCACGTCCTCCAGGTCGCCCTGACGCTTGGCGAGGGAGACGACCTCGCTCTGCAGGTTCGCCAGGTCCCGGGCCGAGACGCCCACGCCGGAGTCCAGCCGCTGCTGGTCGCGGACCGCGCGCTGGCGCACCTGGTCGACGTCCTGCTCCGCCTTGACCTGCTCGCGCGCGGTGTCGCTCGCCTGGGTCTGGGCGGCGACGAGCAGGTCGCGCTGCTGCGTCAGGTCCTTGGTGAGCGCGTCGAGCTCGGCGTGCTCGGGCAGCGACTTGCGCTTGTGGGCGAGCTGAGACAGCCGGACGTCCAGCGCCTGGACATCGAGAAGTCGGATCTGGTCGGCGGGCTCGGCGTTCAGTTGGGGGCTCCAGAGATAGAAGGGGGTGTGACGGACGGCGCGTGCACCGTCCACGGGTCGGTGACCGTGCGCGAGACGTGGGTGCGCAGACCCCAGCCGTTGCGCTCGGAGATCGCGTCGAGCTCCGCGGCGGCCTGCTCGCACCAGGGCCACTCGGTGGCCCAGTGGGCGGCGTCGACGAGGGCGAGCGGGCTCTGCTCGCGGGCCTCGGACACCGGGTGGTGGCGCAGATCGGCGGTCAGGAAGGCGTCCACGCCCGCGGCCCTGACCTGCTCGAAGAGGCTGTCGCCGGAGCCGCCGCTGACGGCGACGGTACGGATGAGCGCGTCCGGGTCGCCCGCGACGCGGATGCCCTGCGCGGTGCGCGGCAGCCGGGCGGCGGCGCGGGCGGCGAACTCGCGCAGGGTCTCGGGGTGGTCCAGTTCGCAGATCCGGCCGAGGCCCCGGCGGCCCTCCGGGTCGCTCGGGTCGGGCACCAGCGGGCCGGTGATCCGCAGGTCCAGGGCGCCCGCGAGGGCGTCGGAGACCCCGGGGTCGGCGGTGTCGGCGTTGGTGTGGGCGACGTGCAGCGCGATGTCGTTCTTGATCAGCGTGTGCACGACGCGGCCCTTGAAGGTGCCGGCCTCGACGGTGGTGGTACCCCGCAGATAGAGGGGGTGGTGGGTGACGATCAGGTCGGCGCCCAGTTTCACCGCCTCGTCGGCGATCTCCTGGACGGGGTCCACGGCGAACAGGACCCGGGTGACCTCGGCGTCGGGGTCGCCGCAGACGGTGCCGACGGCGTCCCACTGCTCGGCCCGCGAGGGGGGCCAGAGAGCGTCCAGCGCGGCGATGACTTCAGAGAGACGGGGCACAGGCCAAGGCTACCGTCCGGTGCGACCGTCCCGGTCAGGACCGGCGTACGCGACTCCGGTGGCCACCACGGGCGCCCTGAACGCCCCGGTATCGCGCAGCACAATCGTCCCGCCCCTCACAGGCGAATCGCTGACCGGACACCCGTATGTGTGAAGCCCCCTCGGTCGTGTTGTTCGGCGGGAAGCTCGAAAACTAGCTTCCACACCGGAGGTGAGCACGGATGACTGTCTGTGCCAGCGAGATGACGACCACGGTCCCGTTCACCATCGCCGCGGACGGGTCGTACGCCGCCCGGCTCGCCGGGGCCGGCGAGGCCCGCTTCGCGGAGCGCTGGACCCTGGCCGGGCCCGAGCCGTACGCGGTTCCGCTGCCGCTCGCGCAGCCCGAGGAGGCCGACAGCGAGGTGCTGCCGCTCGCCGACGGGCGGGTGCTGATCCACCGGCGGGTCGCGGAGCGGCAGGCCTTCGCCCTGCTCTACCCGACGGGCGGCGCCGCGGCCGGACCGCGCACCGGAGAGCTCCAGCTGGGCGCGGTGGATACGGAGGAGGGCGTACGGGTCAGCATGCTCCCGCCGTCCCCGGACGGATCCGGCGCCTTCGCCCTGGCCGCGGCGGACACCGTGACCACGGTCTGGCAGGTGGCCGGGTGCCCCTTCGGGCCGCAGCGGGTCGCCCGGATCCCGGGGCGGTGCTCCGGCGGCGTCTGGCTGGACCGGGCGGGGCGGATGCTGGCCCTGGACCGCGAGCTGGACGGCACCACCAAAGCCGTCGCCGTGGACCTGGGGCGCGGCGGCGAGGTCTCCCCGCTGCTGCAGATCGCCGAGGACAGCGACGACCGGTTGCTGCTGGCCGACCCGGACAGCGGGCTGCTGCTGATCCGTTCCGACGCCCCGGGCGAACCGCGCCTGGGCTGGGGGGTGCTGGGCAGCACCCGCCCGGTCCGCTTCCCGGAGTGCCTGCGGCTGGAGGGCTCCGCGACCCCCTTCGCGGTGCAGCCGGGCCAGGCGCTGATGCCGGAGACGTGCGGGGTCGCGCTGCGCGTGCCGGAGGGCGGCCTCGCCCTGTGGCGCCCCGCCGACCGGCGCGTCTTCCGGCTCGGGGCCCCGGCGGGCTGGCTGGGCGGCACGGGCCTGTGGAGCAGGGACGGCCGCCTGCACCTGCCGTACGCGACCCCCGAGGTCCCCTGCGGTATCGCGACCCTGAGTCAGCCCGTCTCCCCGCCCCCGCCGGTACGGCTGGATCCGCCGCCGGCCCCGGCCGCCCGGCCCGTCCCGCTCCAGCAGGCTCCGCTCAGTCGTGCTTGAGGCCCAGGACCTCCACCGCGGCGAAGGTCTCGTTCGCCGGGCGGGAAGCGTAGTGCGGGGTCAGGACCTCGTCGAGCTCCTCGTAGGAGAAGGCCTCCTTGCCCGTGTCGAATTTGGCGGCCACCTTGGGGCGTTCCATGACGACCACGATGCCGCCGTGTACGACGAACAGCTGGCCGTTGGCCTTCGCCGCGGCCGGTGAGGCCAGGTAGCCGACGAGCGGGGAGACGTGCTCGGGGGCGAGGGCGTCCAGCTTGCCCTCCTCCGGGACCTGGAAGCCGGCGAAGACGTCCTCGGTCATCCGGGTGCGGGCGCGCGGGCAGATGGCGTTGGCCGTCACCCCGTACTTGGCCAGGGCCAGGGCGGTGGAGGTCGTCAGGCCCACGATGCCCCCCTTGGCCGCCGCGTAGTTGGGCTGGCCGGCCGAGCCGCCGAGGAAGGCCTCGGAGGAGGTGTTGACGATGCGGCCGTAGACCGGGCCGCCCGCCGCCTTCGACCGCTCGCGCCAGTGCACGGACGCGAAGTGCGTGGTGTTGAAGTGGCCCTTGAGGTGGACCCGGATCACCGAGTCCCACTCCTCCTCCGACATCGAGAAGACCATCCGGTCGCGCAGGATGCCCGCGTTGTTGACCAGGATGTCGAGCTTCCCGAAGCGGCTCACCGCCAGCTCGACCAGCTCGCGCGCCTGCTCGAAGTCGGCCACGTCGCCCAGGTGCGCCACCGCCTGCCCGCCCGCGGCGCGGATCTCCGCCGCCACCTCCTGCGCCGGAGCGGCCGAGGCCTCGCCCGACCCGTCCCGGCCGGGCTGGCCGAAGTCGTTGACGACCACGCTCGCGCCGAGCCGCGCGAGCTCGATCGCCTCGGCCCGCCCGAGCCCGCGGCCCGCGCCCGTGACGATGGCGGAGAGTCCCTCAAGTGGCAGTGACATCCGTACGGTTCCTCTCAGAGCTGGTCGTCGGGGCGTCAGAGTTCGATGCAGGTGCGCAGGGCCACGCCCGTACGCATCTGGTCGAGGGCGTCGTTGATCTCGGCGAGCCGCACCCGGTGGGTGATCAGGCTCGCCAGGTCCACCCGGCCGGCCCGCCACAGCGCGATGGTGCGCTCGTAGGAGCGGAGCACGTCCCCGCCCCCGTACATCGACGGCAGGATCTTCTTCTCGTCGAAGAACAGCGAGAACATGTCGATCTGGAAGGTGTCGTCCATCGCGCCGGCGCCGACGATGACGACGCTGCCGCCGCGGCGGGTCATCTTGTAGGCGGTCTGCGCGGTGGCGGACTTGCCGACGACCTCGAAGACGTAGTCGAAGCCCTCGCCGCCGGTGATCCGGTTCTTGGCGTCGTCGAAGGCGTCCGGCCCGACGGCCTCGGTGGCCCCGAACCGCAGGGCGGCCGCGCGCCGCGACTCCACCGGGTCGACGGCGATGATCTGGGCGGCGCCCTGGACCTTGGCGCCCTGGATGACGGATATGCCGACGCCGCCGCAGCCGATGACGGCGACCGAGGATCCAGCCTTCACCTCGGCGGTGTTGATGGCCGCGCCGAGGCCGGTGGTGACCCCGCAGCCGATGAGCGCGGCGATGTCGAAGGGCACGTCGTCGGGGATGGGGACGGCGCACGCGGCGTCGACGACGAGTTCCTCGGCGAAGGTGCCGGTCGCGGCGAAGCCGAAGATGTCGCCGCCCGCGCGGCGGAAGTTGGGGGTGCCCGCGTTGACCAGGCTCGCCAGGCACAGGTGGCCCTGGCCGCGCTTGCAGGAGGGGCAGTGGCCGCACGGCGGCAGCCAGCAGACGAGGACCCGGTCGCCCTGCTGGTGGGTGGTGACCCCGTCGCCGACGTCGGAGATCACGCCGGATCCCTCGTGGCCCGGGATGAAGGGGGCGGGCTGCGGCAGGACGCCGCTCATCGCGGAGAGGTCCGAGTGGCACAGGCCGGTGGCCTTGATCCGGACCTTCACCTTGCCGGGACCGAGGCCCACGGCCTCCATGTCGTCGACGACCTCGAGCTTGTCCTGGCCGATCTCGCTCTGCAGTGCTGCGCGCACGGTGCGGCTCCTTCAGTCCGGTCTTGGCTTACGCGTGTTCGACGACGGTGTCGGCGAGGACCGGCGCGTCGTCCCTCTCGACGGCGGTCGCCGCCACCAGGACGCGGCCGGGCTCCTGCCACATCCGGATGCGCAGCGTCTCGCTCGGGAAGACGATCCCGGCGAAGCGCGTGCGGTAGGCGCGGACCCGCGAGACGTCCCCGCCGAGGGCCGTGTCGACGACGGCCTTGAGGGTCATCCCGTACGAGCACAGACCGTGCAGGATCGGCTTGTCGAAGCCGGCCAGCTTGGCGAACTCGGGGTCGGCGTGCAGGGGGTTCCAGTCGCCGGAGAGGCGGTAGAGGAGCGCCTGCTCCTCGCGGATGTGCCGCTCCTCGGTACGGTCGGGCGCGCGCTCGGGCTGCTGCGACCTGGCGGAGGGGCCGCGTTCGCCGCCGAACCCGCCCTCTCCCCGTACGAAGATCTGCGCGTCGCTGGTCCACAGCGGCCCGTCCGCGTCCGCGACCTCGGAGCGCAGCACGATCACGGCCGCCTTGCCCTTGTCGTAGACGGCGGCGACCTTGGAGCTGGAGGTGGCCTGCCCCTTGACGGGGATGGGCCGGTGCAGCTCGATGGAGTGGCCGCCGTGCAGGACGGCGGCGAGGTTGACGTCGATCCCGGGTGCGGAGAGGCCGCCCAGCATGGCCATGCCGGCGCCGGCGACGGTCGCGAAGCTGGGGAGGACGTGGAGCTTGGATTCGAGGGTGTAGCGCAGCTCGTCGGGGTCGGTGGCCGGCAGGCCCGCGCCGAGGCCGAGGTGGTAGAGCTGGATGTCCTTGTGGTCCCAGCCGATGTCCCCCTGGCGGGGGTCGGCGGCGAGGGCCTTGGCGGCATCGATCGGCATGAGGCTGCTGCTCCCTGTCGTGGAAGAACCGGGGCCGTGGAAGACCTCGGCGCGGCCGTCCGCACCGTCGGCCGCACCGAGGTCGTATGCGGGGCGGCTGGTTCTAGAACGCGTTCTAGGTCCGGCCGGTGAGGGAATGTATAACGCACGCCCCCGCAGTTGGGAAGAGTCCTGACTTCACGTCAGATAGGCTTGGCCGGTGGACGAAATGCCCGTGGAACACCGCCAGGCACGAGCCCTGCGCGTCCTGCTGGATCCGCAGAACCCGGCCCTGGCGCTCCAGCTCGGCCTCCAGCCGGACATCGAGGTCGTACGGGACGTGACGGCGCGGCCGGTGGTGGCACTGGTGGAGGAGGTCACGGCCGTGGCGGCCCTGCTGGCGGAGGACCCGGAGTGCCGGGTGCTGGTCCTCACGGGTTCGGCGCATCCGGGCCTGCTGGACGCCTCGCTCGCCGCGGGCGCGGCGGGCCTGGTGCTGCGGGACGGCCCGGTGGAGGACCTGGCGGACGCGATCCGCCGGACCTCCATGGGTGAGACGGTGGTCGACCCGAGCCTGGGGTGAACCGGTACGTTGATCCGATGGGCCTCTTCGACAAGCTGACCGGTACGCGGCGCCCCGACAGCGGTGTCGCACCACTGCCCGCCGCGGAGGTCCGGGCCGCGCTGCTCGCGCTGAGCGGCCCGGACGTGCCGTTCGTCGTGCGCGACGCCACCCCCAGGGAACGCGCCGACCTGGTGGCGGTGTGGCGGATCCCGCAGGGCCCCTGGCACCCCCGGCGCGGCCGGACCCGCCTGCGCCTGGTCCCGGCGGCCCGCGAGGTCCGCGCCCTGGACGAGCAGTGGGAAACCTCGCCGACCGGGGGCCGCCAGTACTCCCGCGGCCCGCTGAACTCGCTCTCCAAACAGTGGACGATCGAGCGCGGCCCCGACGGCCGCCGCCTGAAGGAGGAGTCCTCCTTCAGCTCCACGCAGGTGAAGACTCCCTTGCGCGAAGCGGTCCTCGCGGCGGGCTGGACCTGGCGCGGCGTCTTCAGACTGTGATGCGGGGTGTGCGGGGTGCGGGCGCGGGTGCGGCGCCGCTGCGGGGGCGCTGCCCCCGAGCCCCCGCGCCTCAAACGCCGGCGGGGCTGAAATTGCCCCAATTCAGCCTCGCCGGCGTTTGAGGCGCGGGGTGCGGGGCGGAGCCCCGGCGGCGGGGCCTGGGCGCTACTTCCGCAGCAGCGTGAGCACCGCCGCGCCGCCCAGGCCGATGTTGTGCGCCAGCCCGACCCCCGCGCCGGCCACCTGCCGAGGACCGGCCTCGCCCCGCAACTGCCACACCAACTCCGCCGCCTGCGCCAGCCCCGTCGCCCCCAGCGGATGGCCCTTCGAGATCAGCCCCCCGGAGGGGTTGACCACCCACCGCCCGCCGTACGTGGTCGCCCCCGACTCCACCAGCTCCCCGGCGGAGCCGTCCCCGCACATGCCCAGCGCCTCGTACGTCAGCAGCTCGTTGATCGAGAAGCAGTCGTGCAGTTCCACCACGTCCACGTCCTCGATGCCGAGCCCCGACGCCTCGTACACCTGCCGCGCCGCCGCCGCCGTCATCGGCTTGCCGACCACATCGATGCAGGAGCCCCCGAAACTCGCCTCGGTGTCCGTCGTCATCGCTTGGGCGACGATCTCCACCGCCTTGTCGTGCAGCCCGTGCCGCACCACGAACCGCTCGGACACCACCAGGGCCGCCGCCGCCCCGTCCGAGGTCGGCGAGCACTGGAGCTTCGTCAGCGGCGCGTGGATCTCCTTCGCCGCCAGGATGTCCTCCACCGAGTAGACGTCCTGGAACTGCGCGTTCGGGTTGTTCGCCGAGTGCCGGTGGTTCTTCGCCGCCACCGCCGCCAGCTGCGCGGCGGTGGTCCCGTACCGCTCCATGTGCTCGCGCGCCGCGTTCCCGAAGATCTGCGCGGTCGGCGGGGACATCTCGAAGCCGTGCCCGGCGGCCATGATCCCGTAGTGCCGGGCGACGGGCGACGTCTCGAAGGCGCCACCGTCCGACCCGCCCGCCCCGCCCGCCCCGCCACCCAGCGCACCGCGCTTCATCTTCTCGAAGCCCAGCGCCAGCACGCAGTCGTTCAGTCCGCCCTCCACGAACTGCCGCGCCATCATCAGCGCCGTCGAGCCCGTGGCGCAGTTGTTGTTGACGTTGTAGACCGGCACCCCGCTCAGCCCCAGCTCGTACGCCGCCCGCTGGCCGGCGGTGGAAGCCTGGAAGCAGTAGCCCACCGGGACCTGTTCGACCAGCCCGTAGTCCACGCCCGCGTCCGCGAGCGCCGCGGAACCGGCCTCCTTCACCATGTCCCAGTACTGCCAGTCCCTCGACTCCGGCTTCTCGAACTTCGTCATGCCGACGCCCACGACGTACGACTTCATTGCGCTGACTCCTAGTCCCTGGGAAGGCCGAGGATCCGCTCGGCTACGACGTTGAGCTGGACCTGCGTGGTGCCCCCGGCGATGGTCAGGCAGCGGGACATGAGCATCCCGTGCACCGCCCGCTCCCCCGCCCCCTCCCGTACCGCGCCCGCCGGGCCCAGCAGTTCGACCGCGAGCTCGGCGATCCGCTGCTGGTGCGGGGTCTGGACGAGTTTGCGTACGGACGCGCCCGCGCCCGGCTCCAGCCCCGACACCTGCTGGAGGGTGGTGCGCAGCCCGATGCAGGCCAGGGCGTGCGCCTCGGCGGCCAGTGCGCCGATCCGCGCCTCGTACGTCGCGTCGAGCTCGTCGGAGCGGGCCAGGAGCGCCTCCAGGCCGGTGTCGAAGGTCATCTGGTCGGCCATGTGGACGCGCTCGTTGCCGAGGGTGTTGCGGGCGACCTGCCACCCGCCGTCGGCCGCACCCACAAGGGCGTCGGCGGGGAGCGGGACATCGTCGAAGTACACCTCGTTGAAGAGGGCCTCGCCGGTGATCTCCTTCAGCGGCCGGATGCCGATGCCGGGACTGTTCTTCATGTCGACGACGAAGTAGCCGAGCCCCTTGTGCTTGGGCGCGTCCGGATCGGTGCGGGCGAGCAGGATCCCGAAGTCGGCGCTGTGCGCGGAACTCGTCCACACCTTCTGTCCGTTGACCCGCCAGGAGCCGTCCTCGGCCCGCTCGGCCCTCGTCCGCAGGGAGGCCAGGTCGGAGCCCGCGTCCGGCTCCGAGAAGAGCTGGCACCAGGTGAGGTCCCCGCGCAGCGTGGGCAGGACGTAGGCCTCCCGCTGCGCCTGCGTCCCGTAGGCGAGCAGCGAGGGCAGGACCCAGGTGGCGATCCCGAGGTCGGCGATCCTGACACCGGCCTCGCGCAGCTCCTGCTGGACGACGAGCTGCTCGACGGGGCCGGCGCCGAGCCCGTAGGGCGGCGGGAGGTGGGGGGCCGCGTAGCCGGTGGGGGCCAGGATCCGCCGGGCGGCGGCCGGGTCGAGCCCGCGCGCGTCCCCGATGGCGGTACGGGCCTTCGCGCGGTACGTCTCGGCCTCGGCCGGGAGCTCCAGCCGCAGCTCGCGCCGCGCGCCGCCCGCCGCGCACCGCACGGCCCGCAGGCGGTGCCCGTCGCCGGACCCCAGCAACTGGCGGGCGACGACCGCCCGCCGCAGGTAGATGTGGGCGTCGTGCTCCCAGGTGAAGCCGATCCCGCCGAGGATCTGGATGCAGTCCTTGGCGCAGGAGTACGCGGCGTCGAGCGCGGCCCCGGCCGCCAGGGCGGCGACCAGCGAGCGCACCTGCGCCGGCTCGTCCATCGCCTGCGCCGCGTCCCAGGTCAGCGCCCGGGCCTGCTCCAGCCGCACCAGCATGTCGGCGCACAGGTGCTTGACGCCCTGGAACCGTCCGATGGGCCGGCCGAACTGCTCGCGCACCGTGGCGTGCTCGGCGGCCGTGTGCAGGGCCCAGGCGGCGGTGCCGCAGGCGTCGGCGGCGAAGAGCGTGCAGGCCAGGTCGCGGACCAGGGCCGCGTCCAGCTCCAGCAGCCGGTCGCAGGAGGTGACGACCCCGCGCGCCCTCACCTCGGCGGTGGGGCGGGTCGGGTCGGCGCTCTCGTGCGTACGGATGTCCAGCGCGGCGGCGTCCACGGCGTACCAGCGGGTGCCCCCCGGCCCCGGCTCGCCGCCCGGAGCGCCCTTCGCCCCCGGCGGCCGGGGCGCGGCCTCGGCGGGGAGCAGCACGAGGTCGGCCTCACCGGCGCCGAGCACGGGCGGCGCGAGGCCGTCGAGCAGGTACCCGCCGCCCTCGACGGCGACGGCGGTCAGGCTCCCGGGGCCGAGCGCGACCGCCCCGACCCGGCCCGCGAGGGGCTCGGCGCCGGCCCGGTCCAGCAGTACGGAGGCCAGCGCGCTCGGCAGGTACGCCCCGGGCAGCGCGGCCCGGGCGGCCTCCTCGACGACGACGGCGAGGTCGAGCAGGGTCCCCCCGTCCAGGTGCGGCTCCAGCAGCCCCTGTGCGGTCAGCGCGTCCCAGTGGGCGGGCCGCGCCCCGGTCTGCGGCGGGGTGTCGAGCAGCTTGCGCACGTCCTCGGGCGGCACGGCCCGCGCCACCCAGCCGCGCACCGCCTCGGCCAACTCCCGCTGCTCTCGCGTGATTCCGATGCCCATGCGCGGCAGACTAGAACACGTTCCAATCTGACGGAAGGTCAGATGACCGTGTTCTTCGACGGCGCTCGGAGACGGCCGGCCGGTCTCAGCGGGTCGCGGCCCTCAGCGCGGCCCGGGCGACCTGCTTCGCCCTCACCTCGCACTGCATCGTGGTGTACGGGCGCGCCTGGAGACCCACCCAGACGGAGAGGTTGCCCTCGCGGACGGCGAGAACGCAGCTCCAGTCGATCCCGGGGTCGCCCCAGTAGGCCTCGGTGCCGAAGCCGAGGCCGAAGGCGCCCCGCTGACCGGCCGCCTCCAGGCGGAAGCGCTCCCGCTGGGTACCCGCGTTGCGGGCCGCGTCCTCGCCGAGGCTCAGGTCCCAGCGGACCAGCGCGGCCGGCGACTTGGCCAGATCCAACCCGTCCCAGTTGCAGCCCGCCAGTACGCCCCGGGCGGTCTCGGACCGGGTGTCGCGCGTCGACGACCACAGGTCCAGATTCAGTTTCCCGTTCGCCACCTGGCAGGTCGGGACGGCCGTGTAGGCGACGGGAGCCGTGGCCCGGTCCCGTACGTACCACGCGACCCCGATCCCGGCGACCAGCAGCACACCGGCCACCACCATGGCCGCGATCCGGCGCGGGGCGCGCCAGGGGCTGCGGGGCCCGGGGGTGTCCGGGATCCGCGGGGAGACGGCAGGCGGCGCCGCCTCCGTTTCCTGCTCCGGCTCCGGTACGGGCGGCGCCTCGGGCTCGGCCGGGGGCTGGGGCCGGGGCTGGGGCTGGGGCTGGGGCTGGTCCGCACCCTCGTCGAACAGCCGGTCGATGTCCGCCCGCTGCGCGGCGATCATCCCGTAAACGGCGGAGGGCCACTGGCGGCCCGCCGGAGCCACCGGTCCGATCAGCTCGCGCAGCCGCGCCGGGGACGGCCGGTCGGCCGGGTCCTTGGCCAGGCAGCCGGCGACGATCTCGCGCAGCCCCGCCGGTACGGCGCTCAGGTCGGGCTCGGCGTGCACCACGTCGTAGAGCGTGCGGAGCGTGGAGGATCCGGCGAACGGACTGCGGCCGGTCACCGCCATGGCCAGCACCGACCCGAGCGAGAACACGTCGCTCGCCGGGGTCGGTTGCTTGCTCTCGGCCTGCTCGGGCGACATGTACGCGGGCGAGCCGACGACCCAGCCGGTCCGCGTCAGCCCGGTGTCCCCCTCGCCCCCCGGCTCCGTCGCCCGCGCGATGCCCAGGTCGATGACCCGTACGCCGTCCTCCGCGAGCAGGACGTTGTCGGGCTTGAGGTCACGGTGGATCAGCCCCGCCCGGTGGATCTCGGCCAGGGCCGACACCAGTCCCGCCGCGAGGCGCCGTACGACGTCCTCCGGCAGCGCCCCGCCCGCCTTGACGACGGCGCCGAGCGACGGCCCGGCGACGAACACCGAGGCGAGCCAGGGCGTCGGCGCATCCGGGTCGGCGTCCATCACGGCGGCCGTGTAGGCCCCGGACACCTTGCGGGATGCGGCGACCTCACGGCGGAAGCGGGCCCGGAAACCCTCGTCGTCGGCGTAGTGCGCGAGCACCTGCTTGACCGCGACGAGCCGCCCGTCCGGCCCGGCGGCGAGCAGCACCCGCCCCATCCCGCCCTGCCCGAGCACGCCGAGCACCTTGAACGGCCCCACGTGCGTCGGCTCTCCCGGTAGGGAGCGGATCATACAGAGACGGCCCTCACGAAGGCGGCGAAGGCGGTGGGGCTGACGGCGAAGGCGGGCCCGTCGGGATTCTTGGAGTCCCGCACGGCGACGAGACAGGGCTGCGCGGCGACTTCGACGCAGTCGCCGCCGCTGCTCCCGCTGTACGACGACTTACGCCAGGCGGCTCCGCCGAGCGGGGCGCACTCGATGCAATCACCGCCGGTGTTGCCGCTGTACGACGACTTACGCCACCGCGCGTGGGTCAGGTCCTGGCTGGTGCCCATAACGTTCCTCCATTACGCGGGTGATCAATGCCGCCGACGCCTCCACAGAGAGGGCAGCGGCTTGCAGATGAGCGTAACGAAGTGCAGCTTCCTTGACCGTCTCGGGGTTGGCGGTCATGTGCCCCGAGATCAGGTCCTCCGTATAGATGAGGTCAGGGTCGTCGTCGAATCGCAAGGTGTTGAACGAGCCGATCAGGCTGGCGTGTTCGCCCGCCGCGAAGGGAAGCACCTGGATTCTCACCCACCGCTGTGCATGGAAGCTCAACAAGTGAGCGAGTTGGTTCCGCATGACCTCTCGGCCGCCGATCGGCCGGTACAGTGCGGCCTCGTCCAGCACCACCCAGACCATGGGCGGGCGTTCGCGGCCCAGGATTCGATGGCGGTCCATGCGGGCCGCCAGCAACTCGTCGAGGTTGTCCGGCAGGCCCGTCGCCAGTACCGCACGCGCATACTCCTCCGTCTGGAGGAGTCCGTACACCAACTGCGACTGGTACGTGGAGATGTACGCCGCCCTCGCCTCCATCTCCGCGTACGCCTGGAACCACGTCGGCAACACGCTCCGCAGGACCAGCCCCACCAGACGGGAGAACATGCCGTCCGTCCCCAGCGCCGCGTCCACCCGTTCCGAGAAGTCCCGGGTCGGCACCCGCTTCGTGTTCTCCACCTGGCCGATCAGCGAGCCCGTGCAGTAGATGATGTCGCCCAACTGGTGCTGTTTCAGTCCCGCGGCCTCTCTCAGCCGACGCAGTTCGTAGCCGTAGTAGTCCAGCGGCGAGGCGCTGGGATCGAGGTCGCGGATCTCGACCATGGGCGGTCACCCCCAAGTTCACGCCGTGCGGCGTTCGTTCCGGTCTGTAGCCGAGCGTAATCACGCCACCGCATGCTGATGCCATGAATCACGTAACTGACTCCTTCCGGGCAAAGATTGGCGGCGATAATGCTCTGCCGGACGGGCGGATCATGCGGTGACGGGGGCCAGGAACGTGCGGGAACTGATCGAGGGCCGTTACCAACTCGAGGAGTTGCTCGGCCGGGGCGGCTTCGGTGAGGTGTGGCGGGCCGAGGACAGCCGGGTGGGCCGCCGGGTCGCCGTCAAGATCGGATACCCGCAGACGCCCGAGGAGACCCGCCGCTTCGAGCGGGAGGCCAGCCTGGCCGGGAACCTCGCGCATCCCAACATCGCCACCGTCCACGACTTCGGCCGCACCGAACGGGCCGGGCGCAGTGCCGTCTTCCTCGTCATGGAGCTGCTGGAGGGCCGCAGCCTGGCAGCCGTCCTGGAGGTCGGCGTACCGCCGCTCCCGGACGCCCTGGACTGGGCGGCGCGGATCGCGGACGCGCTCGGTGCCGCGCACGAGGCCGGAATCGTCCACCGGGACATCAAGCCGGCCAATGTGATGGTGACCGGGAGCGGGGTGACGAAGGTCCTCGACTTCGGCATCGCCAAGGCCCGGGCGGGCGGACCCGGTACGGAGCTGACGGCCACCGGCATGATCATCGGCTCGTTCCCGTACATGGCGCCCGAGCGGTGGACCGGTGGAGCGAACGGCGCGCCCGTCGACGGCCGGGCCGACCTGTACGCCCTGGGCTGCGTCCTGATGGAGCTGCTCACCGGCGCCCGCCCCTTCCCCGCCCAGGAGATGCACGAGCTGCTCGCCCAGCACCTCACGACGCAGCCGCCCGCGCCCAGTTCCCTGCGGGCGGGACTGCCGGCCGCGCTGGACTCCCTCGTGCTCGGCCTGCTCGCCAAGGACCCGCGTGAGCGCCCGGCGAGCGCGGGCGAGGTGTCCCGCCGCCTGACGGAGATCGCCCGGGACGGGGCAGCGGACTCCGGCAGTGCCGACCCCGCACCGGCGGCCCCGGCGGCCCCGGCGGCCCCGGCGGGCGCTGCCCCCTGGCCGCCGCCGCCCTCGTACACCCCCACCGTGCACACCGCGGCCGGCGATCCCGTCCGCACGATGCTGGGGCGCAGGCTGACGCAGCTGCTGGAGGACGACCCGGCCGACGCCGGGGAACGGCTCGGGATGCTGGCCGCCGACCTGACCGAGGAGCTCGGCGCGCACGACCCGCTCACCGTGCGTGCCGCGTACCACCGCGCGCTGCTGGTGCGCGGGCGGTCCGCGACGGAGCTGGAGCGCATCCTGCCCCGCATGGTGCGGGTCCTGGGCCTGGAACACCCGGACACGGTCACCGCACGCGCCACGTACGTCGGTGAGGCCGCGGCCTTCGGGCCCGGCGACGGCCGCCGGCACGAGGAGGAGCTGCGCGAGATCATCGAGCAGGTGACGCGTGTGTTCGGCGCGCACGCCCCCCTCACGCTGACCGCCCGCTACCACCTGGCCTCGGCCATGCACCGGGGCGCCCGCGACCGCGACGGCCAGTGGGACGCGCGCACCCGTGAGCGGGCGGAGAGCGAGCGCGCCTGGCTGGGGCCGCTGCTGCCCGACCTGGAGTGGGCACTTACGGCCGACAGTGCGGTCCTGCTGGACGTGCGGCGCCGGCTGGCGCACGACGCCTGGCTGCTCGGTGACTTCGCCGCCGCCGCACCCCTGTACTGGCGGCTCTTCCCGGACCTCGCCGAACTCGCGGAGTACGGGGATCCGGAGGTGGCCTACCGCGTGCTGCGCAGCATCGGCGAGGCAGGCGATCCCGCGAGTGCTCTGGCGCACATGAACCTGCTGCTGCACCGGCTTCCCCTCCTCGCCGGCAGCCGGTGGCTGGCCCAGGAGGTGTCCGAGATCCGGGCGGACTTCCGGCGGGCGGTGCGGGAGCAGCGGCGGGCCGAGGGGGGCGGCGGGGGCGGCGGCCTGTCCCGGCTGTTCGGTCGCTGAGCGGCCGGCGGGCGTACGCACCCCCCCCCGGCCGTGGCGCCCTACCCGGCGGTAGGGCACCATGGGCCGCCCAGCAGCAGCTCAGGAGGACCCCATGGCCACGGCCACCCCCAAGCCGGAGACCCTCGCCGCCTTCGAGGCCGCCAAGGGGTTCATGCCCGTACGGGAGGGCCTCGCCCTCTACGAGGCCGCCGCCGAGGCGGCCGCGCTCGGGCTGCCGCTGCTGGAGGTCGGGACGTACTGCGGGCGCTCCACCATCCTGCTGGCCGACGCCGCCCGCGAGGCCGGCGTAGCCGCGATCACCGTGGACCACCACCGGGGCAGCGAGGAACAGCAGCCCGGCTGGGAGTACCACGACCCGACCGTCGTGGACCCGGAGATCGGCCTGATGGACACCCTGCCCACCTTCCGCCGGACCCTGCACCGGGCCGGTCTCGAAGACCACGTGATCGCGATCGTCGGCCGCTCCCCGCAGGTCGCCGCCGCCTGGGGCGGCCCGCTCGGCCTCGTCTTCATCGACGGCGGCCACACCGACGAGCACGCCACCGGCGACTACGAGGGCTGGGCCCCGCACGTCGCGCCGGGCGGCACACTCGTCATCCACGACGTGTTCCCGGATCCGGCCGACGGCGGCCAGGCCCCGTACCGGATCTACCTGCGCGCCCTCGCCTCGGGCGCCTTCGAGGAGATCTCCGTCACCGACTCGCTGCGCGTGCTGCGCCGTACCGGGTCGGGCATATAGGCAAGCCGCATCAACCAAAAAGGCGATAAGCACACCGCGCCCTCGAATGGCCCACTCGCGGCCGGACAACCGCGCGGCGGTCTAGCATCGCGACGTGCGCAACGACGACAGTCCTCCGCCCCCCGAGTCCGGCTCCTCGGTCAGCCCGGACCCGTCCTGGTTCACCCGGCGCTCCATGCTCGTGGTCGGGGCGGCCGCGCTCGCCCCGGCCTGTCTGGCGGGCTGGGTGCTGACGCAGGTGCTGAGCGGGGCCGGGCCGGACGGGCAGCAGCCCCGGACGGCGCCGCTGCCGGCCTCGCACTCGGCCCAGTCGCCGGGCCAGCGGGACGCGAAGCCGGGCTCCACCGCGAGCGGGAGCCCGGGCACGGACGCGAGCACGCCCGCGGCCGCGCCCGCTCCGGCCCCCGCGCCCGCTCCGGCTCCCGCCAAGGGCCCGCTCGCCGGGCGGACGGTGGTCATCGACCCCGGCCACAACACCGGCAACTTCAAGCACACCGACGAGATCAACAGACAGGTCGACATCGGTACGGGCCGCAAGGAGTGCGACACCACCGGCACCACCACCAACTCTGGTTACATGGAGGCGGAGTTCACCCTCGACGTCTCCCAGCGCCTGCGGGCCGTCCTGGAGGCCCAGGGCGTGAAGGTGGTGCTCACCCACCAGGCCGACCGCCCGTGGGGCCCCTGCATCACCGAGCGCGCCCGCATCGGCAACGAGGCGAACGCCGACGCCGTCGTCTCCGTCCACGCCGACGGCGTCTCCGCCGGCAGCCGCGGCTTCCACGTCATCCTCCCGGCCAAGGTCAAGGGCGGCGGCGCCGACACCGCGAAGATCGTCGAACCCTCCCGCGAGCTCGGCGAGCGGATCGCCGGGAACTTCGCCCGTACCACCGGATCGGCCCCCGCCAACTACCTGGGCAGCGGTACCGGCTTGGTCGTCCGCGACGACCTCGGAGGACTGAACCTGTCGACCCGGCCCAAGGTGTTCATCGAATGCGGCAACATGCGTGATGCCAAGGACGCGGCGCAGCTGACGAGTCCGGAGTGGCGGCAGAAGGCGGCCCAGGGCATCGCGGACGGCATCGTCGGCTTCCTCGGCGGGTAGTCCCACCGCAGGTCCCGCCGGGACTGCTCGCAGCCCCGATCCTCTCGGCCGCGCGAGACCTCCGTACCATGGTGCCGCCCGCCCCGCTGCAGGCACGATCTGCGACCGTGGCACCACGAGACGACCGAGACCGAGAAGGACACCTAAGACGTGAACATCCGCTCCCTCACTCGAGGCGACGGCGTGGTGATCGGAGCAGCGGTGCTGCTGTTCATCGCCTCGTTCCTCGATTTCTACTCCACCACCGGTGTCGACCTGCCGAGCGCATGGGACACCGACTTCTACCGCCTCGTGCTCCCCAGCGTCTTCCTGCTCGGCTTCATCGCCGCCGGTCTGCTGATCGCCGGCCGCTTCCAGCCGGAGACCCGCAAGGTCCTGGGCCTGCCCCTGGCCGCGTGGGGCACCGTGCTCGCCGTTTCGGCCGCCTGGTCCGCGCTGTGGTCGCTGATCACCTGCCCGAGCGCCGCCGACCTGGGCGCCGGTGCCATCCTCGCCTTCCTCGCCACCCTGGCCCTGGCCGGTGTGGCCGTGGCCGGGGCGAAGATCCCCGCGCTCGCGGGCCAGTTGGTGCCGGAGCCGAAGCCCGCCGCCGTCCCGCCGTACGGGGGCCAGCCCCAGCCGGGCGCCGGGTACGGCTACCCGGGCGGTCAGCAGCCCTACGGTTCCACCCCGCAGCCCGTTCCGCCGTACGGCGGCACCCCGGCGCCGGGTCCGCAGGACGCGGGCCAGCACGCTCCGGCTCCGGCGCCCACCCCGGCGGCGGACTTCAGCCCCTTCTGGTTCGCGGTCCCGGTGGCCCGCCCCCTCTTCGCCGAGGACGGCTCCCCCCACCAGATCGCCGAACTCGCCCCGGGCACCTGGTACTTGGCCGTCGAGCAGCGTGGCGCGGCCACCCTGGTCGCCCAGACCCAGGACGGCCGGCGCGGCATCCTGAACGACACCTCGGGCATCCAGCGCGGCTAAGCGAGCCCCGCCGGCGCTTGAGGCGCGGGGGCGCGGGGGCGGAGCCCCCGGAACGGCGCCGCACACACGACCCACGGCAACGGCCCCTCGCCACTTCCCGGCGAGGGGCCGTTGCCATACAGTCACCTGACGCCCAGTCAGAAACTGACACCTCGCCGGAGGGGACTCGCATGCGCCTGGGACTCGCACTCGGCTACTGGGGCCGCGGCCCCCACCCGGCCCACCTCGACCTCGCCACCGAGGCCGAGAACCTCGGCTACGACTCGGTGTGGACCGCCGAGGCCTGGGGTTCGGACGCCTTCACCCCGCTGACCTGGATCGCCGCGCACACCTCGCGGATCCGCCTCGGCACGGCCATCGCGCAGATGGCGGCCCGCACCCCCACCGCCACCGCCATGCACGCCCTCACGCTGGACCACCTCTCCGGCGGCCGGATGATGCTCGGACTGGGCCTGTCCGGCCCGCAGGTGGTCGAGGGCTGGTACGGGCGCCCCTTCCCCGCCAGCCCGCTCACCGCGACCCGCGAGTACGTCGACGTCATCCGCCAGGTGCTGCGCCGCGAGGGCCCGGTCGCGCTGGACGGCCGCTTCCACAGCCACCCGTACCGCGGCGAGGACGGCACCGGCATCGGCAAGGCCCTCAAGCCCATCACCCACCCGCTGCGCGCGGACCTGCCGGTGCTGCTGGGCGCGGAGGGGCCGAAGAACATCGCCCAGACGACGCGGATCGCGGACGGCTGGCTGCCCCTGTACTGGTCGCCGACCCGCACCGACGTCTACCAGGCCGCTCTCACGGACGTGCCCGAGGGCTTCATGATCGCGCCGATGGCCCGCGCCAAGGTCTGCGACGACGTCGCCGAGGGGCTGCTCCCGGTCAAGGCGATGCTCGGCTTCTACATCGGCGGCATGGGCCACGCGGCCCGCAACTTCCACGCCGACCTGATGGCCCGGATGGGCTACGAGGAGGAGGCCCGCCGCATCCAGGAGCTGTTCCTCGCCGGGCGCAAGGAGGAGGCGGTCCTGGCGGTCCCGGACGCGTTCGCCGACGAGATCTCCCTGATCGGCCCCCGGGAGCGGATCGCCGAGCGCCTGGACCTGTGGCGCAAGGGCCCGGTCACCGACCTCCTCCTCACGGCCCCGGACCCCCACACCCTGCGCGTCCTGGCGGACCTGAACCACTGACCCTCGGTCAGGTCGCGCCAGCGTGGCCGAGGAGCTCCTCCGTCGTGGGCCTCCCCCGCCGGGATGACGATGATCGATCCGCTCCACGGCTGAATCCACGGCGGACGCGGCTCCGGGGCGCAGGGCGTGGCGTCGGGATGTGTACGGGTTGTCGGGTGATGATGGCGCGGTGCGACTTGATCACGTGTCCTATGCGGTGGCCCGCGACAGCTTCGCCTCGACCGTCCAGTGGATCGGATCGGCCCTCGGCGCCGGGTTCGTCGACGGGGGCGTGCACCCGCGATTCGGCACCCGCAATTTCATTCTCCCGCTGAGCGGCGGCACCTACGTCGAGGTCGTCACCACACTCGACCACCCCGCCGCCGACCTCGCACCCTTCGGCCAGGCGGTCGCGCGCCGCGCAGCCGAGGGCGGCGGCTGGCTCGGTTGGGTGGTCTCCATCGACGACATCGCCCCGGTCGAGGCCCGCCTCGGCCGCACCTCGGCCGAGGGCCACCGTGTCCGCCCCGACGGGTTCGACCTGAGGTGGAAGCAGATCGGCCTGCTGGAGCTGCTGGAGGACCCGCAACTGCCCTACTTCCTTCAGTGGTTGGTCCCCATCGAGGAGCGCCCGAGCGCCGACCCGCGCACCTCCACCACCATCCACGGGCTCTCCATCGCCGGCGACGCCGCCTCCATCGCCGAATTCCTCGGCGAACCGGCCGACCACCCCCTCGACCAGATCGACGTCACCTGGGTCGAGGATGAGGAACCGGGCCTGGTCTCGGTTGAGTTCGCCACCGCCCATGGCCCGGTCACGATCTGACCAGGGCCCGACTACCCCGCGGGAGCAGCCGGCTGGGGTCTCCTGGCGAGACAGAACCTAGTCGGCCTCGGCCTGCGGCAGGGCCGCCAGCAGTTCGCGCACGTCCAGTGGCATGACGGCGATCTCGATGCTCCCGCCGCCCTCGTAGACGCAGGTGACGATCCGCGAGCCGGGGTTGATGGAGACGGCCTCCCGCACGGAGGGGACCCGCAGCCCGGTGGCGCGGCCGCCGGGCAGCGGCAGGGCCGCGCCCCGCTGCGGGACCCAGCGGGCCGCGCCCTGGTCGACGTACACGCGGCCCGGCCGCCAGCGGCCCTCGCCGGCCGGCTGCCGCGCCATGCCCGGGATGCCGGGCACGGGCCCGGCGGCCACCCGCGCGCGGTGCTTGCGCCGCAGGAGCCACCCGGCCCCGGCCGCCCCGAGGGCGACCACCACGAATTCGATCACGCGCCCCATTGAAACAGGCCGGGGACCCGCTCCCGGACAGCGATACGGCGAGGCCCTGCCCGGGCGATCTTCGCGGGCCCGCGACACCCCCAGCTACCGCTGGGAGGGGCCCCCGGTCACAGCACTAGCCGGCGAGCTCGGAAGCGCTCGGGACCTTGTCGACCACCTCGGCGCCCGCGCTCCTGCCCGCGTCCTTGACGCCCTTGATGACGTTGTCGAAGGCGTCGATGTCGGCGTCACCCGCCTCGCCCTTGCGGAGCTTGCCGGCCAGGCCCTTGAGGGACTCGATGCCCGCCGTCAGCGGGCCCATCGCCTTCGACAGCAGCGGGTCGCCCTTGGCGTTCGCGGCCGCCGCCTTGAGCCGGTTGTACGCGAACGCGCCCGCGAGGCCCGCCTTGATGAGCGCGAAGGTGCGCCCCTTGGCGCCCTTCTTGAACTTGCCCTCGCGGTACGGCTTGATGATCCACTGGTACGTCGCCCCGGCCGCGAGCCCCGCGTTGGCGACGAAGCGCGTCTTGGCGAACTTCTGCTTCTCGGCGGACGTGCTCGGCGAGGGCGTCACGGCGGCCAGCTCGTCGGCTTCGGCGGCGGCCGGCTCCGCGGCGGCGAGGACGGCCAGCTCCGCGACCGAGGCCGCCGAGACCTCCTCCACCCGGCCGTTGCCGCCACCACCGCCGCCACCGCACGCGGTGGCCCCGGCCAGCAGCGCGGTGGACAGGACCACCGCGGCGAGGGCGCGACGGAAGCGAACGGTCGGGGGTACGGACACGGTTCCTCCGGGGACTGAGGCGTCGTCCTCCGCAGCCTCTCCCCGGCCCCCCGGCTCCGCCACGCGGGCGACCCGTTCGGGTTTACCCCCCGCCCTGGCGGCAAAACGCGGGGCATGCGCACACACACCCGAGTACACGCCCGAGGAAGCAGTCAGGCAGGCCGGGCCGTCGCACTGGTGGCGGACGTGCTGGCCTTCGTGATCGCCCTGTGGATCCTGCTGTACCTGCTGGAGGCCAACCAGGGCAACGAACTGGTCGACTTCGTCCACGACGTCGCCAGCTGGCTGGCCGGCTGGTCCTACGACCTGTTCACCTTCAGCCGCGAGTGGATCCAGGTGGTGGTCGGCTACGGCCTCGCCGCCGTCGTCTACCTCCTCGTCGGCCACGCCGTCGCCGGATGGCTCTACCGCCGCTGAATCAGCCCGGAGGCCGTCCGCCCGGACATCGCCTAGTCACAGCAGTCGGGCTCCAGCCCGCTCGGCAGGGCAAGCCCCCCGAACACCGCGGTGGTCGCCTCGTCCCCGCCCAGCGCCGCCACGGCGAGCAGCAGGGACCCGGCGGTCCACGTCGTCTGCTCCACCGGCCAGACCGCCTCGTCCTGGAACACGTACCCCGTCCAGTACATGCCGTTGTCCGCGCGCAGATGAGTGATCGACCGCAGGATCTCCAGCGCCCGGTCCGACTCCCCCGTCGCCCACAGCGCGAGCGCCAGCTCGCAGGACTCGCCGCCCGTCACCCACGGGTTCGGCAGGACGCAGCGCACACCCAGGTCCGGGACCACGAACTCGTCCCAGCGCCCGTCGATCCGCGCCTTCGCCTCCGCGCCCGTCAGCGCCCCGCCGAGAACCGGGTAGTACCAGTCCATCGAGTAGCGGTTCTTGTCGAGGAACCGCTCGGGGTGGCGGCGGATGGCATGGCGCAGCGCGCCCGCGGCGAGCTCCCAGTCGGGCTGCGGCTCCTCGCGGTGTTCGGCGATGGCCAGCGCGCAGCGCAGCGCCTGGTGGATGGAGGAGGACCCGGTGAGGAGGGCGTCCGTGACGGCCGTGCCGTCCGCCTCCCGCTTCCAGCCGATCTCGCCGCCCGGCTGCTGGAGCGTGAGGACGCACTCCACGGCCGCGTAGACGGCCGGCCACATGCGGTCGAGGAAGGTGTCGTCGCCGGTGGACAGGTAGTGGTGCCAGACGCCGACGGCTATGTACGCGGTGAAGTTGCTCTCGCGGCCGGCGTCCTGCGGCTCGGCGGTGTCCACGCCGTCCGGCCGGTCGGCGTAGGCGGCGTACCAGGAGCCGTCCCGGTTCTGGTGCCGGGCCAGCCACGCGTACGCCCGCTCGGCGGCCGCGTGTTCACCGGCCGCGTCCAGCGCCATCGCCGCCTCGGTGTGATCCCACGGGTCGAGGTGGTGCCCGCGGAACCACGGTATGGCTCCGTCGCCGCGCTGGGCGGCGAGGATGCCCGCCACCGTCTCGGCGGCCTGCTCGGCGGTCAGTACGCCGTCCAGGACCAGGTGCTCGGTGCGCCCGGGTGAGCTCACTGGGCGGCGCCGACGGGGAGGTGGGGCTTGGTCGCGTACGCCACGAAGCTCTTGCCGATGAGCGGGTTCAGCGCCTGCTCGGCGAGCCGCGTGGCCAGCGGCTTCTTCATGATGTCCCAGACCAGGAGCTTGTGGTACGCCTTGACGGGCAGCGCCTTGTCGTTGTCGACGCCGAAGGCGCACTTGAGCCACCAGTACGGGGAGTGCAGCCCGTGCGCGTGGTGCGTGCCGTACGGCTTGAGGCCCGCGGCCTTCATCTTGCCGAGCAGCTCGTCCGCCTTGTAGATGCGGATGTGGCCGCCCTCGACCTCGTGGTAGGCGTCGGAGAGCGCCCAGCAGATCTTCTCGGGGCCGTAGCGCGGGACGGTGATGGCGATGCGCCCGCCGGGCTTGAGCACGCGCACCATCTCGGCGAGCACTCCCTTGTCGTCGGGGATGTGCTCCATGACCTCGGAGATGATGACGACGTCGAAGGACTCGTCGGGGAAGGGCAGGGCGAGCGCGTCGCCCTCCATGGCGGTGGCGGTGGCCCCGGCCGGTGCCTCACCGGCCTCCTTCATGGCGGCGAACCACTTGGCGACCTCGCGGATCTCCTCGCCGTTGCGGTCGACGGCGACCACCTGGGCGCCTCTCCGGTAGCACTCGAAGGCGTGCCGGCCTGCGCCGCAGCCCAGATCGAGTACGCGGTCGCCTGCGGCGAGCGGGAACCGGGAGAAATCGACGGTCAGCACGGGGTCCTGCCTTCGCGGTCGCGGGGGTGTACGGAGGGGGTGGTGTGGAAAAGGCGGAAGGTCACCGCGCGCGGCGGGTACGGGCGGCCTGCTCGATGGCGGCGCGGTAGTGCGCGGCGGTGCCCTCGGCGGCCTTGGCCCACGTGAAGCGGGTCAGGACCCGTTCGCGCCCGGCGGCGCCGAGGCGGGCCCGCAGCTGCGGGTCGCCCAGCATCCGGCCCAGCGCGGCGGCCAGTGCGTCCGCGTCGCCGGGCGGCACCGCGAGGCAGGTCTCGCCGTCGGGGCCGGCGACCTCGGGGATCGCGCCGCCGGTGGTGGCGACGAGCGGGGTGCCGGTGGCCATGGCTTCGGCCGCCGGGAGCGAGAAGCCCTCGTACAGGGACGGCACGCACGCCACCTGCGCGCTGCGCACCAGGTCGACGAGTTCGGCGTCGGTGACGCCCTTGACGAAGCGGACCGCGTCCTGGAGCCCGTACGTCTCGATCGCGCGGGCCACCGGCCCCCGCTCGGCGCGCTTGCCGACGACGACGAGGTGGGCCTCGGGCTGCTCGGTACGCAGCTTCGCGAGCGCCTCGACGAGGTACACGAGCCCCTTGAGCGGCACGTCGGCGCTGGAGGTGGTGACGATGCGGCCGGGCACCTCGGCCACGGAGGGGTCCGGCGACCAGAGGTCGGTGTCGGCGCCGATGTGCACGACGTGGATGCGCTCGTCCTGGACGCCGAGGTGCTGGGCGATCTCCTGCTTGGAGGATCCGGAGACGGTGAGCACGGACGGCAGCCTGCGGGCCACGCGGCCCTGCATGCGGGTGAAGGCGTACCAACGGCGCACGGAGGCCCGCTTCTTGCGGTCCTTCGCGGCGTCGAGGTCGAGCCGGCGGTCGACGGTGATGGGGTGGTGGATCGTGGTCACCAGGGGCGCGCCCAGGTCCGCCAGCAGCCCGTAGCCCAGGGTCTGGTTGTCGTGGATCACGTCGAAGTCACCGGCGCGTGCGGCGAGATGCCTGCGGGCGCGCAGCGAGAAGGTCAGCGGCTCGGGGAAGCCGCCGGTCCACATGGTGGCGACCTCCAGCGCGTCGATCCAGTCCCGGTACTCGTCGCGCTTCGGCGTGCGGAAGGGGTCGGGGCTGCGGTAGAGGTCCAGGCTCGGGAGCTCGGTGAGCGAGGCGCCCGTGTCGAGCACCGGGTAGGGCTGTGCGCCGATGACTTCGACGCAGTGCCCCAGGCGTACGAGCTCGCGCGAGAGGTGGCGGACGTAGACGCCCTGGCCGCCGCAGAACGGGTTCCCCTTATAGGTGAGGAGTGCGATACGCAGCGGGCGGTCGCCGTCGGTGGCGGAACCCGCGAAAGGGCTCGTCACCATGGCCTCAGCGGTCACTCTCGGCCCCCTTCTCCCTGCACTTTCGCCGGAGCGTAACCGCTCGGATAATGTAGAACAAGTTTCAGACTTGATCCGTTGAAGACCATTGAATCTACCGGCCGGAAACCACACCGTAAGAGGCGGAGCAGGTGATTCGCGCCACGGCTGCGGCGCCTGCCATGCTGGCTCCGGATCAGCCCGGAATCAGCCCGCGCAATGACACGGAACGGGGCACATGACAGCGGAAGCGAAGGCCGTCGGCACGGTCACCACACCGGCGTCGCCTCCCCTGACGGAACGCCAGGAGGCGCGCCGCCGCCGGATCCTGCACGCCAGCGCCCAGTTGGCGAGCCGGGGCGGTTTCGACGCCGTCCAGATGCGCGAGGTCGCGGAGGCGGCCGGCGTGGCGCTGGGCACGCTCTACCGCTACTTCCCGTCCAAGGTGCACCTGCTGGTCGCCACCATGCAGGACCAGCTCCAGCACATGCACACCACGCTGCGCAAACGCCCGCCGGCCGGGGACGAGCCGGCGGCCAGGGTCGCGGAGACCCTGATGCGGGCCTTCCGCGCCCTCCAGCGCGAACCGCAGCTGGCCGACGCGATGGTGCGGGCGCTGACCTTCGCGGACCGCAGCGTGAGCCCCGAGGTGGACACGGTGTCCCGGCTGACCACGGCGATCATCCTGGACGCGATGGGCCTGGAGGAGCCGCCGACAGCGGAACAGCTCTCGGCGGTCCGCGTCATCGAGCACACCTGGCACTCGGCACTGATCACGTGGCTCTCCGGCCGCGCGTCGATCGCCCAGGTCAAGATCGACATCGAAATGGTCTGCCGCCTGATCGACCTGACGTCCCCGGAAAAGGCCTGAAGCCACCCCTGAACCAGCCCTCCAGCCACAGGCAGGGGCCGGCCGCCGCCGGGCGCCCCCGCCCAACCCCAGACGGCGGCCGGACGCTGAGACGGGAGAAGCGCGTAGCGATCTGTGGCGGCTTATGCCCGGCCCCAGACGGGGGCCGGCCGCTGAGACGTGCGGAGCACGTAGCGATCTGTGGCGGCTTATGCCCGGCCCCAGACGGGGGCAGGCCGCCGTCATCGAGAAGCGCGGAGCGATCGGTGGCGCCCGCGCCCAGCTTCAGACGGGGGCAGGCCGCCGTCATCGAGAAGCGCGTAGCGATCGGTGGCGGCTTATGCCCAGCCCCAGACGGCGGCCGGACGCCAAGCCGTGCGAAGCGCGTAGCGATCGGACGCGCTCCCCCGCCCCGCCGGGCATCTCCGACCGCCGCCCCGTCCCTGAAAAGGAACCCCCGGCTCGTTCCTTTGGGGGTTTCCCGGCTGTCCTCGTATGTCCGGGGCGGGACGGTCGGTCAAGGGTGGCCGAAGGCCATCGCGCAGCGACGCGACGACGAAGGAGGAGCGCCCTTGAGGGACCGGCCCGACACGGAGAGACGATGGGACTGACGGGAAACCCCCAAACCCTCCCTGATCCCGCCCCAGGGCAACAGGCCCCCCAAAGCCCCCCGGGCCAATTTCGGTGGACAGTGGCCGTCGGCCTATCCGATAGTGCGCCGCATGGCCTCTCTCGTGCGACACCTCACCTTCGACTGCTCCGACGCCTACCGCCTGGGCCAGTTCTGGGCCGATGTCCTGGACGGCTCGCTCGCTGACGATGACTTTCCCGGGGACCCCGAGGCCCTGGTCACGGCGCCCGGTTCGACCCTGCTGTTCGTGACGGTGCCCGACGCCAAGGCCGTGAAGAACCGGGTGCACGTGGACCTTCAGCCACAGGACCGGTCGCGCGATGAGGAAGTGGAGCGCATCCTCGCCCTGGGGGCCACCGTTGTCGGCGATCACCGCAAGGCCGACGGGAGCGGCTGGGTGACCCTCGCCGACCCCGAGGGCAACGAGTTCTGCGTCGAGCGCAGCGCCGCCGAACGGACGCGGTGACGGCCGTACGCGTATGCGTAAGCCGGCCCCCGCCGGCCCCGCCCCCGCCGGCCCGGCCCCCCGGCGGGAGCGCCACGGCCACTAACCCTCCGGCGGGAGCGCCAAAGCCGCTACCCCCCCCCCGCCGAGAGCCCCAAGGCCCCTACTCCTCCGGCGGAAAGACCGGTTCGCCGGTCGTGGCCAGGGTGATCAGGATGGCCTCCACCGGGCAGCCCTCCGCCGCCGTGAGGATCGGTTCGTTCGCGTCCGACTGCGGGGTGCGGGGGTGGGACTGGCGCGCCGAGTCCAGGACGAAGCCGTCCGGGGCGTGGTTCACGCACATGCCCGAGCCGATGCAGACCCCCCGGTCCACCTCGACCTGCCAGCGGTCACCCATCATTCACCCGCCCCGCCCGCACCCGCACCCGCACCCGCACCCGCACCCGCACCCGATGAATGCGTCGTATACGTCGCCGGGAGGTGGATCATCTTGTGCTCCAGGTACTCGCTCAGGCCCTCCGGCCCGAACTCCCGGCCCAGGCCGCTGTTCTTGTAGCCGCCGAACGGGCCCAGCATGTCCAGGCTGAAGGTGTTCACGTTGAAGGTCCCGGTGCGGATCTGCCGGGCGAAGTCGATGCCGTGCTCGACGTCGCCGGTCCACACGCTGCCGCTGAGGCCGAAGTCGGAGTCGTTGGCGACCCGTACCGCCTCCGCCTCGTCCCCGTACGGGATCAGGCAGACGACCGGGCCGAAGATCTCCTCGCGCGCGATCCGCATGGAGTTGTCGACGTCCCCGAAGAGGGTGGGCTCCACGTACCAGCCGTGCTCCAGCCCCGCCGGGCGGCCGCCACCGGAGAGGATCTTCGCCCCCTCCTCCTGGCCGATCCGGATGTAGTCCAGGGAGCGCTGCTGCTGGCGCCGGGCCACGAGCGGGCCGAGCTGGGTCGCCGGGTCGAGCGGGTCGCCGACGACCAGCGCGCCGGCCGCCGCCGCGAGCGCCTCGGCCACCTCCTCGTACCGGCTGCGCGGGGCCAGGATCCGGGTCTGGGCCACGCACGCCTGGCCGTTGTTCATCCAGGCCGCGGGCACGATCCCGGCGATCGCGCTCTCCACGTCGGCGTCGGGGAGGACGACGGCCGCCGATTTGCCGCCGAGTTCGAGGGTGACCCGGGTGAGGTTGCGCGCCGCGACCTCCATCACGCGCTTGCCGGCCGCGACCGAGCCGGTGAAGGCGACCTTGTCGATGCCCGGGTGGCCGACCAGGTACTCGCTGACCTCGCGATCGGCGGGCAGGATCGACAGCACGCCCTCGGGAAGTCCGGCCTCCCGCACGATGTCGGCCAGGATGTAGGAGTCCAGCGGCGCTTCGGGGGACGGCTTGAGGATCACCGTCGACCCCGTCAGCAGCGCCGGGGCCAGTTTGGCCGCGGCCACGAACTGCGGGACGTTCCACGGGATGACGGCGGCGACCACGCCCACCGGCTCCCGGCGCACCAGGATCGGGCCGAGCACGCCCTGACGGTGCTCCTCGTACGGATAGCCGCGGGCGACCGTGATGGCGGCGTCGTAGACCATCATCGGCCCCAGCGCCTGCGCGAGGATGCTCCAGGAGTACGGGGATCCGTTCTGGGAGCTGATCGAGCGGGCGATCTCCTCGTGCCGGACGGCGATGGCGTCCTTGATGCGGGTGACGACGGCGATGCGCTCGTCCAGGGTCATCCGCGGCCAGGGGCCCTCGTCGAACGCCTTGCGCGCAACAGCGACAGCGCGGTCGACGTCCGCCTTCGAGGCGTGCGGGACGGAGCCGATGACCTGCTCGGTGTGGGGGGAGACGATCCGGATCGTGTCGGTGCCCAGCGGATCCGTCCACTCCCCGCCGATGAACAGTTGTCCGTGTTCCACGAGCTCGGTCATGGCTGAGGCCTCCTGCGGCTTGAGACGTTCCAGAACTGATACCAGTTCTAGTTAGAGGAGTCCACGGCCAGGACACGCCGAGGACACGCCGAGGCCGGACCGGGCCGAAACACCGGAGAAGATCCAACGTCTAGTCAGAACGCCCGCAAGATGGTCGACTTGGGCTACTACTGAAACGCGTTCTCGTCAGAGGGCGGCGGCGACAGGGGAGGGCTCATGCCGGAGGACACGTCACCGAGCACGTCAGACGTCACCGATCACGGCGGAGGCGTGTGGGGGATCAAGGTCCCCATCCCCGACAACCCCCTCGGGCACACCCTCGTCCACGTCCTCGACACCGACCGCGGCCCGGTCCTCGTCGACACCGGCTGGGACGACCCCGAGTCCTGGGACACCCTCGTCGCCGGCCTCGCCGCACTCGGCATCGCCGTCGCCGACGTCCACGGCGTGGTCATCACCCACCACCACCCCGACCACCACGGCCTGTCCGGACAGGTCCGCGAGGCGTCCGGCGCCTGGATCGCCATGCACGCCGCCGACACCGAGGTCGTCGTACGCACCCGCGCCTCCGAGCCCGGCGTCTGGTTCGACTACATGAGCGCGAAGCTGGCCGCCGCCGGAGCACCCGAGGAACACATCGCTCCGCTGCGCGCCGCCCGCGCGAGCGGCCGGATGCGGACCCTGCCCGGCCTGCGCGCCGCGGTCCCCGACCGGGAGATCGTCCCCGCCGAGCTGCTGCCCCTCGCCGGGCGCCGGCTGCGCGCGATCTGGACCCCGGGGCACACCCCCGGCCACGTCTGCCTGCACCTGGAGGAACAGCACCCGGCGAACCTCCCCGGCAACGGCCGCCTCTTCTCCGGGGACCACCTGCTGCCCGGGATCTCCCCGCACATCGGCCTGTACGAGGCCCCGGAGGACACCCGCGTCACCGACCCCCTCGGCGACTACCTCGACTCCCTCGAACGCGTCGGCCGTCTGGCGCCCGCCGAGGTGCTCCCGGCCCACCAGCACGCCTTCACCGACGCTCCCTCCCGCGTACGGGAGCTGCTGGAGCACCACGAGGAACGGCTGTCCGGGCTGTGGGCGCTGCTGGCCGAGCCACTGACCCCGTGGGGGCTGGCGGAGCGCATGGAGTGGAACCGGCCCTGGGAGCAGATCCCGTACGGCTCCCGCAATATCGCCGTCTCCGAGGCGGAGGCGCACCTGCGGCGGCTGGTGAAGCAGGGCCGCGCCGAGGCGGTCCCGGGCACGGACCCGGTGACGTACCGGGCGCTGTGAAAGAGCGGGCGCTGTGAAAGAGCGGGCGACAGGCACGGGCAGGAGGCGCGGCAGAGGGTACGGCACGGTTACGGGTAAGGGGTACGGGTAAGGGGCACCCGCATCCGGCGCCCCCGGGTGCGCACCCTACGTGCCGGTACAGTGAGCCCGTCGTCCACACTTCCGTACGGGGGGAAGCCGGTGCGAATCCGGCGCTGACCCGCAACCGTGACCCACTCCCGGCACACACCCCCGGGGCGGGGAGCCGGAATGCCCTGTACCGGAAGTGCGCGGCTCGTGCCGCCGGGTCCTCCGGCGGCCGGCACCGTCGAGGTAAACGGAGCCGGAGCCCGGTGCCTGTGCGTGCCTGCCTTCGGTTCCCCAGCAGGAGAGGCACCCGCCCCCATGATCGTCCGTCGCAGCGCCGCCGCGCTCGCCGCCTCCGCCGTGCTCTGCGTGGGCGTCGCCCCCGCGGCCCTCGCCGACACCGCGCCGCCCGCCTCGCCCTCCGCGCCTGCGGTCATCCCCTCCGGGCTCTACGGCAAGAACGACCCCACCTACGACGGCGTGTGGCGGCAGTCCTTCGCCCTGCTCGCCCAGCACACCGTCGGCGTCAAGCCCGCCCGGCAGGCCGTGGACTGGCTGGCGGGCCAGAGCTGCGCCAACGGCGGCTTCGCCTCCTTCCGCGCGGACGCGGGCGCGGCGTGCGACGCGACGACGATGCTCGACACGAACGCCACCGCGGCGGCCGTGCAGGCGCTGAAGGCGCTCGGCGGCCAGGACGCGGCGGTCAAGAAGAGCGTCGACTGGCTCAAATCCGTCCAGAACGAGGACGGCGGCTGGAGCTACGTACCCGGCTCCCCGAGCGACGCCAACTCCACCTCCCTGGTGATCAGCGCGCTGGCCGTGGCGGGCGAGAAGCCGGCCGAGGTCACGTCGAAGGCGGGCCGGTCCGCGTACGAGGGCCTGCTCTCCTTCCAGCTGGGCTGCGCGGCCGAGCCGGCCACCGACCGGGGCGCCTTCGCGTACCAGCCGGCCGACGGCAAGCTGCTCGCGAACGCCGACGCCACGGCCGCGGCGACGCTCGCCGGCCTCGGCAAGGGCGCGGCCGTCGTCCCGTCCGCCACGGACACCCCGGCCACGGCCCTGGCCTGCCCGGCGGGCGCCGCCGACCCGGCGGCCGCCGCCCAAGGCGCGGCCGGCTACCTGGCCGAGGCCCTCAAGAAGGACGGCCACCTCACGGCCGTGACCCCGGGCGCGGAGCAGCCCACCCCGGACACCGGCAACACCGCCGACGCGGTGATCGCCCTGGCCGCGGCCGGGCACAAGCAGTCGGCGGCGGGCGCGCTGGAGTGGCTCAAGGGCAACTCGGCCGAGTGGGCGAAGGGCAGCCCGGCGGGCCTGGGGACGCTGATCCTCGCCGCGCACGCGACGGGGACGGACCCGAAGTCCTTCGGCGGCACCGACCTCGTCGCGGCGCTGAACGCGACGGGCCCGGCCCCGCAGGGCGCGGACACGTCCGCGACCACCGTGGACGGTGAGGAGGACAAGCCCTCCGGCGGCCAGAACGTCTGGTGGATCATCGGCGCGGGCGCCGCGGCCGGTGTGGGCATCGGCATCCTGCTGAGCGGCCGCCGGAAGAAGAACCAGCTCTGATGCGCCGTCGCCCGCCCGCCCTCGCGTTCGCCCTCGCGTTCGCCCTCGCGCTCGGCGTCGTCCTCACCCTCACCGTGGTGGCCGCCGCCCCGGCCCTGGCGTCGAGCTACCGCTACTGGTCTTTCTGGGACGGCGCGGGCGGCCGGTGGGCGTACGCGTCCGTGGGCCCTTCGACGGCCCGTCCGGCGGACGGCTCGGTGCAGGGCTTCCGCTTCGCGGTGAGCAAGGACGCAGCGGCCGAGGCGGCGCAGCCGCGGGCGGCGGCGGACTTCACGGCGATCTGCTCGACGACCCCGGCGGCGGAGGGCAAGAAGCGGGTGGCGCTGGTCATCGACTTCGGTGTCCCGGCGGACGCCGCGGCGGGCGACGCCCCGCCGCAGCCGGAGCCGCGCACGGCCTGCGCGCAGGTGGCCCCGGAGGCCACGGCGGCCGAGGCACTGGCGGCGGTCGCGAAGCCGCTGCGCTACAACAGCGCCGCGCTGCTCTGCGCGGTCTCGGGCTACCCGAAGCAGGGCTGCGGCGAGCCGATGGCCGACGCGGCCTCCACGCCCGGCTCGGAGTCCGGCAGCGGCCCGTCGGCGGGCGTGCTGGCCGGCGCCGCAGCGGTGGCGGCCCTGGCCGGCGCCGCCATCTGGCAGTCCCGCCGCCGCCCCCGATGACACCCCCCACCACCCCGCCCCCCGACGACGCCCCGGCCCCGCCCCCACCGCCGGACGGCCCCACCACCACCGCCGCCGCGGCTCCGGCAGCTCCCGCGGCTCCGGCCGAGTGCCGGGGCTCCGCCCAGGAGCCCGCGCATCGAACGCCGGCGGGGCGGGCTTTTTCAGCCCGTCCGGCGTTTGAGGACCGGGTCCGGGCAGAGCCCGTGCATCAAGCCCGCGGCCGGAGTGCGGCCCGCACAGGTGCGGTGAGGTACCCCAGCCCGCCGGAGGCCCGGGGCGGATCCACCGGAGCCGCACCCGGCGACGTGACCCCGCCCCCGCGGAGCCGGCCCGGGGCGCCGGATCCCTCGCACCGGTCGACGTACAAGAGGTGGAGCGCCCCGCACGCCGGTCGTGCCTCGGCCCTGCACGCGGGAGCCTGGTGGCTCTGGGCCCTCGGCCTCGCCACCGCCGCCTCCCGCACCACCAACCCCCTCCTCCTCGGGCTGGTCATCGGCGTCGCCGGATACGTGGTCGCGGCCCGCCGCACGGACGCGCCCTGGGCCCGTTCCTACGGGGCCTTCCTCAAGCTCGGCCTCTTCGTCATCGGCCTGCGCCTGTTCTTCTCCATGCTCCTCGGCTCCCCCCTCCCCGGCTCGCACACCCTCTTCGCCCTGCCGGAGCTCCCCCTCCCCGCCTGGGCCCAGGGCATCCGCCTCGGCGGCAGGGTCACCGCCGAGCAGCTCGTCTTCGCCTTCTACGACGGCGCGAAGCTGGCCACCCTCCTCATCTGCGTCGGCGCCGCGAACGCCCTCGCCAATCCGGCCCGGCTCCTCAAGTCCCTCCCGGCCGCCCTCTACGAGGCCGGGGTCGCCGTCGTCGTCGC
Source organism: Streptomyces sp. NPDC028910 (assembly GCF_055564955.1). NCBI lineage: Bacteria > Bacillati > Actinomycetota > Actinomycetes > Kitasatosporales > Streptomycetaceae > Streptomyces > Streptomyces sp. NPDC028910. Next base: position 116,684 of record NZ_JBVHVF010000018.1, on the reverse strand, counting down.
CATGACCTTCGCGCCGAACATGGTCGCCGACGTCGTCCGCCTGCGCACCGCCCGCCGGCTGCGCGGCCGCCCCACCGGCGGGGTGAAGGCCGTCCTGCAGATCGGCCTGCCGGTCCTGGAGGGCGCCCTGGAACGCTCCGTCGCCCTCGCCGCTTCGATGGACGCGCGCGGGTACGGGCGTACGGCGCAGGTCCCGCCCGCCGTCCGGCACACCACCAACGTCCTCACCCTCGGCGGTCTGCTCGGCATGTGCGCGGGTACGTACGGGCTGCTCGCCGCGCAGGGGGCCGCGTACGGGCTCCCCGTGCTCGGCATCGGCGTCGTCCTGGCCCTCGCGGGCCTGCGGCTCGGCGGGCGCCGGTCGGTGCGGAGCCGCTACCGGCCCGACCGCTGGGGGCCGCGCGCCTGGCTCGTCGCCGGATCGGGCGCGGCCGTCGCCGTGCTGCTGATCCGCGCCGCCGCCCTCGACCCCGCCGGTCTGCACCCGGGCGTGGTCCCGCTGGTGGCCCCCGCGCTCCCGCTGTGGCCGGCGGCCGCGATCCTGATCGGCCTGCTGCCCGCCTTCGTGGCACCCGTACCGCCGCCGCCCAAGGAGGCATCGCGATGATCCGCTTCGAGCAGGTGTCGGTCACCTACGAGGGTGCGACCGGCCCCTCCCTCCGGGGCGTCGACCTGACCATCCCCGAGGGGGAGCTGACGCTGCTGGTCGGCCCCTCGGGGGTCGGCAAGTCCACCCTGCTGGGGGCGGTCTCCGGGCTGGTCCCGCACTTCACGGGCGGCACCCTGCGCGGCCGGGTCACGGTCGCGGGGCGTGACACGCGTACGCACAAGCCGCGCGAGCTCGCGGACGTGGTGGGCACGGTCGGCCAGGATCCGCTCGCGCACTTCGTGACGGACGTGGTGGAGGACGAGCTGGCCTACGGCATGGAGTCCCTGGGCCTGCCGCCCGCCGTGATGCGCCGCCGGGTGGAGGAGACCCTCGACCTGCTGGGGCTGAACGATCTGCGCGACCGGCCGATCGCGACGTTGTCCGGCGGCCAGCAGCAGCGGGTCGCGATCGGCTCGGTCCTGACCCCGCACCCGAAGGTGCTGGTGCTGGACGAGCCGACGTCCGCGCTGGACCCGGCGGCGGCGGAGGAGGTCCTGGCGGTCCTCCAGCGCCTGGTCCACGACCTGGGCACCACCGTGCTGATGGCGGAGCACCGGCTGGAGCGGGTGGTCCAGTACGCCGACCAGGTGCTGCTCCTGCCCTCCCCGGGCGCGGCGCCGGTCCTCGGGAGCCCGGCGGACGTCATGGCCGTCTCCCCGGTCCACCCGCCGGTGGTCTCGCTGGGTCGCCTCGCGGGGTGGTCCCCGCTCCCCCTGTCGGTCCGCGACGCCCGACGCGCGGCTGCGCCGTTGCTCACCCGCCTCTCGGCTCCCGCCGGGGTACGCAGCCTCTCGGGCCCGGCCCCGGCTTCGGCCCACCGCGCGCACCGGCTGCCCTTGCCCGCCCCGGCCCCCGAACACCCCGCGCAGCCGCTGCCCGCCCCCGCCCGCGGCGCCGCCTCCCAGGGCTCCGCCCCGGACCCCGCGCCTCAAACGCCGGCGAGGCTGAATCTGCCGCCCCAGCCCGACGGGACCCCGCCCGGAGCGGGGCTGGGCGTGCTGCCCGACCCCGCCCGCGGCGCCGCCTCCCAGGGCTCCGCCCCGGACCCCGCGCCTCAAACGCCGGCGGGGCTGAATCTGCCGCCGCAGCCCGACGGAACCCTGCCCGGAGCGGGGCTGGGTGTGCTGCCCGACTCCGCCCGCGGCGCCGCCTCCCAGGGCTCCGCCCCGGACCCCGCGCCTCAAACGCCGGCGGGGCTGAATCTGCCGCCGCAGCCCGACGGGGCCGTGCCCCGACCCGTGCCGTGTTCAGCCTCGCCGGCGTTTGAGGCGCGGGGGTCTGGGGGCGGAGCCCACAGCAGCGGAGCCTCCGGGCTGTTTTCGCGCCTGCTGCGCCGGAGCAAGCCGAGCCCTGCCCCCAGCCCCGCGCCCGCCCCGGACAGGGGACCGGCCCAGGCCCGAAACCTCGGCGTACACCGCGGCCGCGTAGAGGCCCTGCGCGAGATCACCCTCACCGTGGCCCCCGGCGAGACCATCGCCCTCATGGGCCGCAACGGCGCCGGCAAGTCCACCCTCCTCTCCACCCTCGTCGGTACGGTCGCCCCCACCACCGGCGAGGTGACCGTCGGCGGCCGCACCCCCCACCGCACGCCGCCGCCCGAGATGGTGCGCCGCGTCGGCCTCGTCCCGCAGGAGCCCCGCGACCTCCTCTACGCCGACACCGTCGCCGCCGAGTGCGCCGCCGCCGACTCCGACGCCGGCGCGGCCCCCGGTACCTGCCGGGATCTCGTCTCCGCCCTGCTTCCGGGCGTCCCCGACGACATCCACCCCCGTGATCTCTCCGAGGGCCAGCGCCTGGCCCTTGCCCTGGCGCTCGTCCTCACCGGCCGCCCCGCCCTGCTGCTCCTCGACGAACCCACCCGCGGCCTGGACTACGCCGCCAAGGTCCGCCTGATCGAGATCCTGCGCGGCCTCGCCGCCGACGGCCACGCCATCGTCCTCGCCACCCACGACGTCGAGCTCGCCGCCGAGCTGGCCCACCGCGTGGTGATCCTGGCCGGCGGCGAGATCGTCGCGGACGGCCCGACCGCCGAGGTCGTCGTCTCCTCCCCCGCCTTCGCGCCCCAGGTGGCGAAGGTCCTGGCCCCGGGCCACTGGCTCACCGTGCGCCAGGTCGCCGAGGCCCTCGACGCGGCGGAGCCCCGATGAGCCGCCCCACCCGCCCCGTACCCCCTACCCGCCCCGTACGCCCTACCCGCCCCGCCCGCCCCATACGCATCGGCCCCCGCGCCGCCGTCGCCCTGATCCTCGTCACCCTCCTCGGCATCGCGGCCTTCGGCTGGCCGCTGCTCGCCGACCGCCAGTCCGGGCTGGCCCACTCCCAGGACGCCCCGTGGCTCTTCGCCGCGCTCCTCCCCCTCCTCGTCGCCGTCGTCGTCGCGACCATCGCCGACAACGGCATGGACGCCAAGGCCGTCGCGATGCTCGGCGTGCTCGCCGCGGTCGGGGCGGCGCTGAGACCACTGGGCGCGGGCACGGCCGGGCTGGAGCCCATGTTCTTCCTGATGGTGCTCAGCGGACGCGTCCTCGGTCCCGGCTTCGGTTTCGTCCTGGGCTCGGTGACGATGTTCGCCTCCGCCCTGCTGACCGGCGGGGTCGGGCCGTGGATGCCGTTCCAGATGCTGGCCATGGGCTGGTTCTCGCTGGGTGCCGGGTTGCTGCCCGGACCGGAGCGGATCCGGGGCCGGGCGGAGCTGCTGATGCTGGCCGCGTACGGCTTCGTGGGCTCGTTCGCGTACGGCACGGTCATGAACCTGCAGGGCTGGGTGATCCTGCAGGGCATGGGTCAGGGCATCTCCTTCCATCCGGGGGAGCCAGTGGCCGCGAATCTGGCGCGGTTCGTCGCGTACTGCCTGGCGACCTCCGTGGGCTGGGACCTGGGCCGGGCGGCGCTGACCGTCGTCCTGACGCTCACGCTCGGAGCCACCCTGCTGAAGGCGCTGCGGCGGGCGACTCGGAAAGCTGCCTTCGACGCGCCCGTCACCTTCGATTCTGGGGCGGAAAGTGGCCCGGACCACACTCGCAAAAGGGTATGAACGGTAGCGAAGAGTGACATTCGGGGCCCCTGCCGGTGACCCGCCCCATAGGACCCAGGTCACATACGAAACGCAATAGTAGGGATGGAGCGCCCCATTTGCACCCCTTCGTACGCGCCTCCACCTGCGCGGACGTTGATCACAACACCGCGGGGCCGCCCCTCCCCACCTGCGAGGCCCCGTAGTAAGAGGGGCCTTTGCCAGGACGTCCGGGCGTCTGTAGAACTGGATGAGTCGCAAGGCGGCAGGGGTACTTCACCCCCCGCCGACGAACCCCTCTCCTCCGCGTGAGTGGCTCACGCATGTCTTCGGCATGCCTGCGACCGCCCTTGTCCCCTTCGGAAGGTCAATCCGTGTCCAACTCCCTCATCCGCCGCATCGCCGCTTCCAAGAAGACCCTCACGGGTACCGTCGTCGGCCTTGCCGCCGCCGGTTCCATGCTGGCCGCCGTTCCCGCGCAGGCCGCCCCGTCGAGCGCCAAGGCGATCGCACAGCAGATGATCAAGGACCCGGCCCAGTTCGCCGCGTTCGACAAGATCATCTCGCACGAGAGCGGTTGGGACCACACGGCGACGAACCCGTCCTCCGGCGCGTACGGCCTGGCCCAGGCCCTGCCGGCCTCGAAGATGGCCTCGGCCGGCGCCGACTGGAAGACCAACCCGGCCACCCAGATCAAGTGGGGCCTGGACTACATGAACGAGCGCTACGGCAGCCCGGTCGGCGCCTGGAACTTCTGGCAGGCCAACCACTGGTACTAAGCCGCCAGCGGTAGAACAGCGGCAGCAGTAGCTGCAGCAGCGGCAGACACACGAAGGCCCCGGTGGCCGGCCTCCCCAGGTCCGGCCACCGGGGCCTTCAGCATCCCATCCCACGGGTTCAGAGGCGCCTGCGCACGCGGCTCACAGGCGCTGGATGATCGTGCCGGTCGCCAGCGCGCCGCCCGCGCACATGGTGATCAGCGCGAACTCCTTGTCGCGGCGCTCCAGCTCGTGCAGCGCGGTGGTGATCAGCCGGGCGCCGGTGGCGCCGACCGGGTGGCCGAGCGCGATGCCGCCGCCGTTGACGTTTACCTTCTCCAGGTCCTGGTCGAAGACCTGGGCCCAGCTGAGGACGACGGAGGCGAAAGCCTCGTTGATCTCGACGAGGTCGATGTCCCTGAGGGACATCCCGGCCTTGCCGAGCACGGCCCGGGTCGCGTCGATCGGCCCGTCCAGGTGGTAGTGCGGGTCGGCGCCGACGAGGGTCTGGGCGACGATCCGGGCGCGCGGCCGCAGTTTGAGGGCGCGGGCCATCTTGCGGGAGGCCCACATCACGGCGGCGGCCCCGTCGGATATCTGCGAGGAGTTGCCGGCGGTGTGCACGGCGGTGGGCATGACCGGCTTGAGCCGGGCCAGGGCTTCCATGCTCGTGTCCCGCAGGCCCTCGTCCCGGTCGACCAGGCGCCACATGCCCTGCCCGGCGGCCTGCTCCTCCTCGGTCGTCGGCACCTGCACGGCGAAGGTCTCGCGCTTGAACCGCTCCTCGGCCCAGGCGGCCACGGCCCGCTCCTGCGACAGCAGGCCCAGCCTGTCGACGTCCTCGCGGCCGAGGCCCCGGTGGCGGGCGATCCGCTCGGCGGCCTCGAACTGGTTGGGCAGGTCCACGTTCCACTCGTCCGGGAACGGCTTGCCGGGCCCGTGCTTCGACCCCGACCCCAGCGGCACGCGGCTCATGGCCTCCACCCCGCAGGCGATGCCGATGTCCATGACCCCGCCGGAGATCATGTTGGCGACCATGTGGTTGGCCTGCTGGGAGCTGCCGCACTGACAGTCCACCGTCGTCGCGGCGGTCTCGTACGGCAGTCCCATGGCGAGCCAGGCGTTGCGGGCGGGGTTCATCGACTGCTCGCCGGCGTGGGTGACGGTGCCGCCGACGATCTGCTCGACGCAGTCGGGCTGGATTCCGGTACGGGCCAGCAGTTCGCGGTAGGTCTCGCCGAGCAGGTAGGCGGGATGGAGGTTGGCGAGCGCGCCCCCGCGCTTGCCGATGGGGGTGCGTACGGCTTCGACGATGACGGGTTCCGCGGCCATGAGCTCGTCCTCTCCTGCACAGCGCCAGCGCGGCGGGCCGTCCCGGCGCCCCGCCTGAACTAGTACGCGTTCTAGTTCTCCCCCGCAGTCTTATGACCTGGGCCCCGGCACGCAAGGGTCTTGCACGCGGCCTGCACGGATTCCACACGCAACAGTTGATGCGCCGACCCTTGTCACTTGTAGAACTCGTTACTACCTTCGAGCCAACTTCTGATGGTCCGTCAGACTTTGGAGTTGCCCCGATGTCCTGCCCCGCGCTGCCCGAAGGCTTCGACGCCACCGACCCCGACCTGCTCCAAAGCCGCGTCCCGCTCCCGGAGTTCGCACAGCTGCGGCAGACCTCGCCGGTGTGGTGGTGTCCGCAGCGGCGGGGTGTCACCGGCTTCGACGACGAGGGCTACTGGGTCGTGACCCGGCACGCGGACGTCAAGTACGTCTCCACGCACCCCGAGTTGTTCTCCTCCACCACGAACACGGCGATCATCCGCTTCAACGAGCACATCCAGCGTGAGCAGATAGATGCCCAGCGACTGATCATGCTGAACATGGACCCGCCGGAACACACCCGCGTACGCCAGATCGTGCAGCGCGGTTTCACCCCGCGGGCCATCCGCGGGCTGGAGGGGGCCCTGCGGGACCGGGCCCGGAAGATCGTCGAGGAGGCCTCGGCCACGGCGGCCGACGGCAGCTTCGACTTCGTCACGCAGGTGGCGTGCGAGCTCCCGCTGCAGGCCATCGCCGAACTGATCGGCGTACCGCAGAAGGACCGCGCCAAGATCTTCGACTGGTCGAACAAGATGATCGCCTACGACGACCCGGAGTACGCGATCACCGAGGAGGCCGGCGCCAATGCGGCGATGGAGCTCATCGGCTACGCGATGAACCTGTCCGCCGCGCGCAAGGAGTGCCCGGCCAAGGACATCGTCACCCAGCTGGTGGCGGCGGAGGGCGAGGGCAACCTCGGATCGGACGAATTCGGCTTCTTCGTCCTCCTCCTGGCGGTCGCCGGCAACGAGACCACGCGCAACGCCATCAGCCACGGCATGCACGCCTTCCTGACCCACCCCGACCAGTGGGAGCTCTACAAGGCGACCCGGCCGGCCACCGCCGCGGAGGAGATCGTGCGCTGGGCCAGCCCGATCGTGTCCTTCCAGCGCACCGCCACCCAGGACACCGAACTGGGCGGCCAGAAGATCAAGGCGGGCGACCGGGTGGGGCTGTTCTACTCCTCCGCCAACCACGACCCGGAGGTCTTCACCGATCCCGGCGTCTTCGACATCACCCGCGACCCCAACCCCCACCTCGGCTTCGGTGGCGGCGGCCCGCACTTCTGCCTCGGCAAGTCCCTGGCCGTCATGGAGATCGACCTGATCTTCAACGCGCTGGCCGATGTCCTGCCCGACCTCCGCCTGACCGGCGAGGACCCGCGCCGCCTGCGCGCGGCCTGGCTCAACGGCATCAAGGAGCTCCGGGTCAGCCACGGCTGACCTTGGATCCAGGACGGCAGGGACCACTCCTCCCACGCCCCGGCCCCTGCCGTCCACTGGCCCCGGCAATTCCAGCCCCGCCCCGGCAATTCCAGCCCCGCCCGGGCAAATCCAGCCCCGCCGCGCAAAATCCAGCCCCGCCGGCGTTTGAGGCGCGGGGGTCTGGGGGCAGCGCCCCCAGCAGCCGGCCCGCACCCGTCCGAGTGGCGGCCCCACCCGAACCGGGTGATCCTTACAGACAGCGGCGATCCAGCCGAAGGGGCGCCAGGGCCCAGCTGCCCCGGCGCCCCTTCGGCCCGCGCGAGCCGAATGCGCGACCCCCACCCCGGTGCCAGACTGAAGTCATGACCACGCTGAGCCAGTCGTTCCGGGGCCGGCTGGTACGTCCGGAGGACCCCACGTACGACGAGGACCGCCGGATCTGGAACGGCTCGATCGACCGCTCCCCCGCCCTCATCGCCTACTGCACGGGCGTCGCGGACGTCATCGAGGCCGTGCGGTTCGCCACCGGACCCTCCGCCGGCCTGCCGCTGGCCGTACGCTCCGGCGGTCACAGCTTCCCCGGCCACTCGGTGTGCGACGGCGGCATCGTCATCGACCTCTCGGCCATGCGCGGCATCCGCGTCGATCCCGAGGGCCGCACGGCCCGCGCCCAGGCGGGCGTACTGCTGGGCGAGCTGGACCACGAGACGCAGGCGTTCGGCCTGGCCGTACCCTCCGGGATCGTCACGCACACGGGCGTGGCCGGGCTCACCCTCGGCGGCGGCATCGGCTGGCTGATGCGCAAGTACGGGCTCGCCGTCGACCAGTTGCTCTCCGTGGACCTGGTCACCGCCGACGGGACGTACCTGAAGGCGAGCGAGGACGAGAACCCGGACCTCTTCTGGGGGGTGCGGGGCGGCGGCGGCAATTTCGGCATCGTCACGGAGTTCACCTTCCGCCTCAACCCGGTCGGGCCGATCGTGCTGGCCGGTCCCGTCATCTGGCCGATGGCCGAGTCGGCGCGGCTCCTGCGCTTCTACCGCGAGTGGATCACCGACGTACCGGACGAGCTGACCACGGCGGTCGTCCACCGCAAGGCACCGCCGCTGCCGTACATACCGCCGGAACTGCACGGGAAGCCCGTGGTGATGGTGGTGTGCTGCTACGCGGGGCCGGTCGAGGAGGGTCAGGAGGTCCTACGGCCGCTGCGCGAGGCCGGGCCGCCGCCCGTTCTCGACCTGTGCGGGCCCAAGCCGTTCACCGCGCACCAGGCGATGTTCGACCCGTCCTACCCGCACGGCCGCTGGTACTACTTCAAATCGTGCGACGTCGAGCGCCTCACGGACGAGGTCATCGACATCACCGCCGAGCACGCGGCGCGCATGGCGTCCCCGCTCACGGCCTTCCCGATCTTCCAGCTCGGCGGCGCCATCGCGCGTGTCGGCGAGCAGGAGACGGCGTTCACCGGACGCGGCGCCGGCCACACCTTCAACATCAACCCCACCTGCGAGGACGCGACGGGCTTCGACGAGGAGCGGGAGTGGGCGCGCGGGTTCTGGTCCGCGCTCTCGCCCCACCACTCGGGCGTGTACGTCAACTTCCTCATGAACGAGGGCGAGGAGCGCGTCCGGCAGGCCTACGGCCCGGAAAAGTACCGCCGCCTCCAGGAGCTGAAGCGGCGCTACGACCCGGGCAACCTCTTCCGCCTCAACCAGAACGTCCCGCCGGCGGCGTGACCGTAGCCGTGGCCGTGGCCGTGGCCGTGGCCGTGGCCGTGGCCGTGGCCGTGGCCGTGGCCGTGGCCGTCAGGAGGTCCGGGCCGGGGCCCGGACCGGTTCCCCGCCGGCCCGTTCCCCGCCGGCCCGTTCCCCTCCGGCCTGTTCCGCTCCGCCGCGCCCCCCTCCGGCCTGTTCCTCCCCGGTCCTGCGCTGCGCCGGGAGGCTCACGTGCAGCCCCCGCGGCCCGGACAGCGCGTACACGAGCGCGAAGCCGGCGGTCACGACGGCCGCCCCGCCCACCGCGTCCAGCACCCAGTGGTTGGCGGTCGCGACGATCGCGCACACCGTGATCAGCGGGTGCAGCGCCCCGAGCAGCTTCTGCCAGCCCTTCGGCGCCAGCACCACGATCACGACCCCGCACCACAGCGACCAGCCGAAGTGCAGCGAGGGCATCGCCGCGTACTGGTTGGAGATCGCGGTCATGGCCCCGTACGACGGGTTGGCCAGGTCCTGCGGTCCGTGCACGGTGTCGACGAAGCCGAGACCGGGCATCAGGCGCGGCGGCGCCAGCGGGTACAGCCAGAAGCCTATGAGGGCCAGGACGGTGGCCAGGCCCAGGGAGGCCCGGGCCCAGCGGTAGTCGCCCGGGCGCCGCCAGTACAGGACCGCCAGGATCGTCAGCGGGACCACGAAGTGGAAGGAGGTGTAGTAGAAGTTGAAGAAGGCCTCCAGCCAGGGCGTGTTGACCACCGCGAGGTTCACGGCGTGCTCGATGTCGAGGCCCAGCACCCGCTCCATCCCGAGGATCTGGCTGCCGTTGCCCTCGGCGAGCGAGCGGCTGGTGGGGGCGGCCGCCCGGATGTGCGAGTAGAGCGAGTAGCCGACCCGTATCAGCAGGAGTTCCAACAGCAGGTTCGGGCGGGACAGCACGCGCCGCCAGAACGGCAGCAGGGGAACCCGCGCCCAGCGGGCCGCCGCCGGCCGCCCGTAGGCGGTCGGGACGGGCTCGCGCCAGTACGGCGACGAGCGCGGCAGGAACGGTACGGCGCAGGCCGCGGCGACCGCGGTGAGCAGCAGCACGTTGTCGCGTACGGGGGCCAAGGCGGCCAGGTTCGGCAGCAGCACGGCGCTCGGCAGGGTCATGGCGAGGACCACGGCCACCGGCCACACGGGCCGGTCGGCGGCGCGCTTGCCCACCTTGCCGGCGACGGCCAGCAGCACCCACAGCAGCTGGTGGCGCCAGCCGGCCGGGGACACGGCGACGGCCACGCAGCCGGTGACGGCGACGGCGAGCAGCAGCTGGCCGTCGTGGGCGTAGCGGACCGCGCGGCGCAGGCCGAAGAAGACGATGGCGGCCGCGAGGGCGACGTAGAGCAGGATCTCGGCGGGTCCGCTCAGGCCCAGGCGCAGCAGCGCGCCGTGCACGGACTGGTTGGCGAGGCCGTCGGGGGCGCCGCCGAGGCCGGTGCCGACCAGGTACTGGACCCAGTACGTCCAGGAGTCGCGCGGCATGGCCCCCCAGGACAGCGCGGTGGCTGCGGCGAAGGTCACGGCGGCGGTCCGGGCGGTGGGGCGGCGCCCGGTCAGCCACAGCAGCGGGGCGAAGAGCAGCAGTGCGGGCTGGAGCGCGGCGGCGAGGCCGACGAGGAAGCCCGCGGGCCGGTCGCCGGGCACGCGGAAGACGGCCAGGAGCACCAGCAGCACGGGCAGGACGGCGGTCTGGCCCGGGGAGGCGGCCTCGCGGACGGGCAGCGAGACCATCATCAGGGCCGTCAGCACGGGCGCTGCGAGCAGCGCGGTGCGCCGTGGCACGGGGTCGGGCAGGCCGCGGGCGGCGACGAGCCCGATGGCGGCGACGAACAGCAGCGTCACGCAGGTCCAGGCGACCTCCAGTGACGGCGCGCCGAAGCCGACGAGCGGTTTGAGGACCAGCCCCGCGAAGGGCGTGCCGGCGAATTGGCCGGTGTCGTACAGCGATCCGGGCAGGCTGCCGGGGAGGTGGAAGCCGCTGAGCCACTCTCCGGGGGGCACGCGCAGCACGGCGGCGGCCTGTCTGACGGCGAGGGCGCCCGCCAGTGCCCACAGGAGGAGACGTGCCGCCCCGAGCCTGCCGTTATCGCCTATGACCCCGGCATGTCCGTTCGCACCGCTGTGCTCTGCCGCGTTAGCCACGCCTCGCCGGCCTCCCGCCCTGTTGACCGCAACCCTGACTTTGCCTGGCTGCCGCGCTCCATTACCCGCACGACGATATCCCCCGCGGGATACCTAGGATGGCTCCCATGAGCATCGTGAAGATCAACGCACTGACGGTTCCCGCCGAGCAGCGGGAAGTTCTGGAGCGGCGCTTCGCCTCTCGGGCGGGGGCGGTGGAGGGTTCGGACGGGTTCGAATGGTTCGAGCTGCTGCGCCCGGTGGAGGGCACCGACCAGTACCTCGTCTACACGCGGTGGCGGTCGGAGGAGGACTTCCAGGCGTGGATGGAGGGGCCGATGAAGGCCGCTCACCAGGGTGGTGCCGCGGGCGGCGGGGAGGGCGGCGGCGAGCGGCCGAAGCCGGCGGCTTCGGCGTCGACGGTGTGGTCGTTCGAGGTCGTGCAGCAGGCGGCGCCGAAGAAGGCCTGACGGCTGGCCTGACTCACCCGGTTCGGGGGCTCCGGGCCCCGAACCGGGCCGTGTCGGCTGCGGCGCGGTACTGCGGCGCGATGCCTTGCAGTTGCCTTGCAGTTGCCTTGCAGTTGCCTTGCGGTGGTTTACCGTACTTTTGCCGTGCTTTGCGGTGCTTTGCGGAGCGTCAGCTCCAGAAGGTGTCTTCCTCGTCGATGTCCGCGGTGCACTGGTCGATGTCGGTGACCTTGTTGCCGACGATCGTGCAGAAGAGTCCTTGGCGGATCTCGATGCCGCGGTCGCCGCGGTCGCCGCGCGCCGTGTGGAAACTCATCACGTGCCCCCGCCCGTCCGCCAGCACCGATTCCAGGTGCACCTGGAAGGTGCCGTTCGTCTCCGCGCCGAGCCGGCGGTAGAGGTCGAGGACGTTCTCCCGCCCCTTGTGGTGCCCGGACAGCGGGTTGTTGCCGGGCACGTGGTAGATGACGTCGGCCGTGAACAGCGTGCTCAGCGTGTCCAAGTCACCCTTGGCGAAGGCCTCGTAGCCGCGGCGGACCAGGGCACAGTCGGGATGCTCTGACATGGCGTTTCACACCCTCCGGGTACGCGTTTTGTCCTTTTTCCTATCATCAGCCCGCCCTTGTGGATATTCCACGCGGGAGTTCCACCGCGACCTCCACAATGACCCCATGAACACTCACAGCGAGCACCGCACGACAACAACAGCCACCAGGACGTGGGCCGTGGCCCCCGAGCCGTTCACCACCCCGGATGCCACGCTCCTGCGCCGCGCGTACTACGCCGAGGTCGCCGGCCGGTACTGGAAGCGGCAGGTCACCGAGGCCGAGATCGATCAAGGGCTGCTGGACTTCCCGGACGACGGGCTGGTCCCGCCGACGGGCCAGTTCGTCGTCGGCCGGTGGGGCGGCGAGCCAATGGCGTGCGGCGGGATACGCCTGCTCGACCCTGTCACCGCCGAGCTCACCCGGGTGTACGTCGACCAGCGCGCCCGCGGTACCGGCGGCGGGGCGGCGCTGCTGGAGGTCCTGGAGGCGCAGGGCCGTGCGCTGGGCGCCGAGCGGGTCCGGCTGGACACGCGGTCGGATCTCGTGGAGGCCCGGGCGTTGTACGCGCGTCACGGGTATGCGGAGATACCCGCGTACAACTCCGGCCCGTATGCGCAGCACTGGTTCGAGAAGCGCCTGGTCTGATCCCTCGCGGACACCCCCTAGCGCGCGGCGTGGTCCCGCCGGGGTGCGGAGTCGTAGGGCTCCTCGGCGTCGGAGCCGCAGAGCTCCCTGTTGATCTCCTGGACCAGCTTGACCAGGTCGGTCGGGCGGTCGGGGCCCCACCAGTCACCGAGCAGTTCGGCGAGGGACTCCTGCCGCGCCTCGGCGAGCCTCGCAGCGGTCTCGCGCCCCCGGTCGGTCAGGATCAGCGCCAGCCCGTCCCGGACGGCGAGCCCGCGCTCCTCGACCTGGCGGCCGGCGTCCGTGATGGCCTTCAGTGGCACGTTGGTGCGCTCGGCCAGCATGGCGGGCTCGGCAGAGCCGTATTTGTTGATCCGCAGCAGCAGCCAGCTGGCGGCGGGCAGCAGGTCGTAGCCGGCCTTCTCGGTGATCTTCTCGTAGACGTGGCGGCGGCCCTCGCGGGTGCCGAGGACCGACAGCGCGCGGGCGACCTCGTCGTGTGAGGAGCGGTGCACGGGATTGGAGGCGAGGGTTTCGGTCACATCGGGTGCGGTGACCGAGCCGCGGAGCTTGTCCTCGTTCAGGAAGCAGGCGACCACGAAGGCGACCAGCACGATGGGCGCGGCGTAGAGGAAGACGTCGGTGATGGCGGTGGCGTAGGCGTCGAGCACGCGGGGGCGGAGCTCGGCGGGGAGTGCGCCGATGGCGCGGGGGTCGGCCTCCAGCTGCGCGACGCCCGCGCCGGGCGGTAGTTGGACGCCCGCGAGGCCGGCGGCCAGTTTGTCGTCGAGCCGGTTGGTGAAGACCGTGCCGAAGATCGCGACGCCGAAGGAGGCGCCGATGGAGCGGAAGAAGGTGGCACCGGAGGTGGCGACGCCGAGGTCGGCGTAGCGGACGGCGTTCTGCACCGCCAGGACGAGTACCTGCATGACCAGACCGAGTCCGGCGCCGAAGACGAAGAAGTAGGCGCTCATCTCCCAGGTCGAGCTGGTGCGGTGCAGCTGGTGCAGGAGGAGCAGGCCGATGGCGGTGATGGCGGTGCCGGTGAGCGGGAAGACCTTCCACCGGCCGGTGCGGCTGACGATCTGGCCGGAGGCGGTGGAGGCGATCAGCATGCCGAGCACCATGGGCAGCATGTGGACGCCGGACATGGTGGGCGAGACGCCTTGGACGACTTGGAGGAAGGTCGGGAGGTAGACCATCGCGCCGAACATCGCGAAGCCGACGACGAAGCTGATCGCCGAGCAGAGGGTGAAGGTGCGGATGCGGAACAGTCCGAGCGGCAGGACGGGTTCGGCGGCCTTGCGCTCCACGGCGACGAAGGCGACGAGCAGCACGGCGCCGAGGACGGCGAGGCCGATGATCCGGGCCGAGCCCCAGCCCCAGGTGCCGCCGAGGGAGGCGACGAGCACGAGGCACGTGGCGACGGAGGCGATGAGGAAGGTGCCGAGGTAGTCGATGGTGTGCTTCGAGGCACGCGCCGGGATGCGCAGGGCGGCGGCGATGACGAGGAGGGCGACGAGACCGATGGGGAGGTTGATGTAGAAGACCCAGCGCCAGGACAGGTGGTCCACGAACAGGCCGCCCAGCAGGGGACCCAGCACGCTGGTGGCGCCGAAGACGGCGCCGAAGAGGCCTTGGTACTTGCCGCGTTCGCGGGGCGGGACGATGTCGCCAACGATCGCCATCGACAGCACGATCAGTCCGCCGCCGCCCAGGCCCTGCAGCGCGCGGAAGCCGATGAGCTGGGGCATGTCCTGGGCGAGTCCGCACAGCGCCGACCCGATCAGGAAGAGGACGATGGCGTACTGGAAGAGCTTCTTGCGTCCGTACTGGTCGCCGAGCTTGCCCCACAGGGGGGTGGCGGCGGTGGAGGCGAGCATGTAGGCGGTGACGACCCAGGACAGGTGCGCCATGCCGCCGAGGTCGCTGACGATGGTGGGCAGGGCGGTGGAGACGATGGTCTGGTCGAGTGCGGCGATCAGCAGGCCCAGCAGCAGGGCGCCGATGGAGACGAGCACTTCCCGGGAGGCGTGCTCGGTGGCGGGTCCGGACTTCCGCGGGCCGGGACCGGGGTCCACGGCCTCCCTGGTCACATCCTGAGCCACGTTTCCTCCTCAGGCCGGATCAACATCTCCATCCTGAGCGGTGTGTCCGGTTATGGCCTCTCGGGCGGGTTGGGAGGGCCTTGACGGGTCTGCATAATCGCAGGCAACGGCCAGGGAGGGAGTCCAGTGAGCGGTGAGCACTGTCCGGATTGCGGCGTCGTCGGCGCCGGCTGCGGGTGTGCGCCGGGTGTGGGTTTCAACCCCTTGCGCATCCGTCCGTACGTCACGTTGCCGGACCCGGGCGAGCCGGACGCCCCGGCGTCCCCGCCGCCGATATCCGGCGTGGTGACCCCGGACCCGCGCCCGGTGGCGGCGCGGAACGACACCCCGGCGTACGGGACGCCCGTACCGCCGGTGCACGAACCGTGGCCGGACGTGCCGGAGCATGCGCCGCGCCCGGCCGACACGGCCCAGTTCCAGGCGATCCCGGACGCAGGGCACATATCCGGTGGCATCGATGGTGGCGGAGGGGGTGGGGGCGGGGGCCCGGAGGAGCGGACCGGCTCGGCGACCCGACGGCCGCTGGCGCTGCTGCTCGGCGCCGCTGCGGTGGTCGCCCTCGGCGGGACGGCCATGGCGGTGTGGGTGTTGCCGAGCTCCGCGGGCAGTGATGCCGCCCTGCTGGAGGCGAAGGCGACGGCGCCTGCGGTGAGCGCCGCTCCGGCGGCCCCGTCCGGGAGCCCGACGCCGGGCAGCCCGTCCGCCTCGGCCTCCCCGTCGCCGAGCGCCTCGAAGTCGGCGTCGCCGTCCCCGTCACCGTCACCGAGCGCGTCCCGCTCGTCGGCGCCCCCTTCAGCGGCCCCGTCGCCCAGCGCGAGCCGCTCCTCCAGCCCGCCGCCCGCGGCGGCCCCGATCCTGCGGTACGGGGACTCGGGTCCGGAGGTGGAGAAGCTGCAGCGGCTGCTCGCGGCGGAGGGCCTGTACCGGGGCAAGATCCACGGGAGGTTCGACACGAGGGTGGAGGAGGCCCTGTCGGAGTTCCAGTACGACAACGGCATCGACGACCAGGAGTGGGGCTTCTACGGCCCGGTGACCCGCAAGGCGCTGGAGGGATAAGGCTCACACGCCCGCTGGTGGCGCGGACCGCCCTTCGTTTTGTATCGTGTTGGAACAAAGTGGTTCCGTCCTCACTCCCTGACCGGTGGACGGAACCACTTGTTCTCTTTTCCCGCCCCGTCTGGAGCCCCGCGATGCCGGCCAGCACCACCACCGCACCCGTAGTCCTCACCGCCAAGGCGCTGCTCCTGGACATGGACGGCACGATCGTCAACTCCGACGCGGTGGTCGAGCGCTGCTGGCACGACTGGGCGGTGTCCCACGGTCTCGACCCGCAGGAGGCCCTGAAGGTGGTCCACGGCCGCCAGGGCTACGCCACCATGGCCGTGCTCCTGCCGGACCGCCCGATGGAGGTCAACCACGCCGAGAACGCGGTGATGCTGGCCCGCGAGACGGCCGACACCGACGGCGTGGTCCCGGTCGCGGGCGCCCCCGCGTTCATGGCGGCGATCGACGGCCTGCCGCACGCCCTGGTCACCTCCGCCGACGCCGCGCTGGCCGCGGCCCGGATGACCGCCGCCGCCCTGCCGATGCCCGCGGTACGGGTCACGGCCGAGTCCGTCCGGGCCAGCAAGCCCGACCCCGAGGGCTTCCTCAAGGGCGCGGCCGCGCTGGGCGTGGACCCGGCCGACTGCATCGTGTTCGAGGACTCGGCCGCGGGCATCGCCGCCGGCCGGGCGGCGGGCATGCGCGTGATCGGCGTGGGTCCCCGCGCGGCCGCCCACGCCCCCACGGCACACGTCCCGGACCTGACGCCCCTCCACATCACGACCACCCCCGACGGCTCGATCCGCATCACGCTGCCCCCGAAGGCCTGAGCGCCACAAACTCCGGCCCGGCCCGTGCACGGGGCGGCCTACGGCGCGATGCGGGCGGCGCGATCTGCGCGGCCCGAGGCGGGCAGCCCGAGGCGGGCGACCGCGTACTCCGGCGGTGCCTGCGGCACTCCGGCCATGGCGCGAACTACGGGATCCGCGAGGGGCCCGGCCCGGACCACCATGGCCGACCCCGCCCTCGTCGAGCTGGCGATCAGCTCCGACAGCGACGAGGCGGCCCGCGCCCGCGCGCTGCGGCTCCTGGGTTTCGCCGCCGACCTGCCGCTCCGGGCCGTCGCTGTACGGTCGCGGCTGCCGCTCGACCAGCTCGGCGGCCTGGTGTGCCCGGGCCGACCGGTGAAGGCGGCGCCGCTCGCCGGCGTGGGCGTCATCCTGGCCACGACCGTGGACCCGGACCGGTTTCCGGCGGGTGCCCGCGCGGGCATCGGCGCTGCCGCGAGCCCCGACCGGTCCTGGCGGGAAGCCCGCACCGCCCTCCGCTTCACCACCCAGCGCGAACCCGTCATCCGCTACGCCGACCTGGGCGCGCTGGCGCTCCTGGCCGACGTACCCCGGGACGTCGCGCGGGACAACGCCGATGTGGCCGCGATGGCCCGCATGGCTGACAGCCCGGAAGATCTGGGGACTCTGGATGCCTACTGCGCCACCGGCTCCCTGCGCCGGGCCGCTGATCTTCTCCACCTGCACCACAGCAGCGTCGCCCGCCGGCTGGAACAGATCGGAAGGACCCTGGGCATCGAACTCACCGAGCCCACCGGACTGATACGGGCCTCGCTCGCCCTCGCCGCATGGCGGCTCCTCGACGACTGAGGAACATCCGCCCCCGTCATCGCTGTTCCGTCCGACGGGTCCCTCACACCGGCCGCGGATTTCCCCGGCCGCGGCGGCGGCCTCCCTTACTGCCCCACCCGTCCGTCGATGCGCTCCCGCAGGAAGTCCGCGTGGCCGTTGTGGCGGGCGTACTCCTCGATCATGTGGACCAGGACCTCGCGGAGCTCCATCGGTTCACCGTCGTTGTCACCCGTGACGTCCATGCTGGGGGCCTGCGCGACGAGTTGTTCCGCGAAGGCGACTTCGGCTCGCCAGGTCGCCCACGCGTCCGCGACCACCGCCGGGTCGGCCACCGCGCCGGTGAACTCCCCCGCGCGGTCTTCCTCCGAGCGGTAGTGCCTGCGTACGTCCTGGCCTGCCATGACCTGCCGGAACCAGTGCTGCTCGACGCCCGCGAGGTGGCGTACGAGACCCAGCAGGGACAGGTCGGACGGTTCCACGGAGCGCCGCGCCAGGGCCTCCGCGTCGAGGCCCGCGCACTTGAGTTCCAGCGTCAGCCGTTGGTCGCGCAGGTAGCCGGCGAGCACGGCCCGTTCGCCCTGGAACCCTCCGTCGGTCCGGGTGTCCTCATCGGGGTGGACGAACATGTTGGACCAGCCGAAGTGCCGGTCCGACGCGGCGGCCACGGGCTTGATGGTGGGGCTGGTGGGGCTGGTGGGGCTGGTCTGGCTGGTGGGGGCGGCGGGGCCACTGGTTTCGGTCACGCGTACGAGCGTGATCCCTGTCCGTGCTTCCCGCAACGGAGTATCCGCCGCAGGTCCGGTCCCCCTGCTCCGCCCCCGGCCCGCCGCTCCCGGGTTCTGCGTTCCGCGCTCCGCGCTCCGCGTCCCACGTTCCGCGTTCCCGCCCCGATCCGTCAGCCCGCGATCGCCTCGTACAGCGAGAACACGGCCAGTGCCGCCATCACCGCGGCCGCGACCTTGGTGATCAGCCGCAGCGGCACGTACCTCATCAGGGTGCGCCCGCCCAGGATGCCGATGGCCGCGACCGCCCACAGGGCCAGCACGGCGCCGACCCCGACGGAGAGGGGGTCGTCATACCGCGCGGCGAGGTTGGCGGTCATGATCTGCGTCAGGTCGCCGAACTCGGCCACCAGGATCAGCATGAAGCCGGCCCCCGAGACCTTCCAGAAGGACTGGTCGGCGGGCGGCTTGATCTCCTCGTCCCCGTCGTCCTTCTTCAGGAGCAGCATGGCCGCCCCCAGGAGGAAGAGGATGCCGACGACGGCCTGGACGAGCCGGTGCGGGAGCAGCGTGAGCACGCTGCCGGCGGCGATGGCGAGCGCGACGTGCACGGCGAAGGCGGCGGCGACGCCCGCGAAGACGTACGAGGCGCGGTAGCGCGTGCCGAGCATCAGGCCGGCGAGGGCCGTCTTGTCGGGGAGTTCGGCAAGGAAGACGACGCCGAAGGCGATCGCCGTGATGCTGAAGCTGAACACGGGGGTGGAACCTCAATCGGTCGGGCAGGACGCCATCGGTACCGAGAGACCTGGGTGTGTCAGGGGTCGCTTCGGCTCGGCGGCGCCCTGGCGTGCGTATGCGCGTACGGAGAAACGCGCCTACGCCGGAACAGGACACTGCGGCCGAAGGTCTCGCTGGCCGGCCGCTGTCCGCGGCCTGCCTCCGGGCGCCGGCTGGGGTGACCCAGCAGTATGTCGACGGTCCGGCGAAGAGCTACTCCCCTTCTGCTCCGGACAGCGTACGTGACGCCCACGCCGGGGCGGAATGGGCCTTTGGTCCTGCCTTGACCCGGCCGATCCCTGCGGGTCGACCCTGATCCACGGCCACCTCGCCGCCCTCGCAGTCGCGGAAGCTCAACTTCCACTTAAATGCGAGCCGTTGCCCGCCTTGATGTGACGTGCTCATGTCGCCAGGCTGTCACCTGGCGCCCATCCCCGCGAAACCCGGCGCCGCCAGCATGGCCACGCCCCGCCGGGGCCGTACGGCCACACCCCCCGCACACAGGGAGCCCCTCATGGCACTCATACCCAGCGTCTACGCGCGTCGAATTGGCGTGCTCGCGTCAGCAGCCGCGCTCGCGGCACTCACGTCCCTCCTCAACGCCCCGACCGCCCAGGCCGCCCCGCCCACCCCCATGAGCGCCTCGGCCGCCCGCTCGTACCTGGCGACCGTCACGCCGAGGGCGGAAGGATCCACCACCGGCTACAGCCGCGATCTCTTCCCGCACTGGAGCACCGTCTCCGGCACCTGCAACACCCGCGAGACCGTCCTCAAGCGGGACGGCGTGAACGTCGTCCAGGACTCCGCCTGCGCCGCGGTGAGCGGCAGCTGGTACTCCGAGTACGACGGCGCCACCTGGACCGCCGCCTCGGACCTCGACATCGACCACGTCGTCGCGCTCGCCGAGGCCTGGCGTTCCGGTGCCAGCTCCTGGACCACCAGCAAGCGCCAGCAGTTCGCCAACGACCTCAGCCGCCCGCAGCTCATCGCGGTCACCGACAACGTCAACCAGGCCAAGAGCGACCTCGACCCGGGCGAGTGGCTGCCGCCGCGGACGGCCTACCGTTGTACGTACGCGCGGATGTGGGTCCACGTGAAGCAGTACTGGGGCCTGAGCATGGACTCCGGCGAGAAGACGGCCCTGGTCAACGTCCTCAACGGCTGCTGACGAAGCCGGCCGATCTTTCCCCCGTCAGGGGGAGGCGTGGCTCCCCCTCCCCGTCGTACCGTGATCGAAGGGGATACGGAGGAGGGGGAGTTACATGGCCGGACTGCGTCTGGGGCCGCTGCTACGCCACGTCGACTGGGACACGGGCGGATCGGCCACGATATGGGTCGAGGTGGACCGCCCGTGCACGGCCGAGGTGCGGTGCGCCGACGGGGCGGGCGGCAGTGTGCGCACCTTCCAGATAGCCGGTCATCACTACGCGCTGGTGCCGGTGACCGGCCTGACCCCGGGCGCGACGACGGCGTATGAGGTGCTGCTCGACGGCCGGCGGGTGTGGCCGCTGCCCGACAGCGGCTTCCCGCCGAGCACGATCACCACTCCGGCCGTGGCGGGCCCCGGCCGGCCCGCGACGGGGCTGCGGGTCACCTTCGGCTCCTGCCGGCAGGCCGCGCCGCCCGCGGGCCGGCACGGGCCGCACGGCGCGGACGCGCTGGACACCCTCGCGGCCCGGCTGGCGGCCGACCCGGAGGCGGTGCGCCCGGACGTCCTGCTGCTGCTCGGCGACCAGGTCTACGCCGACGCGTTGTCCCGCGAGACCCGGCAGTGGCTGGCGGCCCGGCGGGACCTGCGGGAGGCGCCCGGCGCCCAGGTCGCGGACTACGAGGAGTACACCCGGCTCTACTACGAGTCCTGGCTCGATCCGGACATCCGCTGGCTGCTGTCGACCGTGCCGAGCCTGCACATATTCGACGACCACGACGTCATCGACGACTGGAACACGAGCGAGGCCTGGCTGGCGGAGATGCGGGCGACGCCGTGGTGGCGGGAGCGTGTGCTCAGCGGACTGATGTCGTACTGGGTGTACCAGCACATGGGCAATCTCTCGCCCGCCGAGCTGGCGGCCGACGGGCTGTACGAGTCGATACGGCAGACCCCTGACGGTACGGACGCGCTACGGGCCTTCGCTTCCGCGGCGGATGCCGATCCGGGCACGGTGCGCTGGAGCTACCGGCGTGACTTCGGCCGGACCCGGCTGCTGATGGTGGACACCCGGGCGGCGCGGGTGCTGGCCGAGGACGGGCGGGCGATGCTCGATCCGGCGGAGCAGCAGTGGCTCCGGGAGAACGCCCTCGCCGGGCACGGCGGTTATGACCACCTGCTGATCGGGTCCTCGCTGCCCTGGCTGATGCCGCCGCTGGTCCACGATGCCGAGACGTGGAATGCCGCGCTGTGCCGCGGGGAGCGGGGGCCGCGGTGGGCGCGGATCGGGGAGGATCTGCGCCGGCGCAGCGATCTGGAGCACTGGGCGGCGTTCCCGGCGTCGTTCGCGGCGCTGACGGACCTGATCGAGGAGGTGGGGACGGGGCCGCGGGCGCCGGCGACGGTGTGCGTGCTGTCGGGGGACGTGCATCACGCGTATGTGGCCGAGCCTCGAATACCGAGTACGGCGCGGGTGTTCCAGTTGACCTGTTCGCCGGTTCACAATTCCATCCACACCGCCGTGAAGTGGGGTTTCCGGCTGGGCTGGTCGCGGACGGGGCGGTGGCTGGGGCGCGGTTTCTCCTTGCACGGGCGTACGGGGCGGCCTCCGCTGAACTGGCGGCGTACGGGCGGCCCCTGGTTCGGGAATCAGCTGATGACGCTGGCGCTGTCGGGGCGGACGGCGCGGCTGCGGCTGGACCAGGCGCGCAAGAACCGGGCAGGGGCGCGGCTGGTGACGGTGCTGGACCGGGAACTGACGGAGAGCCGACCGGGAGCTGACGGGGAGCTGACCGCGAGCTGACCGGGCCGGAGCAGGGTATCCGGCTGGCTCCGGCGGTGCGGGGCGGCGGAGTTGACGCGGCGGCGGTGTGGGAACCGCCCCGGGCACCCCGGGCGCGAGCGCCGGGCGTACGCTGTATGGCTGTCAAGCCGCTCCTGCCGCTCCCCGCGACGTCGCGGCGCTTCATGCCGCAGCACGTCAACCGGACTGGGGAGTCCCGCTTTGTTTGAGACTCTGGGCTCGCTGACCGCGAGCCCATGGATCTACGCCCTGGTGGCGGTGTCCGTCGTGCTCGACGTCTTCCTCCCCGTGCTGCCGAGCGGGGTTCTGGTGATCACCGCCGCAGCGGCCGCGGCGGCTGCCGGGGCGGCGGGTCCGGTGCCCGTGCCCGCGCAAGTGCCCGACATCCTGCTCCTGCTCGTGATCGCCACGACCGCCTCGGTGCTGGGTGACATGGCCGCGTACCGGCTGGCCCGGCGCGGTGGAGCCCGGCTGGACCGGGCCATCGCGCGCTCCCGTCGGCTGACCCGGGCCCAGGAGCGCCTGGGCACGGCTCTGGCACGTGGCGGCGGCGCCCTGGTGGTGATCGCCCGCTTCGCCCCGGCCGGGCGCTCGGTGGTGTCCCTGGGCGCGGGCAAGACCCAGCGCAAGGTGGCGGAGTTCCTGCCCTGGTCGGTCCTGGCGGGCATGGCCTGGGCGGGCTACAGCGTGGCCCTCGGGTATTTCGGCACCCAGTGGCTCGGCACCCAGTGGCTCGGCACCGCGCTCTCGATCGTCGCCCTCTTCGCCGCGGGTGCCTTGGCGGCCTTCCTCGTCCGCCGCCCGACCCCGGCGACGGCAGCGGCCCCGGCGGCGTAGGCCGGGTCCTCGGGTGCCCCGGCGGGCTCCCCTGGGCCCCCTGGGCTCCCCCGGGCGGAGCAGTGGCTCACCCGTTCACCCGGCCCCGATCGCCGCGCCCGGCCCGGGCTCCTAGCGTCCACCACACGGTGCGCAACCGAATCCGCGTCACATCCGTGCCCTGGCCGCGCCGTTTCGAGGAGCCGAGGAGTTCTCTCCATGCCCGCCAAACCGCCCGCCACGCCGCCCGCCACATCGTCCGCCACGCCGCCCGCCGCAGGGTCCGCCGTGGCGCGCCGTCTGATGACCGTCGCGGCCGCGACCCTCATCGCCGCCGCCGCAACCCCCACCACACTCGCCTACGCCATCCCCTCCGCCACCGTCTCCCCCAGCACCGTCGCCCCGGGCGGCCGGGTCGCCCTCAATCTCGCGGGCTGCGGCACCAGGACCGCCAGGGTGACGTCGAGCGCCTTCGGCGACGTACGCCTGACCGCCGGCAATCCGGATGCCAACCTCTTCGGCAGCGCCACCGTCTACCGCAACGCCAACCCGGGCACGCACCGCGTCGTCTTCGAGTGCGGCGGCCCCGGCGGCGAGCGCGTCACGCTCTCCCTCCTGGTCACCCCGGCCGGCGCACGCGGTGGGACCGGCGGCAGCATCGGCTCGATGAGCCGATGGCAGATCACCATCGGCGGCGCCCTCGCCGCCGGCGCGCTCGGCGCCGGCGTGTGGGTGCTGCGCCGCCGCTCCGCCACCTGATCCCCGACCGCCGTCAGCGGCCCGCGCACGGCGGGCCCGCGTGGCGGCGGCGGGGCGGGGACGGGCGACTGCCTGCGGCGGCCCTGGCGGCTGCGTGGGGCCCGAGAGCCCGTACGCCCCGTAGGCCACGTCAGCCCCACACGGCCCGGTAAGCCGCGTAGGCCGCGTAGGCCGCGTAGGCCGCGCAAGCCTCGTAGGCCTCGTAAGCCGCTTCCGGGTCACGCCGGGGCGGCCTGCCCCCGTACGTGCATCCCGTCGAGCAGCGCCGCCGTGGCCTCGGCGACGGCGTCCACGGCCACGTCGAACACCTCACGGTTGTGGGCGGCCGGCGCCCGGAACCCGGACACCTTCCGTACGTACTGCAGGGCGGCGGCCCGGATCTCCTCCTCGGTCGCCTTCTCGGGGATGGCGGGCGGGCGCAGGGTCTTAATGGAACGGCACATACTCCTACTATCCCGCTACCGGGGCAGCTCGGCCCCGGACAATTTCATGATCAGTCCGGCCTGGAGTCGGGCCCTCAGCCCCGGGTCCTCGACCGTCTCCAGCAGCGCGATCGCCTGCTGGGTGGTCTCCGCGGCCCGCCGGTCGTCGCGCAGCGAAGCCGTCTGGTCGGCCATGTGCCGGAGCGCGATGTCGGCCCGGCGGTGGAAGAGCTGCCCGATCAGGGCCGTGACCAGTCCCACGGAGCTGGTGACGATCCCGAGGTACAGCTCCCCGCCGGCTTCGGCCTTCCACACGGCCAGCGCCACCCCGGCGAGCAGGATCGCCGCCCCGGCCCCGGCGAACCGCTGGCTGGTGGCGAAGCTGCTCCGCGCCTGGGTCAGCCCGTAGGCGTAGTACTCCACGAGCACCGGGGTGAAGTCGTCCCGCCGGTCGCCGGGTTGCGCGGGCGGGTACCGGAACCGGATCCCGCCCACGTCCTCGAACTTACGGGCCCCCGGCAGGGCGGAGGGCCAGACGGGTCGGGCGGGTCCGGCGGGTCCGCCCGGTGCGGCGGATTCGCCGGGTTCGGCCGGATCGGCCGGATCGGCGGGCTCGGCGGGCTCGGCGGGCTCGGCGGGCTCGGTGAGGTGCGCGAGCAGCCGTGCCCGTTCCTCGGCCCGTCTGCGTTCGAATCCCGCCCCCAGGGACCGCTCCATCAGCGTCAGCATCACCGCGGCCGCGACCACCGCCACGACCACCCCACCCCACGCGAGCCACTCGCCCATCTCCCGACGATCCCACGCCCCGACGCTGCGGCCAAGGGAGTTGGAGGGCTGTGGCACAGTGGCCGAAAGGCCGTCGGGAGAGCGGGTAGGTGTGCGGGTATGCCAGAGCTCGGCAAGGGAGCGAACACGGTCATCGGCGTGGAGCGCCTCACCGTCGAACTGCACTGCGCGGGTGCCCCCGTCGACCTCAGCGCCCTGCTGGTCACCGCGGACGGCAGGGTCAGGTCCGACGACGACATGGTCTTCTACAACCAGCCGTCGGCCGAGTCCGGCGCGGTCCGCCACCTCGCGGCGGACGCCGGTGGCCCCGAGCGCGTCGAGGTGGACCCGGCGGCCCTGCCCACCGACGTGGACCGGGTGATCCTGATCGGCAGTTGCGATCCCGACGACGCCACGCGCACCTTCCGCGACGTGCGGGGAGTACGGGTCCGCGCCACGCAGGACGGCGCCGAGCCGGTCGATTTCCTTCCGCCACCGCTCACCGACGGCGAACGCGCCGTACTGCTGCTGGAGGTCTACCGCCGCGGACCGGGATGGAAGCTCCGCGCCATCGGCCAGGGGTACGCGAACGGCCTCGCGGGGCTGGCCACGGATTTCGGCGTACGGGTGGCGGCGGAACCGACGGGAACCGGCGAACCCCCGCTCCGGGCAGCCGAGGCCGCCGGGCCGCAGCAGGCCGCCGGGCCGGGGGCCCCCACACCGCCACCGGCACCCGCGCCGCCATCGATCCCCGCACCGCCACCGAGCCTGCTCAAGCCACCACTCGGCACGGTCAGCCTCGACAAGGGCGGCCAGGTCTCGATCGGCCTGGACAAGCAGGACCGCGAGCTGGTGGTCACCGCCGCCCTGGAGTGGGACGGCGGCAGCGCGCAGCGGCGCAAGCGGGGCGCCGACCTCGACCTCTACGCCGTCTTCGTGCCGGCGTCGGGGGCCCTGCACGGCGTCACGGAGCCCGGCAGCCTCGTCAAGTCGGGCCACGTCCCCCGGGGCGCCCCTCTGACCTCCGGGAACCACGGCGGGGAGGGCCCCGACGTCGTCTACTACAAGCGTCTGGGGTCGCTGCGCGAGCGGCCGTTCATCCAGCTGGACGGGGATGCGCGCGAGCCCGGCTGCGAGACCTTGCGGATCGTGCGTCCCGAGGAGCAGGGGTACGTCCTGCTCTGCGCGTACTCCGCGGTGAGCAACGGCTTCGGCTCCTTCCGCAGCTTCGGGGCGAAGGTGGTCATCACGGATGGCCGCGGCTCCACGGTCACCGTGCCCCTCTTCGAGAACACCAGGACCCGCTACTGGGTCGCCATCGCCCTGGTCGATTTCACGGCGCCCGACGGCGTGGCCATCCGCCACATCGAGGCCTACAGCGCCCGTATGACCGAACGCCGCCCGGTCCTCCACGCGGACGGCGCCATCGAGATGAACGGCGGCCCCGTGGAGTTCAAGCGGCGCTGACCCGCCCCGCCCCCTCACAGCGGAGGACCAAAGTCCGCTGATGCGGACGAACCGGGCCGAACCTAGACTGGCCGAGGCATGAAAAGTCGCCGACGAGGGAGACCCACACCATGGCCAAACGAGGCAACAAGCGCCGCGCCCGCAAGAAGAAGAAGGCCAACCACGGCAAGCGCCCCAACGCCTGACCGCCAAGGCAAGAGACCCCCGCCCACCCCACCCCGGACGGGGGTCTTCCATGACGTGAGGCCGCTAGGCGAGGCCGAGGACGCTCACGCCGTAATCGTGTGGTGGGGCTGACGGGGGGTCACTCTTCCATCAAGCGGTTACCGTGAATTCTGGCCGCCTCCCTCCAACGGCATGCAGAGCAGCGTCCCAAGTAGGCGAACGGCGATGCGTCAATGGCCCTCGCCTCAGACATGACCATGAAATTGCGCTGGTTCTGGACCCGCCCGCACGGCGCGTCCTTGGAGTGGTACACGGTCAGCTCTGGACCCGGCGTGCGGCGCACAAAACAGGGAAGCTTGGCGCTGGTGTCCGCGAGCTTGGCGATCTCGCTGTCCAGCTTCCACAGCTTTCCGTCGAGCTCCCGCTGAAGCTCTCGGGCCCTCTTGCGATGGTCGTCCATGATCTTCAACTTGCGCAGCCTCAATGCCTGAACCTCGTCAGAGGTCGACATGCGCCCCTCCCTAAGAAGTGCTAAATCCAACGAGCACTTCTTAGCGAGCCGTCATGAGCCCGCGCCAGCTGTCACCACTCTTCGGGTGAAGTCACCTCCATTCCCCAGCCAAGGAGGTCGGCCCTGTGGTATTCGATGCGCACCGCCAGTCCGATCGGTGAGCACTCGACGCGGACGCTGACGCTGACGCCGCACGAAAGCGTTGCGACCCGGTTGAAACCAAAGGTCAGCGCCTCCCTGTGGGGCACATCATGAGCCCGAAGCCGCGGGCCTTCTGTTGGGCCTGGGCACCATAGTCTCCTGACTTTTCGATGTGCCGGTTACCCTGCTCGCTGTCACCGAGACGGAAGGATTGGATCGCCAGATTGGTTTGGTGCACAAAGCTTGAGAGAAGCGATCCGATTTCATTCAAAACCTGCTCGCTACCCTTAGGACCCGGAATTGCCAGCCATTCTTTAAACTGCCGATCCATGATCCGGTTCTTTTCCACGAGAAAGTTGGCAAGTAGCCGTGGATCGTGGGTGGGTTCGTCGCCCAGCGCCGCCAGAATGTCCCGGGGTTGCTGTGCTCTTCTGGCCGTTTGGCGAAATTGTGATGTGATGCTAATTCTCGGCGAGGGCCGCCGTCTACGGCGATACCAGGCGCGAAGTGGTGCGACCCTTGCCCTCAATGCGCCCCCGCGCGCCCTCGGCAGACGGCCGACCACGCGAAAGAGGCCACCCCTCCTTCACGGCCCACCGTTGTACGGCAAGCGCTACCGGCTCTGAACGCCTGCTGCGCGTTCGCGCAGTTCTGGAGAGCCACTGCTCAATCCCCGTGCCGTCGAGCCGGACTTGGTGTTCGTTGGCGCGGCTCGAAACGCAGTCAAGGTGTGCCCGCCGGCCGCGGTGGCCAAGGAGGCCAGACTCCGGGTGGTCCGCCTGCACGACGCGCGGCACGGGACCGCCACTCTGCTGACTGCCTCCGGGGTGCCGCCTCGAGTGGCGATGCAGACCTCGGACCGTCCCCGTTGATGTCAGATATGGATGCCAAAGGCCCCCAACCATGATCGGTTGGGGGCCTTTGTGCTGGTGGGCGCGGACGGTTTCGAACCGCCGACATCTGCTTTGTAAGAACCCGTAAACCCAAAGTGAGGGTGAATGAGTCTCGGTGAGGCTCAGTGAGCCTCGATTTGGAGCCTTCCACATCCCAATCCTCGGTTTCAGTGAGTCTCAGTGAGTCTCAGTGAGGGGGTGTTGTGGCGTCGATGTGGCGTCGCGTGGCGTCGATCCCTCACGACACGGCCCGCAGCGTCCGGCCCCTGACCAGCGCAGCACGCACTTCCTCGACCAGCTCGGGCCCAGCGTGCTGGTACAGCCACGTCACGCGGCCACCCCGCTCGTGCCCCATGATGACCTGAACGTCCTTCTCAGGAACGCCGGCATCCTTCAGGCGTGTGGCGAAGGTGTGCCGCAGGTCGTGCACGCGCGGCCAGTACTCGCTGCGGCCGGTCTCTGGGTTCTTGACGATGCGGGCCAGCCCGGCCGCCTTGATGGCGGGCAGCCAGTGGCGCCGGAAGTTCGGGCGGGTCAGTACCGCGTCCAGGTCGACCGCGACCCCGTCCTTGCCCTTCCTCGACCGGCCGGCCAGCGGCCCGCGGAAGACCAGCTCTTCCGGGTGCATGCCGTCCTCAATCGATGACTCGGTCGCCGCGGGGTGGTGCTGCTCCATCATTGTCTTGACTGCCTCGACTGCGGCCGGAGTGAGGGGCACCGTGCGGAATCCCGCCTTGGACTTGGGCGCCATCTTGCGCCGAATCCTGCCCTTGTCGTCGATGAGAACTTCCTTGACCTTCACCGTGCAACGCTGAAGGTCGACATTGCAGGCCCTCAGGCCGGTGTACTCGCCCCACCGCATCCCGGTCTCCTGGGCGAACACCATGAGGGGATGGTAGTACGTCGTGAGGTGCTCGCGGATCAGGTCGCACTGAGCCTCTGTCGGCGGGATGAGGTCGTCGGGGTGCTTGGCCGGGGCCGGGGACACCTCGATGTCGAGACACGGGTTGACGCTGATCCGCCGGTCGCGGAGCGCCGCCACCATCATGTGCCGGAGGAGCTCCAGCACCTTTTTCTGTGTCGCGTGGCCCTTGACCTCGTTGGTGATCCAGTCCTGGACCTGAACCCAGGTGAGGCTGTTGAGCTTCCGCCGGCCCCACTTCGGTTGCACGTGGACGGTCCACGCGCTGAGCTTGCGGTTCGTGGTCGTCACGGACTTCTTCTTCACGGTGGGCCACCAGATCGCGTACCACTCGTCGAGCGTGACGGCGCCACGCTTCGGGTCCTGGTAGGTACCCTCGCGGACCTGGGTGCGCACCTTGTCGAGGTGGGCGGCCGCTTCCTTCTGGCTGGGGAACAATGGCCCGCACTGCTTGCCGTTCGGGTCCCGGTACCGGGCCTGCCAGTTGCCGGTGCAGTCCCGGCGGGGGGCCCGCTCCTTGTACTGGCCGGGCGGGAACTCGGCCAGGCACAGGGGGCAGCCGCACGTCTTGCTACGCATCTGCCGGGGGTTGGTCGCCGCCTTCTTAGGCGCCATGGTGGCTCACCTGCTCGCTCCTCCGCTGCTGGGGTACGCGGGGCAGCAGCCGGATGGCGGCCCCGCAGTGGCAGCGTGCACCAACTCGGGGCTGCGGCACTGCGAGTTTGGAGAGAACCGCTCGCACGGCGAACTCGATGAACTCCTGGGGCAGGGAGGCCGGCAGGGCTATGACCTGTGTGGAGGGGTCGTAGGTCCGGTATGAGTGCGCGGGGCGGCTGGTGAAGGTGATGCGGATGCACATGCTGATTCCCCCGTGGGCAGGATCGACGGGATGTCAGCCGCGGGGGAGGACGTCGGCCGTGTGACCGAAACTACCGGGTGTTAGGTGAATATGCGACCACTGTGCGTACAAAAAGTGGGGGCACCTTCACATGGAGTGACGAAGGCCGTTTGTGTCAGACCTGTGAAGAGCTCGGAAGGTTGTACGCGACGCGAAAAACGGCCATCACTGGGAGTTGGCGGCGATCCACGCCTTCATCTGGATCTTCGTGAGTTTCTGCTGTTCCGCAGTGAGGCCGCCGAACAGCTCGAAGAGTTCGGCTTGATCCGTCTCGGACAGCTCGCCCGGCACCTGCCTGCTGGCCGCCGCGAAGATCTCCTCACGGGAGAAGTTCGGGTACGCCGTGTGGAGCCTCTCCAGGAGACTGCGGCGCGGACCCTTGACCCCGCCGCGCTTGCGGTTCACCCAGGCGTTAACCGTCGCCGGAGCAGCGCCGATGGCGCGCGCGATCTCGGACTCGTTGACGCCGTAGACGTCCTTGAGTCGCTTGATCAGCTGCGCGAGATCCTCGCCAGCGGTCGTTTGCCCCTCATGCTCCACGGGGTAAGAGTGCCTGCTGATCTTCTACTTTTGCAAGTGAAAGTAGCAGGAATGGCGTGATTGAACGCGGCGCGCGACCTCCCCGTCACGCTCCGGCGTACTGGCATATGCAATCAGACTCGAACGAGCTTGCGATACCCGATTAAGCCCACCAGAAACCTCACCCAAACTCACCAAGACTCATTGACACAGCTTCAACTGACACAGTAGAAATGTGTCAACGGCGAAGCGCACCGCTTCCAACCGTCCACTACGGCACCGAGGCATCCATGACCCACCTGCTCCGCAAGGGCGCTGGCAAGCCAATCCGAGACGCGATGAAGCGCCACGGACTGTCTGGCGAGAGGCTCGCGGAGGCCACCAGGGCTATCGATGTGGCCGGGCGCGGCATAAGCGCCGGCACCGTCCACAAGATCGCAGGGAAAGGGGAGACGGCAGTAGATGAATGCCGGCTCCGGACCGCGTGGCTGATCGCCACCGCCCTTGATGAGCCCCTGCAACGGCTCTTCCTCATGCCCTCAGTTTCAACTGACACAGTAGAAAGGTAAAGCCCCTGATGGCGACTCTCGCCACTCGCACCGAGACCCTCCGGCCGACTGGGCTCACGCCGCTGCTGACGACCGAGCAGCTCATGGCCCGCTACGGCGTCTCCAACTGGACCGTCAA
Organism: Streptomyces sp. NPDC028910; assembly: GCF_055564955.1. Classification (NCBI taxonomy): domain Bacteria; kingdom Bacillati; phylum Actinomycetota; class Actinomycetes; order Kitasatosporales; family Streptomycetaceae; genus Streptomyces; species Streptomyces sp. NPDC028910. Next base: position 85,745 of record NZ_JBVHVF010000018.1, on the reverse strand, counting down.
CCAGTGGGTTCAGCGCGGCTGCCCCATCGAGCCCACCCCGTTCCGGGGCCGGCGCTTCGACCTGGAGCGCGTACAGGCCTGGATCGCGGACGAGCACGCCGCCGCCGCCTGATCAACGAAATGCGGGGCCGCCCGGACGGCCATCCGGAACAGCCCCCGGCATTCCTCAACCCAACGAATCGAGGAACACCTCATGACCACCCTACCCACCAACCTCCCCGGGCAGAACGGCTTCACCGGGCACCCGGTTGAGCTGTACGCCTCCCCGAACGGCAAGACGTGGCAGGTCGTCGGAACCGACGCCGCCGGTCTGCTGCTCATCCCCGCGGAGTCGAACCCGGAGACCTGCCCGCGCTGGGTGTGGGCGAAGGCGTCCGAGCTGATCGACGCGCTTGGCCCGCTGACCCGTGTGGAGCGTGCCGCGTGAGCATCGTCCGCGTCACCTTCGACGCCTCCACCGACCTGGAGCCCCTCACGGCCATGGCCGCTACCGCCGAGGGCCAGATCGCCCGCTACCTCCGCCGCGTGGCTGACCCGTCCGAGGTCACCGTCGACCTGGAGCAGGGCGCCGGGGCCGCGTTCTCCGGCCGCTCGCTCCTCGCAACGTTCACGATCCAGCCCCTCGGCGGTGCGGCATGACGCACTCGCCGACCCCGACGGAGCTGCTGGCGCTGAAGACCGCGAACGCGGCCCTCATGTCGGCGGACTCCTCGTACGACTTCGCGGCCACGATCGTGTTCGCGCTCGGCTCCGCGCAGCTGCTCCAGTCCCCCGAGACGGCCGCCGAACTGTCCCGACTGCGGGCCCGGGTGGCCGAGCTGGAGGCCGCGCTCGCGCTGGACCCGGACCCCATCGCCTACGGGCCGCGCGGCTACCGCTGCGGCTGCGGCAAGGACGCGCACTCCAGCCTCACGCCCTGCCGACCGGACCCCGTCGACGCCCCGCACGAGGGCCCCGAGCCGCACGCCTACCGCCTCGGCCGCGACCTCCCGGAGACCCGCAATGCCTGACCGCGCCCGGGTGCTCTGCGCCCACAACTACGTGCTCATGCAGGACTCCTGCCCCGGCTGCGACCACGAGGCCGAGACGCCCCACCAGGTCGACCCGGTCCGCGTCGTCCCGTCCTGGACGAGCACCCCGCACACCCGCTGCCGCCGCTGCACCCTCCGCCCGTCCGACCGCATCCACACGAAGGGCGGCACCCGATGACCTACCCCGTGGACGGCCCGTTCCGCATCAGCGTCACCGCGAGCCCGAGCGGCGCCGAGCTGGACATCAGCCACTACCTCAACGCGCTGGTCCTCCAGCTTGCGCACATCGCCGACGAGGACGGCGAGAGCCTCCTCGACGAGCTGCAGCACATCGCGTCGCTGGCCCACGCTGGCCCGGACTCCCCGGCCTTGCACGAGCGGGACACCGCGGTTGAGCAGCTGCTCGACGAGCTGGTGGCCGGCGGCCGGATCCCCGTATACGGGCAGCAAGTCCTGCGGCTCGCCGAGACCCTGACCCGCACCGTCGCCCCGCGAGCCATCCCGGGGCAGCGAGGTGCCGCGTGAGCGCCGCCGAGCACCTGGCCGAGGCCATCGACGTGGGCTGCACCCGCGACGACCACGACCACATCGGTGACCACCGGCGGGAAGTACTGGCCGAGGTCGCTTCTACGCCGCTGGTAGTCCGCCGTGTCGACTGCTCCATCGAGCCCGACCGCGACAGTGGCGAGACCGAGATGGTCGTGTGCTGCATCGCCGAGGACGGGCGTCCGGTGGCGCTCCTCCTCGACGACGAGGCGCGGGCCAAGCTCGCCGGCCTGATCGGTGCCTCCGGTCCCGGCCTGGACGAGCGGGCGCTCCGACTCGCCGACCACATCGTCAACACCGGCGGGGTGTGGACCACCGGGAAGGCTCACCGCTGGGTGACCGAGGCGATCCGCCCGAAGCCGCCGATTCATTTCACCCGGCACTCCCTCCAGGCCCTCGCCGCGCACGGCTACCTCCACGAGCGCCGCGACCCGGGCCGAGTCTCCTACACCCCGAACTACACGAAGGGCGGCCACTGATGTTCATCCGCCGCAGCACCTACCAGCGGCTCGTCGCCCGCGCCGAGGCCTACGCCGAGGCGTACGTCGCGGCCCGGCGTGCCGAGCACCGCAAGACCGCACCCACAGCGGATCGCCGCGAGCGGCTCGCCAGGGCCTGCGCCCGGTACCGGGCCGAGCTCGCCGAGCAGCGCACCAGCCATGAGGCCACGCTCGCCCGGCAGCAGCGCCGCATCGACCACCTGCAGGAGCAGCTCGACGAGGTGCTCGGCCTCAACTCCGACCAGGTGCTGGCCGGAGCTCGCTGGCAGCAGCGCCGCCCCGACAAGCCGTACACCCCGACGGCGGTGGCGAAGTGATCCGAACCGTCAGCTACGGCGGCGGCGTCCAGTCCACCGCCCTGCTCGTCCTCGCCGCGACCGGCCGCATCGACTTCAAGACGTTCCTGATGGCCAACGTTGGCGACGACTCCGAGCACCCGGCCACCCTCCGCTACCTCGACGAGTACGCCCGCCCGTATGCCACTGAGCACGGCATCGAGCTGGTCCTCCTGGACCGCGTAATGGTCCGGAGCGGAGAGACCCGCACGCTGCACGGCCAGCTCGTCAAGGAGGGCTCACGATCGCTGGCGATCCCGGTGCGGATGTCCAACGGGGCACCCGGCACCCGCTCCTGTACGGCCGACTTCAAGATCAAGGTCATCGGTCGAGAGCTGAAGCGTCGGGGCGCCACCAAGGAGGCCCCCGCCACCATCGGTATCGGCATCAGCGTGGACGAGATCCACCGGGCGAACAAGCGTCACTGCGAGCCGCACGAGGACATCGTCTACCCGCTCCTCGACCTCGGCCTCCGTCGGACGGACTGCGCGCGGATCATCCGTGACGCCGGCCTGCCGGTCCCGCCCAAGAGCAGCTGCTACTTCTGCCCGTTCCACCGGCCCGAGACCTGGCACGACATGCGCCGCAACGAGCCGGACCTGTTCGAGAAATCGTGCCTGCTCGAAGACCTTCTCAACGAGCGCCGCGACGTCCTCGGCAAGGACCACGTCTACCTGACCCGCTTCGGCAAGCCCCTCCGCGAGGCCATCCCCGACGGCGTCGACCTGCTCCCCATGTTCGACGAGGCCGACGGCCTCTGCGACGCAGGGTGGTGCATGACGTGATCGCCACCGGCAACGACGAGTACGGCGAGCTGCTCGCGCAGCGCATCGGGCAGTTCATCATCGACGCGGACGCGGGCAGCGCCCGGTCCCGGCAGCGCGCCATCGGACCCTCCGAGGTGGGCGAGCCGTGCGAGCGGCAGCTCTCCTACAAGATCCTCGACTGGCCCGAGACCAACACGTCCCGGGACCCGATCGCGGCGATCATCGGCACCGGGTTCCACATGTGGATGGCCGAGAAGTTCGAGGCCCGGCAGACCGTGATGCCCGACGGGCAGCCCCGGTACCGCATCGAAGAACGCGTCACCGTGCGGCAGGGCCACACCGAGGCCGGCACGCTCGCGGGCAGCTCCGACCTGTACGACCGGCTCGCCATGCTCAACAACGACTGGAAGCTCGTCGGCAAGAGCAGCCACGACAAGTACCGGCGGCAGGGCCCCGGCGAGAAGTACCGCATCCAGGCCCACCTCTACGGTCTCGGCCAAGAAAACGGCGGGCACCGGCCCGCCCGGGTCGCCGTGACCTTCATCGGCCGACACCACGAGCTCATGGTCCACGTGTGGTCCGAGCCCTACGACCCGCAGATCGCCCTCGACGCGCTCACCCGCCTCGACCGGATCCGCGACCAAGCCCAAGCCCTGGAGCTCGATCTCCACCCAGAGAACTGGGCGCAGATCCCCATCCCCGAGAAGCCGAACTGCCGGTTCTGCCCCTGGCTAAAGCCCGGCAGCGACGACCTCGCCACCGGATGCCCCGGTGCCCCCACCCCGAACGCGGGCGCTTCGCTCGAAGCGCTCATCGCCTGAACACCAAAGCAGAAGCGAGAAGAAAATGACCCAGCAGCCCTACCAGGCCCCCAGCGCCGACGACTTCCTCATGGGCGGAGGCGGCGCGGCCAGCGCCAAATTCCCCCAGCCGGGCGCCTCAGTCGGCGGACGGATCACCGAGCGCCCCACGGTCGAGCAGCAGCGCGACATCAAGACCGGTGACAAGAAGTTCTGGAACAACGGCGACCCGATGATGCAGCTCGTCGTCACCGTCCAGACCGACCAGCGCGACCCCTCCATCGAGGACGACGACGGCAAGCGGCGCCTCTTCGTCAAGAGCGTGATGAAGAACGCGATCGCCGACGCGGTCCGCTCGGCCGGCGCCAAGGGCCTGGAGGTGGGAGGCACCCTCACCGTCACGTACACGCACGACGGGGTGGCCACGCAGCGCGGATTCGACCCGCCGAAGCAGTATTCGGCGACGTACACCCCGGCCGCGGCGAACGCCCTGCTCACCCCGGACCCGGGTACCGCGGCACCCCAGTACGCCGCACCGGCGCCGCAGCAGCACGTCCCGGCCGCTCCGCCCGCGGCCGCCGCCCCAGTGCAGCAGTACCCGGCGAACCCGCCGATGGTCCCCGGGAACCCGGGCAACGTCGTCCCCGGGCTGACCGCGGAACAGCTCCAGTCCGCGGTCCAGAACCCGGCGATCGTCGCGCTCCTGGCCCAGCAGGCCGCGGCCCAGCAGGCCCAGCCCCCGCTGAGTCCGCCGCCGTTCTAGCCCCGCCCCTCCGCCACCGTCCGGGGCTGCGCCGACCTCCCGCTCCGCAGCCCCGGGCGGGCCAGCTCTCAGCCCTCACCAGGAGAAGCAGATGACCCTCACCGCGAACACGCACCGCAAGCTCACCCAGCCGGAACTCGTCGCCGAGGCGCAGGCCGCGTTCGGCGACGACCCCGCCCTCTGGGCGTTCCGCTGCCCCAGCTGCGGCGACTCCGCGAACGGCCGCGACTTCCAGCAGGCCCTGGCCGAGCACCCCCGCGACCGCAAGGGCGAGCCCGTCGAGGCGTACAGCATCGTCGGCCAGGAGTGCATCGGCCGCACCCTCGGCGCGCTCGCCGCCAAGACCGACGAGGAGTGGTCCGGGCGCGGCTGCACGTGGACCGCATACGGCCTGTTCCGCGGCCCCTGGGAAATCACCCTGCCGGACGGCCGCAGCATCTGGGGCTTCCCGCTCGCCACCCCCTGACCCGCCACCGCCCCGGCATCCAGCCGCGAGGGCGCGGGATCGACTCCCGCCCGGGGCACTGAACCCGACCGCACACGCACCACGGCACAAGGAGCCATCTTGAGCGACACCGCACCCGACATGCTCGCCGCGGCGCTTGCGCTGCACGCGGCCGGCTGCTCGGTCGTCGCCGTCAGAGCGGACGGCTCGAAAAGACCCCAGGGCGACTGGAAGGCAGCGCAAGCTGAGCGCGCCACGGAAGAACAGGTGCGCGCCTTGTTCGCCAACGGGCACCCGGGGGTGGGTGTCGTCTGCGGTGCGGTGTCGGGTGGCCTGGAACTCCTCGAACTGGAGGGCCGCGCCGTCGAGGAGGGCGTGCTCGCCCAGCTCGTCGAGATCCTCGCCAACTCCGGCATGGCCGAGCTGTGGCAGCGCGTCGCCACCGGGTGGCTGGAGCGAAGCCCATCCGGCGGCCTCCACTTCCACTACCGAGTCGAGGGTGGCGCCCCCGGGAACACCAAGCTCGCCAACCGCCTGGCCCGCGACGAGGAACTCACCGAGCAGGAACGCGACCTCCTCGCCAAGCACCCCCACAAGAAGATCGTGCGCGGCCTCATCGAGACCCGCGGCGAGGGCGGCTTCGTCGTCACCGCGCCCTCGCACGGAGCCGTGCACGCGTCCGGGCGTCCGTACGAACTCCTCTCCGGGGGACCGGGGGCCCTTCCGACGATCACCGCCGAGGAGCACCGGGCCCTGCACGCGGTGTGCCGCATGCTCGACACCGTCCCTGCCGACGAGCCGGTCGCCATCGCAGCGCAGGCCGCGCCGGAACTCGATGAGGCCGCAGCGTTCCTCTTCGGCGGCGACCGCCCGGCCAGCGTCGAGGGTGGCCTCACCCCGGGGGACGACTTCGAGGCCCGCGCCACCTGGCCGGACATCCTCACCCCGCATGGCTGGAAGGCACTCTTCCGCTCCGGGGCGACCACGTACTGGCAGCGCCCCGGGAAGGACGGCCGGGAACCGAGCGCCACGACCGGCCGGGCGATGGACCGCGACCGGCTGTACGTCTTCACTACGAGCACCGAGCTCACCGCGGAACGCCCCTACACGAAGTTCGGGGCCTACGCCGCGCTCAACCACAGCGGCGACCACTCCGCGGCCGCGCGCGAGCTCCGCCGCCAGGGCTTCGGGGAGCGCGCCGCGGAACCGGTCCGGCACCTGTCCGCGGTCCCCAGCGCCCGGCCGGCCATCGACGGTACGGCCGCGCTCGCACCCCAGCCGCAGCAGATCCCCGCCCGCTACGGCGTGGACATCTCCTACGACCCGGACGCGATCATCCACATCACCGATGCGGTGTGCAACGGCACGATCCCGGACTCGTACGTCCGCAACGGCGAGCTGGTCCAGGTGGCCGAGGTCAGCGGCGACGTCCTCACCGAGCAGCGGCAGATGCTGAAGAGCACCATCCAGGGCATCGGCCCGGACAGTCTCCGCCGCCTCCTCGCCCGGCACGCGGACGTCTACCGCGTGAAGGCCGGCAAGAAGGGCGAGCCGCCGGGCGAGGTCCCGGCCAGCCCGGCCGTGGCCATCTGCAAGGCCGTGCTCACCGAGACGAACTGGCCCGGGGTCAAGCCGCTTGTCAACCTCGTCGGTGCGCCCGTGCTCCGGCCGGACGGCACCGTACTCCAGACCCCCGGGTACGACGCGGCGACCGCGTTCTACTACGCGCCGCACTCCGAACTGCCCGTGGTCCCGGCCACCCCCACGGCCGAGCAGGTCGCGGCCGCGTTGGAGTTCGTCCTCGACCACGTCCTCGGCGACTTCCCTTGGGCGACCGACTCTGACCGCGCGAACTTCGTGGCGCTGCTCGTCTCGCCGATCCTCCGCCCGTACGTCGGCGGCCTCATCCCCCTCGGCGCAATCAGCGCCTCGGACCGGGGCTCCGGCAAGACCCTGCTCGCCGACGTGATCGGCACCCTGTACGGCGCGGTCGTCCGGCCCTGGGTCAGCGATGACGACGAACTGCGGAAGGCCGTGACTGCGGCCCTCATGGGTACCAGTGCGGTCGTCACCTTCGACAACGTCGGCGACCAGGACAGCGTCGAAGCCCCGACCCTGGCCAAGCTGCTGACGAGCCCTGCATGGGACGACCGGGTACTCGGCCGCAGCGAGCAGGCCCGGCTCACCAACGACCGGCTGTGGCTTGTCACCGGCAACAACATCCGCTTCGGCGGCGACCTCGCGCAGCGCACCGTGCTGGTCCAGCTCGACCCGAAGTGCGCCCGGCCCGACCTGCGCACCGGGTTCCAGATCCCCGACCTCGGCGAATGGCTGGAGGACCCGGACCATCGGGCCAAGCTGCTGCACAGTCTGCTGCTGCTGGCCCGCGCGTGGATCGTAGGCGGCGCCCCGAAAGGGGAGTACGCCATGCGGTCGTTCCGCCGGTGGGCGCGCAGCCTCGGGGGGTTCCTCGCGTTCCACGAGATCGGCGGATTCCTCGGGAACACGGCGCAGCTGGAGCAGCAGGACGAGGAGGCCGCGTCGTGGGCCGCGTTCCTCACCGCGTGGGATGAGCGCTACGGGACCGAGCCGAAGACGGCCACCGATCTGTTGCAGAGCACGCAGACCGCGCCCGGGTTCGGTCTCCCGGATCCGTGGAACGGCACTTTCGTCACCCGCGCCAACGGGACGCTGCCCACCCCGCGGGGGCTGGGCATGATGCTGGCCAGCCGGCGCGGCCGGTACTTCGGCGAGCTGGTCCTGCGCGGCGACTACGACAGCCACAAGAAGACCTGGTTCTACCACGTGGAACAGGACCCGAACGGCACCGTCGGCGCGCCTGCTGAGGGGGCCTGACATGGCCGCTCGTGTCACTCTCCGTCGACAATCAGGCTGCGGGTACTGGGATTTTGTAGTCCCCGCAGTACCCGCATTTGCGGGTACTAGCGGGACTGGCCCCGCCGAGCAGTGCGCGTTCAGCGCGCCGAACCCGGGCGCCGCCATCTCCGACGCGGGTACTGCGGGTACTACGCGGCGGGTTGCGGGACTAGCTGCGGTGCCGTCCGGCTCTAGTCCCCGCACTTTCGATCTTGAGAACTGCCTGGTTAAAGGCACACTGCGGGTACTAGCGGGTACTAGCGGGGACTATTTTCTGACCTTTACGTATAGAGAGAACGCTAAAGACGTTTTCACGTATAGCAGCGGATCGACCGGAACTAGTACCCGCAAGTCCCCGCAGCCCTCCCCTGCTCTACACATCGTCACCAACAGGGCGGGCCGACGATGACGAATCCCGGCATCGCCGCACGCATCGCAGCCGCCGCAGACCACGCGATCGCACGCACCTGCCCCCGCTGCCGGGCCCCGATCCTCACCGCATGGGCCGGCCGGGTCGCCGCAGTCCACGTGACCGCAGACCCGACGCCACTCGACCTGACCGGAGAGATCCAGGCCCGGCTGGAGGGCCGCCTCACCTGGCGGCTGCTCACCAGCTCCCTCGGTGTCCGCCGCATCATCTGGCGCGACCCGCTCACCGTCCCCCACCACAAGCACCCCGTGCTCCGTGACCACCGCTGCCCACCCCAGCCCGTTCAGGAGGCCCTGCTGTGACACAACAGCACTTCACCATCCACCTCCCCGCAGGCCTGGCCCTGCTCAACGCGAACGACCGCGTGCACCACCGCGTCCGTGGCGACCTCACCCGCGCCATCCGCGGCGCCGCACAGGAAGCCTGCTCCGAAGACCCGACCATGCGTGCCGCGCTCGTCGCCGCCGGGGACGGTCCGGTCATGCAGCGCGCCTACATCCTCGGCGTGTTCCACCCGGCCCGCCGCAACCGCGTCGACCCGGCGAACTTCTACCCGTCGTTCAAGGCCGCGGTCGACGGGCTCGTCGACGCGGGCGTGTTGGAGGACGACGACCACACCCGCGTCGTCGGGCCAGACATGCGCATCGGCCCCGTGGTCAAGGGCGGCCGGATCTCCCTGCACATCCAGGCCGTCGACGAGCTCACCTTCGCCGCGTTCCAGTGGAGGACCGCATCATGACCACCCCCGCCTGGATGGCCACACCCGTCGCCCGCCCCTGCCAGACGGACCCGGAGCGCTGGTTCTCCTCGGACCGCAAGGACCAGAAGACCGCGGTAGCCCTATGCGAGCGCTGCCCGCTGCTCGTCCCGTGCCAGCAGTACGCCCTGGAACAGCGCCCCACGCACGGCATCTGGGGCGGCCTCACCGAGCGGGCCCGGCGTTCGGACCGGGTGAAGCCCGCCGCACCGAGACGCAGCAGCGTCGTACCAGTCGACTGCGACAGCCCAACCTCGTTCTTCCAGCACCGGCGCCGCAAGGAAGCCTGCGAACCCTGCGAGGCCAAACGCGCCGCCCAGCTGACGCGGGAACGCCGGGCCCGCCTCGACGCGGAACACGCGGCGCACGGCGGCTCAATGATCGGCTACCACGCGCACGTCGCCCTCGGCGAAGACCCCTGCGACGCCTGCCGCGAAGTCAACCGCGCCCGCTGCGAAGCCAACCGCATTGCCGCAGGCCGACGCCGGCGCCGCCCGTTCCGGCAGACCGCCGCGGCCTGACCCCACCACCGGCAGCCACCCCGACGCCGCCTGAAAGCGAGCACCCCATGACCGACAAGCCCGCCCGCACAGCCGCCTACAGCCGCCTCATGTGGCCCACCTGGAACCCCGTCTCGGAAAGCCACGGCCTCAACTCCTACGAGGCCAACAAGCTCCTCAACAACCACGCCTACGAAGCCGTCGCCCCCGTCATGCAGATCGTCACCGACTACGTCATCGAGTCGAACGACGTCGGCGGCATCGACTGCAACGACCTCGCCGACCGACTCCGCACCGCCGGGTACCCGCTCGTTGGCGATGACGACCACGACGCGCCCGACGCCTGACCGCGGCCTATCCGGTTCCCCGTCCCGCGCGCACAAGGAGAAGCCCACATGCCCGAGCAATCCGCCACCCTCCCCATCGGCTTCAGGACGCACACCTGCATCACCGTCGCCTGCACCGTCTGCGGCTACAAGTTCGACGAGGACGAGTTCGTCCACCACTTCAGCTCCGTCGAGGAAGCCCACGACATCGTCCGAGGTGCCGAGTGGCAGGTGCTGAAGGACGGCCGGGTCCTGTGCTCCACCGATGACGAGGGGCACAAGGCACTCGCTGCCGCCGTGGGCCTGGCCGTCCCGTCCGCCTGACCTCCGCCTGCCGGTCGTCCTCCCGGGGCGGCCGGCCCGGACACCACCCACACCACCGGAAGGACCCGCCCTCATGACGTTCACGTTCAGGCCCCGGGCTGGTGGCCGCATCCGCGCCGACATTGCCACGACCGCCGATGGTCCGCACGTCTGGCTCAGCGTCACCAACACTCGGGCCGAGCATGCTGCCGTGTTCATCCCGCTCGACCGGCTGGAGGAGGTCATCGCAGGTCTCCGCGACATGGCCCGCCAGGCCGGCAGGCTCCGCGTCGACCTCGGCGGCCAGGACGTCACCGAGCACGTCGTCGACCCGGCCGCCGTCCTCGCCGGAGCGCCGATCGCCGCCGAGCAGCGCGCCCGTGCCGCGGCCATCCTGCCGCCCGGCGTCCGCATCACCGCGGACGCCCTCCGCAAGGCTGAGGACCCGGAGGCCGCGTGCTTGCGTGCCATGGCCGAGGCCGACATCGCCGCGCACCCGAGCAGGCTCTGATGGCCGCCCCGCTGCTGGCCCTCGCCGCGCTGCTCGTCGGCTACATCCTCGGCCGCGTCCAGCCCGTCCGTCATACCGCGACCGCCCTCTGGGACTGGGCCGACCGCCTCGACTACCACCGACCGCCGCTGACCCGCCGACAGTGGCGCTGGTGGGCGCGCGAGGCCATCTACTTCCCGCTGTTCCTCTGGCTCCTCGCTACCCAGCCCCGCAAAACCCTGCACGCCTGGCGGACCCGCCACGACCCGCCCCCGCGCAGCCCGGCGCCCATCCGCTCCTCGCCTTGGCCGCCCGAGGCCCCCCGGTGAGCGGCTGGGCGTTGGCCGGCCCCGCGCTATGGGTCATTGCCGTCGTACCGCTGTGCATCTTCCTCGCCGCCGGAAACCGCCGCGCCCGCCGCCAGCACACCGCCCGCGCCCGAGCCCTCGCAGCGCGCCGCCACACACCCGCATGGGCCCGAACCAACCAACACCGGAGACACCGATGACCGTCACCGTCCCGCCCTACCTCGTCGCGATCGTCGCCGCCTGGTCCGCCCTCGGCCTCCTCACAGGCCTGTACGCCCTCTACCGCGCGTGGAAGGACTGGCGATGACCGAGCAGCCCGTCCGGCACACCGTCGACACGATCACCAGCGACGCCCTCGACCAGCTGTACGCCGAGCTGGAGCAGCTCCGACAGGTCACCAACGGCTACGCCGCGTTCTATGCCAGCGCCGAGGCCGCCAACGCCCGCGTCCGCGAGACCGAACGTGCTGGGAACAGATGCCGAGCGACCGACACGTCTACATCCACGAGGCCGCCCGCGCCCTCCGCACCGCCCTGGACGAGCCCGCCTGAGCACGCGCGAGGGGCGCATCCACCGTCCGCCACAGACCGGATGCGCCCCCAGGTGCGATCACCGTACCGCGACGCACCCACGGAGCACACGATGACCACCAGCCCCACCGCCGCACACCACCTCGCCCGCATCGGCATCCTCTGGCCCCACCTCAACGACATGCTCGACGGCCGCGGCGCCGACACCTGGCCGCCCGCCGGAAAGGCCGACCTCATCCGCGCCCTCGACACGGTCGACCGGGAGGAAGCCGCAGCCCTCCGCGCCCTGGAGCGCGACCCCCAGCAGATCGGGGAGACGCCGGCCCCCGTGTCCCTGCGCATCCTCGACACCGCCCGACTCGTGGAAGCCACCCTCGTCCACCTCGCCGACACGATCGCCCCCCAGATCACCCGGCCCGCCATCAGCCATGCGCCGGCAGACTGGGAGGCCCGCGGCTGGACTCCAGTCGACCGGGCGCTGCGCAACCAGTGCGCCGACGACGAGCAGGCCGACCCGCGGCGCTGGCGGTACGTCGGGCTACGGACGGCCGAGTACGCCGCGGGGTGGCTCCACGCCCGCGTCCAGGGCGAGGACGGGCCCTTCCGACCCCTGTCCGCCGCCCAGCTGCACCACGTCGAGCAGGTCGCCGCAGGTTGCGCCGGACGGATCGCGTCCGCCCTCGACCTCACCACCCGTGCCGTACCCGCAGCCCGACCGTGCCCGCTCTGCTCCGGCCGGATCCTCGTCACCACCGGCGCCGGCCGCCCCCCGTCGGCGCGCTGCGAGGACTGCGCGCGCGGCTGGACACTGCCCGAGCCGATAGCCGCGTAGGTCACTCGGCGGCGGTCCACACCTCGGGGCCGCCGCCCTCCCACCGGATCGGCCCGTCCTCGGACAGGTCCACATCCTCCAGCCCGGCCCGGCGCAGGAACTCCACCACGTCCGCAGGCGTGTGCGCCCGCCCGAGGTCCGCGTCGACGCCGTGGACGTGAGCGGTCACCTTCCGGCCGCCCTGCGGCGACACCGGATGCACGATGATCTGCGTCTGGTCCGACATGCCTCCACCCTGCCGCCGGACGACCCCGGACGCATCCGGACAGGTCCGGACAGCACAGGGCCCCCGATCCGCCGGGACCGGGGGCTCCGTCCTGCGGGGGCTACTCGACGGCCGGCGGCTTCGGGCGCGCGCTCCACGATCCGGAGTGCCCGCGCAGAATGTCCTGCACCGTACCCAGCGACGTACCGACCCGCTCGGCGATCTTCCGGAGCGACACCTTCTCCTCGCGCAGCTGGAGTACCAGGGCGCGGCGCTCCTCCTTCCAGGCCGCGGTGCGCTTCACCTGCTCGGCCATGGCCTGGCTCATCGCGCGGACGCGCGCCTCTGGGTCCGCGATCCGCTCCACGGCGTCAAGGGCTTCGGACACTCGCCGTACCTCCTCGTCGCTCACAGCCGCACCTCTCCGTTCGGGCGGGCTACTTGCCAAGAGTGTATGGGTCCCATACGCTCCATGGAAGTAGCCCAGCTACAAAGCAAGTTGGCCCCGGCCGGCGCGCGAACGCCATTGGCCGGGGCCAGCCATCCACCTGCGCGAACAGGATTGGACAGCCATGGGACACCGTACCGACCACCCGCACCACGCCAACAGCCCCGCCCAGCGCCAGATGGCCCACGCCCTCACCGCGCTCGCCCGCATGAGCCCCGGCCTCCGCCGCTACACCGCCGAAGCCGCCCAGGAGTACATCGACCAGATCGACGGCCGCCGGCTGCCCATGGGCTACGACCGGCCGTTCGGCCGCGGCTTTGAGGCCGCCAACAGGGCCGACGCCTTCCGCATGCGCCGCGGCTGCGACGTCGCGGCCATGCTCGGCCTCGCTGTCCAGCCGTCCGACGAGCACTTCCCCACCACCGTCCGCGCCATCATCAGCGCCGTCGACGCCCCCGTCGACAGCCTCGTCGAGGCCGCCCGCACCACCGGCGCCCCGGCCGCCGTCGCGCTGCTGCACATCCTGGCCGGTGCCCGGTGAGCGCCCAGCAGCAGGCCGAAGAAGCCCTCCGCCGCGCCCAGGCCGACGACACCGTGCGCAAGCTCGTCACCGAGGTCGCCGACTACCTCACCGAAGCCCGCCCCATGGACTCGATCCGCGAAGCCTCGCGGCTGTACCTCGCCTCCGCGAAGAGCATCGCGGGCAACGCCATGGACTCCGACCGTGCCGCCGAGCTCCTCCGCAGCCTCCTCGCCACGATGCCGGTCCCGTACGCCTCGGAGACCCGCGGCGAGTACGCGCTGCGCCTCCGTGCCGCCGTCCGAGCCTGACCCCTCACCAGCCGGCCGGGCCCGCCCTCGCGCGCCCGGCCCCACCGCCCCGGAGCACCCTGTGCGCACCCGCACTGAGACCCGCACCCGCCAGGTCGCCCACACCATCGACGGAGAGACCGAACTGGTCGAGGAGACCTACACCGTCGCCGTGCCCCTCCCCCCGCGGGACTGGGACCACATCGCACTGAACGCCGTCACCGCGTCCACCGCAGCCCTCGTCCTGGCGTCCGTCGTCTGGTCCACCGCCAGCGCCGGCGACCTCCTCGCCCGCGCCGCGGCCGTTGGCGTCGCCTACTCGGCCGCGATCGCCTTCGACCTCGTGTGGATCAACTGCATGATTTTGGAGTGGCTCGCCCGCTACGACCCCGCGCGCGCCACCCTCCCGCGCCGCGCCGGGCACGCCGCGCTCGGTATCGCCATGCTCGCCGTCGGCGCCCACGGCTGGCTGGAGGACTCCCTCACCGTCGGCCTCGCCGCCGCCGCGATCTCCGCCCTCGCCAAGGCGGGCTGGACGCTCGTCCTCCGCGCCCACTCCCGGCCCCTCGACGCCCGCACCCAAGCCTGGCTGCTCCAGCGGCAGGCCCGCGCCGGCGCCCGCCTCGCCCTCCAGGGACAACTCCGGCACCTCGCCCGGATCGAGGCCCGGACCCCGATCCGGACCAGTCCGGACACCAATCCGGACCGTCCGGACGAGTCCGCGGACAGTCCGGACGAGGAGCCCGCGTCGAAGCTCACCGCACCCATGACCATCAAGGATGCGGTCCGGACCGCCGTGGACAGCGGGATCCGCAATCCGGAGTTCGTCCTCGGATACGTCCGGAAGCGGGCCGACGCCAACGCCTCCGAAGAGACCGTCAACCGGTACCTCCGCACGATGGTCCGGAGCGCGTCATGAACCCCACTCTCGGCGCCGTCCTCGTCGGCCTCCTCTTCCTCGTCTGGGAGATCGCCGTCTGGTACCCCGGCGTGAAAACCCTCCGAACCAACGCCCTGGAGTACCTCGGCGACCTCCTGCCCTTCGTCCTCTGCTGGGGCATCGGCGCCCTCACCGTGATGGTCGTCGGCGGAGTCGTCGGCTGGGCCGGCGACACCGCCCTGTGGGGCCTCAACACGTTCGGAGACGGACTCCTCGTCTTCGGCGTCGGAGCCAGCACCGGCACAGCACCCGGCTCCGAGGCCGCACCCCTCACCCAGGGCGGCCTGTTCATGACCGTGCTCGTCCTCGGCGGCTTCATCGCCCGCCGCAAGAAGGGCGCCAAGGGCTCCAAGCTGCGCGGCTGGCTGTCCGGCATCGGCATGGGCCTCTCCGCCGGCGTCGCCCGGTACGCCGCAGTCCCTCTGGCGTCCGCCGTGAACGTGGCCGGGGTCTGGCTGACGGGGATCGTGTCGTGACCGCCGCCGAGCAGGCCCCGGACGTCGATGAGGTGGGGGAGGGTGGCAACCGAGTTGCGGGTGGCTGTGTCCTCGCCGTCGCCCTTGCTGGCGCGGGGGGCGTGGCCTACGCCGTACCGGAGACCGCCTACTTCGTGACTGGACTCCTCGCCGCGTCCGGCGTGCGCAGGGCCCGCGCGTGGGCGGCCGGACGCCGCGCTGCGGGCGGGGAGCAGGACGAGGAGCCCGTCGACATCGTCGCCGTCCTCCAGGGCTTGGCCGCGGGCGGTGAACACGTCCGCCTTACCCAGCTTCAAGAGGCTGCCAAGCTCCCGGACACCAAGGTCGTCCGCGCGCTCCTCGTCGAGGCGGGGATCCCGTGGCGGCCAGGGGTCCGCGCCGGCGGCCGCAATGGGCCCGGCGTACACCACACCGATGTGCCGCCCCTTCCGAGCGTTGGGAAGGCCGCCCCTTCTGGGGGTTGTTTGTGCAGCTCACCGGCCAACACCAACACCAACAACGCGGCGCCCGACGAACCCCGAGAGGGGTTGCGTGTAGAGCCCATCGGCCAGAGCGGCGCCGTCGTCCGCGTTCCGACCGAGCGCCGCGCGTACAAGGTCTGACCCCGGGGCGGCCGCCGCCTGGCAGCTGACCGGCCGCCCCGGACACCCATCCCTCACGAGAGACAGGACCGCCATCATGGCACTGCGCCCGCCCAAGCCCCCGGCCGGCGACCCCCGCCTGAAGGACCACCAGACGACGTACAGCGCGTCCCGCGGCGGCCACTACCCGAGCCAGCCGAAGCCCGTCCCGGGCACTCCGAAGACCTGAAACCGGCCACGCCTGAGGGGTGTTGTTCCAGCCATCCCGGGCGTAGCGTGAGCACCGCTGACGGTGGGGCCACCACCGGAGGAGCCCCGCCGTTCGCCCCCCGCGCGGCGGGGCTCTTCTGCACCTAGTTGCAAAACCGGCGCCCGTGCCCCATCCTGGGGCCATCTCCGGCGTGCCCGGACACTGAAGCCCCGCCACCGCGCGGGGCTTTCCCGCGTCACAGACCGGTCACAGCCACCCCACAGCATCCCGCGCCCCGACAGAGTGGCGCGATGCGCACACACCACACCATCACCCTCCTCACCGCCGCCGGGCTCCTCGCCCTCACCGGCTGCTCCACCGACCCGGCCCCCGCCAAGACCGACGACCCCGCCCCGGCGCCCGCCGGCAGCAGCGCCACCCCCGCCCCCAAGGTGGACCCCGCCCGCGCCGACCTGGAGAAGGCCGTACGCGCCTACAGCGACGCCTACTTCAAGCCCGACGGCGCCACCGCCTACGCCACCCTGTCAAAGCGCTGCCAGGAAAAGGCAGGCGACGCCGACGTGTTCGCGATCGTCGTCGACACCTCGGCCAAGGCCTACGGCAAGCAGGAAATCCAAACGCTCACCATCGACCAGCTCGCCGGCGACATGGCCCGCGTCTCCTACACGTACTCGGTGCCCAAGCTCAACCAGAGCAGCCAGCCCTGGGCGCGCGAGGCCGGCACCTGGCGGTACGACGGCTGCTGACCCCAACACGTCCGCCGTCCGGCAGGCTCCCGCGCACGAGGGCGCGCGGTAGACGCCCCGGACGGCGGGCCCCCCCCCCGGGAGGTGACCGCCATGGCCGAGATGGGCGCCAACCAGTTCAGCCCCGGCGGCCGCGTCACCGACGAGGAGATCGAGACCCTGAAGCGGCTCCATGCGCAGGGCCTCGGACGGAACGCGATCGCCCGCGAGATGGGCCGCGGCCTCCGCACGATCAGCATCTACGCCGCTCGCCTCCACCTGTCCTTCGACCGGACCGCGACCGAGGAAGCCACCCGCGCCCGGAAGGCAGATCTGGAGGAGAAGCGGGTCATTTTGGCCGAGGCCCTCACCGATGACGCGCTGCGGCTGTCCGCGCAGGTGTGGGAGCCCGCCACGATCCACTCCTTCGGCGGGAAGGACCACACCTACAACTCCCGGGACATCCCCGAGCCCCTCGCCGCCGACAAGCGCGCCCTGATGGCCGCCGCCGCGGCCGCCGCCGCCCAGTCCGTCCGGCTCGTCCCGCCGGCCGAGGAGTCCGGCGCGGCCGACGCCCGGTCGATGCTTGGCAAGCTGTTCCAGGGCCTGGCCGAGGTCGCGAAGGAGGACCAGGCCGAGGAGGCGACGGACGGTGAGTCTCCTTGATGCCCTGCCCCTGTCCCGTAAGCAGATCCTTTCGATCGTCCAGGCCGACGCCCGCATCAACCTGTGGGAAGGCTCGGTCCGCTCCGGGAAGACGATCGCGTCCCTGCTCCGCTGGCTGATCTACGTGGCGTCCGCGCCACGCGGCGGGGAACTCGTCATGGTCGGCCGGACCCGCGACAGCCTCTACCGCAACATCATCGCGCCCCTGATGAACCCCGACCTGTTCGGGGAACTCGCCTCCCAGACCCGGGCGAACAACGGCGCCCCCATGGCGACGATCCTCGGCCGGACCGTGCACGTCCTCGGCGCGAACGACGCCAAGGCCGAACCCAAAGTCCGAGGCATGACCTGCGCTGGCGCGTACGTCGACGAGCTCACCACCCTCCCCAAGACGTTCTTCGACCAGCTCGTCGCCCGCTGCTCCGTCCCCGGGGCGCAGATCTTCGCCACGACGAACCCGGACAACCCCGGGCACTGGGTGAAGCGCGACTACCTCAAGCGGGCCGCAGCCACCCGCCTCGCGTCCTGGCACTTCGTCCTCGACGACAATCCGTTCCTCGACCCCGAGTACGTCGCCGCCCTGAAGGCCACCTACACCGGCCTGTTCTACCGGCGGAACATCCTCGGGCACTGGGTGCAGGCCGAAGGCGCGATCTACGACGCGTTCGACGAGGAACGCCACGTCGTCGCCGAGGTCCCGCACATCACCCGCTGGCTGTGCGACGCCATCGACTACGGCACCACCAACCCGTACGCCGACCTGCTCATCGGGCTCGGCGTCGACCAGCGCCTGTACGTGGCCTCCGAGTACCGGTGGGACTCCCGCGCCCAGCGCCGGAAGAAGACCGACGCCGAGTACTCCGCGGCCCGCCGCGCCTGGCTCCAGGCCGTCCCCCACCCCGGCACCAACGTGCTCGGGATCCGGCCGGAGTGGACCATCGTGGACCCGTCAGCAGCCTCGTACATCGAACAGCTCCACCGCGACGGCGTGTCCGGCGTCATGCCGGCCGACAACACGGTCCTGGACGGGATCCGCACGGTCGGCTCCCTGCTCGCCGGGGACCGGCTGAGGATCCACGCGTCCGCGCGGGGCCTGATCGAGGAGATCCCCGGCTACTCCTGGGACGACGAGAAGGCCGAGAAGGGCGAAGACGCCCCGATCAAGCTCGACGACCACTCGTGCGATGCGCTGCGGTACGGCGTCCGTACGACCGAGGCCCTGTGGCGGCCGCACATCCCGACCCTGATGGAGGTGGCCTGATGCCCCTGCCCACCTCTGACCAGGTCTGGCCGCCCACCGACGCGCGCGTCCAGACCGCGCTCGCCGACTGGGACGCCTGGTTCTCCGCCGACCCCGACCGCCTGGAGCAGCGCTACGAAGGCCGCGGCTACCGCGGCACCGACCGGCCCGCCCAGTACGCCACCGGCGTCCGCGGCCGTCTCGCCCGCTGGTTCTGGGGCAACCCCACCACCGCCGGGCAGAAGCGCACCAAGCTGCACGTCCCCCTCGCCGGGGACATCGCCCGCACGTCATCCGAGCTGCTGTTCTCCGAGCCCCCCAAGCTCAGCAGCGAGAACGAGACCACCCAGTCCCGCCTGGATGAGCTGGTCGAGAAGGGCCTCCACCCGACTCTGCTGGAGGCTGGCGAGCTGGGTGCCGCGCTCGGCGGGTCGTACCTGCGGATCGTGTGGGACGAGGATGTTGCCGACCGGCCGTGGATCGCCCCGGTCGCCGCGGACTGCGCCGTTCCCGAGTTCACGTACGGGCGTCTGCGCGCCGTCACGTTCTGGACACTCCTCGACTCCGGCGACCCGAACGACCGGCGCGTGTGGCGGCACCTGGAACGCCACGAGAAGGGCGTCATCTACCACGGGCTGTATGAGGGCGGCACGGGCAGCCTCGGCCGGGCCGTTCCCCTCCAGGACCACCCAGCCACCGCCCCCCTCGCCGCGATGGTCGACGCGTACGGCGGCATCGACACCGGCGCCCCCGACCACCTCACCGCCGCCTACATCCCCAACGTGCGCCCGGCGCGCGCCTGGAGGCACATCCCGTCCGCCGCGTACTGGGGGCAGTCCGACTACCAGGGCATCGAGGGCATCCTCGACGCGCTCGACGAGACGTACTCCTCGTGGATGCGGGACGTCCGGCAGGGCAAGGGCCGCATCATCGTCGCCAACACCCTGCTTCAGTCCGGCGGCCCCGGAGAGGGCGCCGCCTGGGACGAGGACCGCGAGGTCTACGCCGGGCTGAACATGCTCCCGCGCGCCGGCGACCCCAACCCCATCACCGACGTGCAGTTCGCCATCCGGGTTGCCGAGCACCGCGACACCTGCGCCGAGCTGATCGAGCAGGCCGTGCGCCAGGCCGGCTACTCCGCCAGCACGTTCGGGGAGTCCGGCGACGGAGCCGCGGTCACCGCGACCGAGATCCGGGCCCGCTCCCGGCGCAGCATGGGTACCCGTGCCCGTAAGGCCCTGTACTGGAAACCGGCGGTCGCCGACATCACGGCCGCGCTCCTAGCGGTGGAGGTGGGCCCGCTGTTCGGCGTGGCCGGGCTGGAGCTGACCCCGCCGGACGTCGAATTCCAGGACTCCATCTCGGAGGGCCCGGTCGAGCTGGCCACCACCGCCGAGCTGCTGCGGCGTGCCGAGGCCGCGTCCACGGACACGCTGGTACGGATGCAGCATCCGGACTGGGATGACACCCAGGTGACCGCCGAGGTGGATCTGATCCTCGGCGAGTCCGGGCGAGTGACCGCGGACCCGATGATGACCGGCGCTGAGGGCCCTGGGGTGCCCAGCTTCGGCGGAGCAGGCGGTGAGGAGGCGGACTGATGCCCGTCTCCCCCGCCATGGCCGAAGACCTCGCCGCAGCCATCACCGTGCTGTACGAGGACGCCGAGCTCGCCCTGATCGAGATCCTGCGAAAGGCCCTGGCCGAGGGAATCGACAGCCCCCGCTGGGCCGAGGTCAAACTCCGCTCCATCGGTGACCTCCGCGAGGCCATCGAGACAGTCGCCAACGCGCTCCAGACCGACGCCAACGGCGCCGTGGCCGAGGCCCTCGCCACGGCGTACGGGCGGGGCCGGCAAGCCGCCGTCGCCGAGCTCGGCGCACTGGATATCGGTCGGGAGCTCCACGCCCGCCGTATCCTGGCGGGCGCGCCCGCCGTCGACCGGCTCGCCGCGTCGTACGCCGAGGACACCCGGCCGCTGTACCAGCGCATCACCCGGGCCGTTGTGGACGTGTACCGGAGCGTGACCTCGCGAGCGGCCGGCGCGCAGCTCCTCACGGGGCAGTCCCGCCGGGACGCCTCCCAGCGAGCCCTGAACGAGTTCGCCCGCCGCGGCGTCACCGGCTTCATCGACTCCCGCGGCCGCTCGTGGGAGCTGGCCGCGTACGCCGAGATGTCCGTGCGATCTGTGACCGCGCGTGCCGCGATCGAGGGCCACATTGACGCCCTCGGCGAGGTCGGCGCCGCGCTGGTCATGGTCTCCGACGCGCCGTTGGAGTGCCCGCTCTGCCGGCCCTGGGAGGGTGAAGTCCTGGCCCTCCAGGGCGAGCCCGGACCGCGCACGGTCCGTCTCGACCATGCGATCCAGCCCCGCGGCCTGTTCGCCCGCACGGAGACCGTTGCGGTGCACGTTGCCGGGTCCCTCACGGAGGCCCGCGCGGCAGGCCTCTTCCACCCCAACTGCCGTCACAGTTTGGGCCTGTACCTGCCTGGCGTGACCACCCGCCCCCCGCACGTGGCGACCCCTGGCACCACCTACGAGCACACGCAGCGGCAACGCGAGATCGAGCGGCACATCCGCCGCTGGAAACGCGCCGAGGCCGCAGCGATCGACGACACAGCCCGGGCCCGGGCCCGCGCGAAGGTCCGCGAATGGCAGGCCGCCGCCCGCGAACACGTGGCCGCGCACGACGCCATCGTCCGTAAGCCTGCGCGCGAGCAGATCGGCTCCGCGCGCTGACCCACCCGCCCACGGCCGCACGGCCACGGGCACACCCGAAAAGGGAGCAGCACATGAGTACCCCTCCGCCCGCCGCCGGTCCGCCCGAAGTCACCCCGCTGATCCCGCCCGCGACACCCCTGTCCGTACCTCCGGTCGCCCCCGCCCCCGGCGGTGACGACACGGACTGGAAGGTCGAGGCCCGCAAGTGGGAGCAGCGCGCCAAGGAGAACAAGGGCGCCTCTGACGAGCTGGCCAAGCTGCGCGAGCAGGCGATGACCGACCAGGAGAAGGCCGTAGCGGCCGCGGAGAAGAACGGCCGCACGGCCGCCGCCGCCGAGTACGCCGTCCGTCTGGCCGCCGCCGAGTTCCGGGCCGCCACAGCGGCCGCCGGAATCGACCTCGGCGAGGCCACCGACCTCATCGACACCAGCAAGTTCGTCACCGACGGCGAGGTCGACACCGACGCCATCAAGGCCGCGGTCAAGAAGCTCGCCAAGCTCGCCCCCCGCAGCCCCGGACGGTCCGGAGCGGACCACGGCGCCGGCGGTGAGACCCCCGCGTCCCTCGACAAGCAGATCGCCGAGGCGACCGCACGGCGGGACTTCGCAACCGTCATCCGACTCAAGCGGCAACGCGCCGCGCAGACGTAACCCCCTGACTGGAGGACCCCATGGCCGGTATCACCGGACTGGCGACCACGTTCGACCTTCCCAACTACGCGGGCGAACTTTTCGCCCTGACGCCGGCCGACACGCCGTTCCTGTCCGCGATCGGCGGCCTGACCGGCGGCCGGATGACGACCGGCACCGAGTTCGAGTGGCAGACCTACGACCTGCGCGACCCGTCCCAGCGCACCCGCGTGGAAGGAGCGACCGCGCCGACCGCCGAGGAACGCATCCGCGCGAACGCCCGGAACGTCGTGCAGGTCCACCAGGAGAAGGTGTCGGTCAGCTACACCAAGCAGGCCACCATGGGGATGCTCGCCACCCCGGGTGCGGCGCCGTTCCGGAGCGTGGACGGCTCCAACCCGGTCAGCAATGAGCTGGACTGGCAGGTCGCCCAGGCCCTCAAGTCCATCGCACTGGACGTGAACTACTCGTTCATCAACGGCTCGTTCTCCAACCCGACGACGAACGCCACCGCGCGCAAGACCCGCGGCCTCCTCGCCGCGATCACCACGAACCGCATCGCGAAGGCGACCACGGTCACCGGTGCGACCGCGGCCACCGACACGGTCACCTCGACCGCTCACGGCCTCGTCGACGGTGACAAGATCGTGTTCACGAACACCAGCACCGCGACCGGCATCACCGCTGGCCGGATCTACTTCGTCGACCAGATCGACGTGAACACCTTCAAGGTGTCGACCTCCAGCGGCGGCGCCGCGATCACCCTGGGCACCGTCACGGGCATCGCTTACGTCAAGCCGTGGGCGACCGCGCTGACCCCGGACCACGTTTCGGACCTGCTCCAGCTCGCCTACGACAACGGCGGCATCTCCGAGCAGGAGACCGCGACGCTGCTGGTCAACTCGGCGCAGCGCCGGGCCCTGACCAAGGCGTTCGCCTCGGCGTACGGCCAGTTCCAGGAGACCAGCCGGACCGTCGGCGGTGTCGCCGTCGACACGATCATCACTGACTTCGGCACGCTCAACGTGATGATGGACCGCCACGCCCCGCAGGACACGATCACGGTCGTCTCCCTGGAGCAGTGCTCCCCCGTCTTCCTCAACGTGCCGGGCAAGGGCGTCATGTTCGAGGAGCCCCTGGCCAAGACGGGCGCCTCCGACGAGGTCCAGCTGTACGGCGAGATCGGCCTGGAGTACGGCAACGAGCGCGCCCACGCTGCCATGACCGGCCTGAAGGTGTGATGGGTGTGACCATCTACCAGCGAGCGGTCGGCGGCCACGTTGCCGACCGCGTACAGACCCTGCCCGGATCCGAGGAGGAGACCGCCTACGCGGCGCTCGCCGAGGATCCGGCGTCCGGCTGGCGCGTCGTCGAGGAGCCCAAGAAGACCACCCGTAGCAAGGGCAAGGAGGGCTCCTGATGCCCGTGATCAGCGACTTTTCGCTCACCACCTCGGTCCTCCAGACCAAGGCCAACGACCTCACCACATCGTCCGACCCGCTCGCCAAGGTTTGGGCCGCACACCTGGACTCCGGTACCGGCGCCGGCCTGGCCGACAGGGTGTTCCACGACACCCGGACTCTGGCCGCGTCCGCGACCGAGGATCTCGACCTGGCCGCCGTCCTGACGGACGTGTTCGGAACCGTCCTCACGTTCGCCAGGGTCAAGGGCCTGTTCGTCGCCGCGTCCGCCGCGAACACCAACAACGTGGTGATCGGGGCTGGCACCAACCCCTGGGCGACGATGCTCAACGCAACCGGTACCGTCACGCTCCGCCCCGGCGCGGCCTGCGGGTTCTTCGCGGGGGCGGCGGATGCCACCGGCTACGCGGTCACCGCAGGGACCGGCGACATCCTCAAGGTGGCCAACTCGGCGGCCGGATCGTCGGTCACCTACGACGTGGTTATCGTCGGCTGCTCCGCTTAGGAGGCGTCATGCGCGTGTACGCCACCGCCGAGCAGTACGAGGAGTACACCTACGCGGCGGCCCCCGCCGACATCCAGTACCGGCTCGCGAGGGCCTCCGAATTCCTCGACAGCCAGGTCCTTCGTCTCTGCGCGTACGCCGTGGACGACGCCGGTCTCCCGTCCGACAGCATCGTTGCAGCGGCCATCGCCCGCGCCGTGTGCGCCCAGGTCCAGTGGGGTGTGGAGGTCGGAGACGTCACCGGGGCGGCCGGAGTCGGCTGGGGCAACGTGTCGATCGGCTCCGTCCAGCTTGGCCGCTCAGTCACCTCGGTGTCCGGCGACGATGCCCCGGGCCGGCAGATTGCTCCCGCAGTGTGGGATGCGCTGCGCAGCCCGGACCTGGCTCCGGATCGGTGGCAGCTTGGGGCGGTGGCGTGGTGAGCGTGATTCCGGGCTGGCTGCTCCGGCACACGGTGACGATCGAGCCCTACCTGGGCGACACCGCGTACGGGCCGAAGTACGGGCCCGCGGTCACTGCGCGCGCGTTCGTGGAGGAGAAGATCCGCACCGTCCGCGACAAGGCGGGCGAGGAGGTCACCGCGTCGACCACGGTCTACCTCCTTCCCACCCAGGACTGTCCGCCGGAGTCCCGACTCACCGGCCCCTCCGGCCGGGTCGCCTCCGTCATCACCAGCGCGCTCCACGACGGCGGCGGCCTGCCCACACCCGACCACCGGGAGGTGACCCTCACATGAGCCAGCGCGTCACGATGCGGTGGGACGGTGACCGGATGTGGGGCGGCCGCGGCCGGCGCCTCGCCGAGGAGGGGGTGCAGAAGAGCCTGGAGCATGTCCTCACGGAGTCCAACAAGCTGGTACCGCTGGACGAGGGGACCCTGGAGCGCTCCGGCCGCGTCACCCGCGACGGGCTGGAGGGCACCGTCAGCTACGACACCGTGTACGCCCGCCGCCAGCACGAGGAACTCACCTGGCGCCACGCCCCGGGCCGAGAGGCCAAGTACCTGGAGAAGGCGCTCATGCGGTCGGTGGAGACGACCCGCGAGCTGATGCGGGTGTCCCTGCGGAGGTGGCTGCGTGGCTGACCTCCTCGACGGCCTCGCCCGCTACCTTGCCGCCCGCGGGCACGGCACCTACGACCCCACCGGCGCGACCGGAAACATTTTCATCGAAGCACTGCCCAGCACCCCCGACACCTGCATCGTGCTCACCATCTACGACGACGGCGGCGAGGCGGATACCCGGCTGGGCTACGACGACGTGCCCGTCCAAGTCCGCGTGCGAGGCACGACAGACCCGCGGGTGTCCCGCACGCTGGCGCAGTCCATCCGCTCGGAGCTGCACGGTCTCGGCGAGACCGTCCTCCCGGACGGCACCGGCCTGATTCTGGCCCGCGCCACCCACGCGGCCGCCTCCCTCGGGGCCGACGAGAACCGGCGCCACGAGCACGTCGTCAACCTGCGGCTGCACGTCCGGTCCGTGACCGCGCACCGCGTCTGACCCCCTTCCTTCCAGCCCGCCGGCAGTGCCGGCGGGCTCCTCGCCATGCCCGGAGGAGAAAGCCATGGCAGTGCAGAAGTACAACGCACGCGACGTCGTGTTCCAGATCGAGAACTACGCCAGCCCCGGCACGTGGGTGAGCATCGCGCCCGGCGCGATCACCACCTTCACGAAGGGCGAGGAGGAGGAGGTCACCCCGACGACGACGTTCGGGTCGGCGGGTCAGGCCGAATCACAGAAGATGGAGATCGGCAAGACGATGCAACTGGAAGGCTTCCGCCTGCGGGACCCCGCGACCGGCGCGCTTGACCCTGGTCAGGCCCTCGTCGAAGGGCTCAACGAGCGGCTGGGGCTGAACTCCCTCAGCGGCTTCCGGTACGCGCACACCACCGACACCACATGGGTCGTGTGGGCGCAGGCCCGCGTCACTCTCGGCGAGCAGGGCGGCGGCAACAACGACGTCGTCAGCTGGTCGGCGACGTTCACGCGCAGCGGCCCGTCGACCACTGCGGCCAAGCCGTGACGGCCCGCAAGACAGTTGCGGCCGCAGAGCAGTCCTGGGATGCGTTCTGGAGCGAGGTCACCGGCAGCCGTACGACCGTCATCCGTGACATCGAAGTCCCGGTGCCGGGCGACATGCCCATGCGGCTGCGCCGGCGGATCGAGGAGCTCCAGGACTCGGGGGACGAGGAGCACATCGCCGAGCTCGTCGCGCTGCTCTTCGGCCAGGACGTCTACGGGGCCTGGGAAGAGGCCGGCATCGGCGCCTTCGAGTTCCAGGTGATCCTCACGTGGGGCATCGCGCAGGCCACCGGCCGCGCAGACTTCAGCTTCGAGCAGGCCTTGGACGCCGTCCGCAAGGGCGAAGAGGGAAAAGCCCTGGCGGCACCGCCGAACCGAGCCGCACGGAGGCAGCGGTCCGCCGCTACTGGTGGGCGGTCGAAAGCGACTTCCTCCGTGAGTACCAGCTCGGCCCGCAAGCGATAGCGGACCTGACTGGCCGCCGCTTCTACACCCTGCTCTCCGGGCTCTCTGCCGAGGCCATGTTCCGACGGGTCGCGGGCGACGAGATCGCAGTGATCGACGACCCAGACGAGATCCGCGCCGCACTCCGCGGCTGACCACAGCCCGGAGGTGGCATTCATGGCGCTCACCGTGGGCGAACTCGTCGCGAACATCGACGCCGACGACTCTGGGATGCGGGCCGGCCTCAACTCTGCCGAGCTGCGCCTGAGGGGATTCACGCAGGACGCCGAGGGCCGCCTCCGGCGCCTGGACGGCACGTTCGCCACCCTCGCCGAGCGCATCAGCATGGGGTTCGCCGAGGCCGAGCGGTCAGGGCGGTCCTTCCACCTGGGGCTCGGCCGGATCGTGGGTATGGCGGGCGGCCTCGGCGGGGTGGCCCTGTCCGTTGGAAAGATCGCCGCGATGCTCGGCGCTGCCGCGCCCCTGCTGGCGGGACTGGCCTCGACCGTGGCGCAGATCGCTCCGGCGGCCGGCCTGGCCGCGACGGGTCTGTTCGCGGTGGTCCTGGCGTCGCAGGCACTCAAGCTCGGCATGAAGGGTGTTGGGGACGCGGTCAAGGCCGCCATGGACCCGAGCACCCCGGCAGCGTTTGAGGAGGCGCTGAAGAAGCTGACGCCCTCCGCGCAGGCCTTCGCGCGCGAGGTCCGTACCCTTCAGCCCGAGTTCAAGGCCCTCCAGCAGTCCGTGCAGGAGCAGCTGTTCCAGGGCCTGGACGGCATCCTCCGCGAGATGGGCACGAGCACGCTGCCCATCCTCAAGACCGGGCTGACCAACAGCGCTGGCGCCCTCAACTTGATGGCCAAGAACGTCGGGAACGCCGCTATCGGCCTGTCGACGTCCGGGACCCTCGGCCGCGCCATCAGCGGCGCCAACGCCGGGCTCTACAACCTGGCGGGCGCCCCGGCCATCTTCCTCGGCGCGCTGACGCAGGTGGCTGCGGCGGCCGGGCCTGCGTTCGCTCGGGTCACGGCTGGCGCTGGCAGTGCGCTCGAACGGTTCTCGGAGCGGTTCTCGAAGGCCTTCCATGACGGTGGCGTGCAGCGGGCCATCGAGACGGCGATCGCAACGATCGGTCAGCTCGGGGCCATCCTCGGCAACGTCGGGTCGATCATCGGCTCGATCTTCGGCGCTGCGCAGGTGTCCGGTGGCGGCTTCCTCGGGGTCCTCCAGCAGATCACGGGCTCCCTGAAGACAGCGTTCGCCAGCCCGGCCGTCCAATCCGGCTTGCAGGCCATCTTCCAGACGATGGCGACGCTCGCCAGCACGGTGGGCCCGCTCCTCGTCATGGCACTCCAGGGCATCGCGCCCGTGTTCACGGCCCTCGGGCCGCCGATCCAGCGGCTCATCACCATGCTGGGTGCAGCACTGGGGCCCATCATCACCGCCCTCGGGCCCGTCCTGGCGGCGGCCGCCGGCGCGGTGGGCGCCTTCCTCGACGCGATCTCTCCCCTGCTGCCCGTCATCGGCTCGCTGATCGCGCAGCTCCTGCCCGCGCTGACCCCGCTGCTGACCCTGGTGGCGGGCATCTTCAAGGCGCTGGCGCCGCTGGTCGCCCAGTTCGCGCAGATCCTGATGTCGGCGCTCGCCCCGATCCTCGCCGCGCTGATCCCGGTCATCCAGCCGATCGTCGACGCGCTGATGGTGCTGGTGCAGGCCATCTTCCCGATCCTGTCCGCGCAGGCCGCCGCGTTCGCTCCGCTCGTGGCTCAGCTCGCGCAGACCTTCGCGACGCTGCTCGTCGCACTGGCCCCGGTCATCACGCAGTTGATCCTGCTCGTCGCGGACATCCTCACCAAGATGACGCCGATCCTGATCCCCATCATCGAACTCGTGGCGAAGCTGGCTGGCGTGTTGGGTGACGAGCTGGCGGCCGTCATCTCGGGCGTGGTCGTCCCCGCGTTCCAGATGATCGCCGCGGTCCTCGCCGGAGACTTCTCCGGCGCCTGGGAAGCCGCAAAGCGCATGGTGTCCGGGATCATCGACTCCTGGATCCGCATGTTCCGCGACCTGCCCGCCCGCGCGTCCGAAGCGCTCGCCGGGCTCGCCGGGGCGCTCTGGTCCCGTGTATCGGAGGCCGGCGGCCGGATGGTCGACAGCCTCCGCCAGAAGCGGGACGAGGCCGTTGCCCGGGTCCGGGAGCTGCCGGCCATGGCCAGGAACGCTCTCGGCGACCTCGGCTCCCTGTTGTGGAACGCGGGCTCGCGCCTGATCAGCGGCTTTATCGATGGCATCCGAGCCCAGTTCGGGCGAGTCCGGTCCACCCTCAGCACGCTCACGGGGATGCTGCCGGACTGGAAGGGCCCGGCCGCGGTCGACGCGAAGATCCTCACTCCCGCCGGCCGCTCCCTGATCGAGGGCTTCCAGCGCGGTATCGCCGCGCAGACACCGGCGCTTCAACAGCAGCTCGGCGGCCTCACCGGCGCCCTGCCCGGAATGGCGCTCGGGCCCATGGGCGCGAGCGGCGGCATGGCCGGGGGCGGCGTTCCGGTGAATGTCCGGGTGACCGTCGACGGCCCGGAGTCCATGACCCGGCTCATCCGGGAAATCACCGCCACCGTCGGCCGCGGCAGCGTCCAGACCGCATTCGGAGAGAACTGAGGAGGACCGCATGGCCGTGCCTGATGCCCGGGTGGAGCTCCGGATCGCCGGAACCTGGACGGACGTCACCAACGACGTCCTCAACGACCGTGCTATCCGGTACAGCTGGGGCCGTCGCGGCGAGGGCGCCCGTACGGACCCTGCCGCAGCCTCCCTGGGCCTGCGCAATCCGACGGGGACGTACTCCAACCGAAACCCGAACAGCCCCTACTACGGACAGCTGGGGCGCAACACCCCCGTGCGGATCACGCACGGGGGTGCACCCGTCGCCCTCGTCATCCCCAGCGGCACGCAGGGCCGCGCCACCACCCCCGACACGGCCGCGCTCGACATCACCGGAGACATAGACATCCGAGTGGACGTCACCCCATCCGCCTGGGAGGGCACTCACACAGGCGCCGCCTGGGAGTTCGTCGGAAAGTACGGGGCCGCGGGTCAGCGGTCGTGGGTGTTCCTTCAGCTTGGCAGCGGCCTCTACTTCGCGTGGTCGCCCGACGGCACGAACACGGTTGCAGCCGTCGCAACCCAGTACACGCCGTTCGCCCCCGGCCAGCGCGGGGCCGTACGCGTCACCCTCGACGTCAACAACGGCTCCGGCGGCTGGACGGTCGTGTTCTACACGGCGCCCACCATGGCGGGGCCCTGGACGCAGCTCGGCAATACGGTCACCGGCTCCGGAGTGACGTCGATCTTCAACTCCACAACAGGGGTCGAGGTCGGCGACTTCGCCGTAACCAGCTACGCGCCTGTCTCCAGGCAGTTCCACGCCGTGGAGATCCGCAACGGGATCAGCGGCTCGGCGGTCGCCAACCCCGTCTTCACCGCGCAGGCTTCCGGCACCACGTCGTTCGCGGATGCGGCAGGCCGGGCCTGGACCGTCGCGAACGGCGCCGAAGTCACCGACCGTCGGATCCGCGCCGAGCTGGAGGCCTCGTCTTGGGCCCCCCGCTGGGGCGCCAGCGGCCACGACGTCACCGCGCCCATCGATGCGGCGGGGATCCTGCGCCGCCTCGGCCAGGGCGCCAAGCCACTCGCCAGCACGCTGCGCCGCCGCCTTCCCACGGTGGGCCCGGTGGCGTACTGGCCCCTCGAAGACGGCACGGAAGCCACCCATGCCTACTCGCCGATCACTGGGTGTGTGCCACTGTCGGTCGACGACTTCTCGTTCGCGTCAGATGACTCCTGCCCCGGCTCCGACGCCCTCCCCTCCATCGGGACGGCCGCCGTCATGCAGGGCCCCGTACCGGCATACACGAGCGCCACGAACGGCTACCTCGTCGCCATGATCTACGCCATCGACACGATGCCCGCGTCGAAGAGCAGGTGGTTTGCCTTCTCTACCTCCGGCACCGCGGCTGAGGTCGTCCTCTCTTTCACGTCCACGCAGGTCGTCGCCGACCTATACGACGCCGCCGGTTCGCTGATCACCTCGCAGGCGTTCGGCAACTCCAGCGTGTTCGGGCCGGACAAGTGGTTCCGCCTCGACGTCACCGCCCAGCTCAATGGGGCGAACACTGATTTCCATCTCGGCTTTGTCGACGTGGAAGGCGCCGGCGTCCAATGGAACTTCTCTGTCGCGGGGACCCCGGGCAACGTCGTTTACATCGGGACCGCGTTCGGGTCGCTGCTGTCGGGCATGCGGGTGGGTCACCTGGCCGTTTTCCCGAGCTCCGACGTAACGGTCTGGGGCCAGGCCGACAACGGATACAGGGGCGAAACCGGCGGCGCGCGTTTCTTCCGGCTCGGCCGCGAAGAAAACGTGCCGATCACCATCTCCCAGGGCCCCCACACGACAACCGTCCTGGGCCCGCAGCGCTCGAACACTCTCATGGACCTGTTCGCCGAATGCGAAGAGGCCGACGGCGGCATCCTCTTCGAGGACCGTGAGCGGGCCGCCCTCTTCTACCGCACCCGCACCACTCTCTACAGCCAGACTCCGACCGTCACCATCCCGTACGGGCAGCTCGCTCCGCCGCTGGAGCCTGTCGACGATGACCGGTGGCTCCGCAACGACCGCACCGTCCAAAGGACGGGCGGCAGCAGCGCGCGGGCGGTCCTGACCACCGGGTCCCTGTCCACGGCCGCGCCGCCGGCCGGGGTGGGCACATACGACGACTCCCGCACCGTCAACGTCGCCTCAGATGACGTGATCCAGGACATCGCTGCATGGCTCCTTCACCGTGGGACGTGGGACGAGGCCCGCTACCCGCGCGTGCGGATCTACCTCCACAAGTACCCGGCACTGGTCCCTTCGGTGGCCGCGCTCCGCCCCGGCGACATCATCCGCATCACCGACCTGCCCGTGTGGCTGCCGCCTGGCCCGATCGACTTGATGGTCGAGGGCGCCGAGGAGGTCTTCAAGACGCTGGAGTGGACGATCACCTTGTCGTGCTCGCCTGCCGGCCCATGGTCGGTTGGGGTGCTCGATGACTCGACGCTCGACCGGCTCGACACCGCGGGGGCCAGCCTGGTCTCAGGAATCACGAGCACCGCAACGTCCCTGTCCGTAGCGACGACCACCGGCAATCTCTGGTCCACATCATCCGGCGAGCGGCCCTTCGACATCGAGATCGGCGGCGAGGTCATGACGGTCACCAACCTCACCGGCGCCTCCTCCCCGCAGACCGTCACGGTCACCCGCTCCGTCAACGGGGTCGTCAAGGCCCACTTGGCGGCCGCTGACGTTCGTCTCGCCCAGCCCATGATCCTCGCCCTGTAGGAGGCACAGTGGCAACGTCCTACCCGACCTGGACCGCAGGCCAGCGCGTCACCGCCGCTGCCCTGACGTCCATGCAGTTCACCACCGCGGTGAAGACCGCGAACCAGTCCGCGGTCTCGTCCACGACGCTGACCAACGACACGCATCTGATCCTGCCGGTGGTCGCCAACGCGACCTACATGCTGGACGGGTTCTTCGACTACGACGGCAACGTCGGGGCCCCGGGCGACATCAAATTCGACTGGACCATCCCCGCCGGCGCGACCCTGCGCTGGGGGCTGCTGGGTAACGCCAGCGGCGACCTGACGCAGAAGTACACGTCCACCACAGGCGCCAACACCACGGCCCTGTCCGCTGGCGCGTATGGCATCGGCGCCACCCGTAACGGCGCCGCGCCACGCGGCTACGTCACGATCGGAGGCACGGCCGGCAACCTCCAGCTGAGGTGGGCGCAGAACTCGTCCTCAGCGACCGCGACGACCATGTACGCCGGATCGTGGGTCCGCCTGCTCCGCAACACCTGACCGACCTCACCCTGCCCGCCCCGAGCCGACGGCCGGGGCCTTTTTCATGCCCTGGAGGCCTCATGGCTTGGTATCCCGGAGCGATCCGGATGGAGCTTCAACCCGAGTCGGACAACCAGCAAGCCATCGTCCCGACGCAGCTGCTCTTGCACAGCATCGCCGCCCCGTGGACGCCCAAGCGGACGTACGAGTACTGGCGTGACAGCACGAACCTGGAGTCGCACTGGGGGCTTGGCTTTGACGGATCGCTGGCGCAGTACATCGGCACGCAGACCCGGGCCGACGCCTGTTTCCGAGCTAACCGCCGGGCGGATGGGACCGGAGCCCTCTCCCTGGAGAGCGCCTCCAACCTGGAGCACAGCGACCCGTGGACCGCCGCGCAGATCGAAACGATGATCCGGCTCGGAGTGTGGGTGCACCGACAGCACGGCATTCCGCTGCGGATCTGCCGCACCTGGGACGACCCCGGCTTCGGCTACCACCGGATGTTCCCGCAGTGGTCCGACGGCGGCACCGACTGCCCCGGGGACGCCCGCGCGAAGCAGTTCCACGAGGTCGTCTTCCCAGGCATCGTCGCCCGCGCCAACGGACAGACCACCACCCCCGCCCCCATCGAGGAGGACCCTATGGCCGGCTTCACCCCGGACGACGTCGCGCACTCCGTCCTGTACTGGCTCAACCAGGCAATGTCCGAAACCCCCGAGAAGGCGGGCACCCACCCGCTGGCCAACGTGGTCCCGCAGCTGAACGCCAAGTTCAAGGCGTACACGGCCCTCCTCGCCGCCGCCGAGATGACCCCGGCCGAGCTCACCGAGGCCCTCGCTGACGGCACCCTGAAGGTCGAGATCACCGTCACCCCCGCCACCACCGCGAACGGAAGCTGACCCATGCGCATCTTCGGACGTGAGCCCGTCTACATCCTCGCCTTCATCGCCATCGGTCTGAAGCTATCCGCCGCATACGGCGTGGACGTCTCCGACGCCCAGCAGGGCGCCATCATGGCCGTCCTCTCCCTGATCGTCGCCCTCGCCAGCGCCATCGTGCTCCGCACCGGCGCCGCAGCGGCCGCCCTCGTGAACCTCGCCCAAGGCGCGCTCGCCCTCTTCATGG
The DNA here is from genome assembly GCF_055564955.1 of Streptomyces sp. NPDC028910. Classification (NCBI taxonomy): domain Bacteria; kingdom Bacillati; phylum Actinomycetota; class Actinomycetes; order Kitasatosporales; family Streptomycetaceae; genus Streptomyces; species Streptomyces sp. NPDC028910. The sequence continues at coordinate 52,154 of NZ_JBVHVF010000018.1, read as the reverse complement.
CCTTCGGCCTGCACATGGCGGCCGAACAGCAGGCTCTGTGGATGGCGGCCGTAGAGGGCGCGGTCGCGCTCGCGCTGCGCCGTGAGGTGACGGCCCCGATCGCGGCGCTCGCGATCGAGCAGTCGAGCCCGGTCAAAATCAACGCTCCTCAGGGGGTGTGATGACGGCCCCCGACCCTGGCGTCTACATCAGCCCAGCACAGATGTATAAGGAGGTGAGGGGGCTGTCAGAGACGGTCGGGCGCATCGAGTCCAAGCTCGACGGGATCCTCGACGACGCAAAGGACCTCCGGAAGGACTTCGCGGACCACGAGACACGGATACGAACCCTGGAGCGGTCCCGCTGGCCCCTGCCGACGATCGGCGTCCTCGCCGGGGTCGGCGGGGCCGTGACCGGGGCGCTCGCCCTACTGGCCCGGTAGGAGGTACGCCATGCCCAGGCGTACGGTCCACGGGACGCTCGATGACCTGTTCACCGACACGGCGGCCGCCGGCGCCGTGGTCACCCTGGCGGCGCTGCCACGCCGCTGGACGGACGAGACCGGCGGCCGGGTCCTGGCGGCGCCCGACCATCCGGTCACGGTCACCAACGGGGACTGGTCAGCGTCGCTGCTGCCCACCGACGAGCCCGGGATCGAGCCCGCCACGGGCCGCTACTACCGGGTGACCGACTCGGTCAACGGGGTGCCGGTCCGGGTCCGCTACTTCGAGCTGCCGACGGGCGACGGCTCCTCGGTCGACATCCTCGATCTGATCGTCGCCGATCCTGGCCTGCCTGGGTACGTACGCGGCGCGACAGGGGCCACCGGTGCTACGGGCCCGGCGGGCCCTCAAGGTGTGCCGGGCCCTACGGGGGCCACCGGACCGGTTGGGCCCATCGCGACCACGTGGCGGCGGCGGGACCTTCCCGACCTGGTAACCGCGGACAGCCTGTACGCGGGGACCGCGCCGACGATCGGTACGGCGCAGACGACGACGCCCACGGCTGGGTACGTGAAGTGGGCGCCGGCCGGGGTGGCGCTTGCGGGCTCGGACGTCACCGGGCCGTTCACCTATCTGGGCGCGGCCGGGTTCCAGATCGGCACCGTCTCGCCGGACACCAGCTACGTCCTGCCGACGTCGAAGTACCCCAACACCTACGCGTCCGGCCAGAGCATCTGGAGCCTGGAGTTCGGCACGGATGCGGCCATTTTCCAGGTCCGCATGAAGTACATCAGCGCCGCGACCATGTTCAGGCTGTCCATCGACGGCCGCAAGGTCACCGACCTGATGCAGACCAGCGGCGGCATCACCCCGGGCTCCGGACACCTGATCACCGTCGACCTCGGCAGCGCGGCCCCACGCAGGATCCGCCTGGACTTCGCCACGTTCCCCTTCGGCGGCGTCTACCTACCGCCCACGGCCACCATGTGGCACGTCCCGGCCGAGGGCGGCCGGCTCATGGTCCTCGGCGACTCCATCACGGACGGGGCATCGCAGAACACCGGCGCCGGCGCGGGCACGTGGCTGTCCCGGGCGGCTCGGCTGCTCGGCGCCACGGACTCGTGGGAACAGGGCCGCGGCGGGACCGGCTACATCACCGCCGGCAGCACGGCCACGTTCACGACCCGGGCGCCGGTAGACGTGATTCCCTGGGCGCCCACCCGGCTGATCGTCTGGGGCGGCTACAACGACAGCTCGGGCGACCAAGGAGCAATCGGCACCGCAGCTGCCGCGCTGTACGCCACCCTCAAGGCTGGGCTGCCCGCGTGCGAGATGTACGTCATCGGCTGCTGGTCCCCGAGCGGCAGTCCGTCCGCCGGAATCACGAACACCGACAGCACGTTGCGCACCGCTGCGGCGACGGCCGGGATTCCGTTCATCTCGCCAATCACCGGGTCCTGCTACGACGCGGCCGGCGCCCTGGTGGCCACGCACGGGGCGTTCATCACCTCCGGCCTCGTCGCCGGGTACATCGGCGGCGACAACGTGCACCCCACCGACGCCGGGCACGTGTACCTGGCCCGGCGGATTACCGCAGCGATCCGCGAACTCATGCCTGCCTGAACAGCACAACGCCCCCTCTCAGCCTGCGGGCTGGGAGGGGGCGCTTTCGCGCGTCTACCGATCGTGGGTGGAGGCCAAGCCCTCTACGGCGTCCAGGGCGAGCCCCCACGGGTACGGCTTCTTCTCGCCGGGCTGGTTAGGCACGAAGCCGCCCTCGCCATACAAGACCTGCACCCCCATGCCTCGCAGCTCCTGCACGGATCGATCGAACGCCCGGTGCTGCACGTAGGCCGCGTTCACGCACGGCATCACCGCGGTCGGGATTCCCTTACCGATGCCCTCGGCGACGACGCCGACGACGAATCGATCGGTCAGCCCGAGCGCCCACGCATTCACCGTGTTGAAGGTCGCCGGCGCCACAAGGATCGCGTCCGCCTTGGGCCATACGTCGGGCTGTCCGGGCCGCTTGTACCGGCTCCGGACCGGGTGGCCGGTGAGGGCGGCGAGCCCGTCGAGGCCGTCTTCCAGCCACTCTGCAGCAGATGGGGTGAGGCCGAGGCAGACGTCCCAGCCGCGCGCTTGTGCGTCCTCGATGACGTGGGCGACGTCGAACACAGGCGGGGCGGCCGAGCCGAAGAGGTACAGCGTTCGTGTCGTCATGACGCCCGAGCCTATGCAACCGCCCCCGGTCCGGGTGGAGTCGGGGGCGATAGCGGTACCGTCCATGATGACGAGTCTTGGACGGAGACCAGTATGCCTCTACCCGACGATGACCACACCGGATCCCGAATTCGGGAGCAGCGGCGATTGAAGCACCTGACGCAACAGCAGCTAGCCGACCGGATCCCGTACAGCCTCAGCCTCCTCAATCAGGTGGAGTGCGGCGCCCGCCGCGCCTCTGACGGTCTCGTGGCGGCCGTGGCGCAGGCCCTCGGGGTGGACTCGTCTGACCTGACAGGACCCCCCGCTGTGACGTCGCTGCCGCCTGACCGCCTGGTCGCGCTGGTCGCCCCCATCCGTGAGGCCCTCGACCGCTACGACCTCGGCCCGATTCCGGAGCTGCCGACGGTCCGGCCCGTCCGGGAGCTGGCCACCGCGGCGGACGTCCTGTGCCAGAAGGTTCGGGCGACGCACCTGCGCGCCGCAGCCAAGGCCCTGCCCGCGCTGCTTCTGGAGCTCACGCACACCGTCTGGACGGCCTCGTCTACGGAGGCGTGGCGTGCGCTCGCGTCCTCGTACCGAACCGCCCACGACGTCGCCCTGAAACTCGATCACCCAGACCTGGCGCGCATCGCTCTGGACCGGATGGGCTGGGCCGCCAGCCACGCCTCGGACCCGTGCATCGAGGCGGTCCAGCGGTACAAGCGGGCGACGCTGTGGCGCTGCGCGACGAGCGCGCACCTGATCACCGTCGGCCAGGCCCTGCTGGAGGGTGAAACGACGCGGGAGGCCCTCGCGGTGACCGGCCAACTGCACCTGGGCTTGGCCACCGTGGCAGCGAAGGACGGCGATGCAACCGCGGTTGAGTCGCACCTGGCCGCGGCCCGCGACCTCGCCCGCCGTGTAGGCGGCGAGGCCGGAGACGTGCACTGGCTGAGCTTCGGGGCGGTCAACGTACGCCTGCACGAACTGGGGGCGTCGATCGCGATGAGGCAATTCGACACGGCCCTCGGCCAGGCCCGAGTGCTCACTGTGCCGGACACAATGCTGACCTCCCGGCGGGCCCGCTACATGGTGGATCGGGCGCTGGTGGAGATGGAGGCCGGTTCCCCCAAGGCGTCGCTCCGTTACCTCGCGCAGGCTCGGCGCGTGGCGCCGGAGCAGACGCGGCATCTCCCGGGTACGCGGACGACGATCCGCGGGCTGGTGCACATGTCGCGGCGGGCCCCGGACAGCCTGGGTGGGATGGCCCGTTGGATCGGCTTGTAGGGCGCTCACAGGCACTCACAAATCTGTGAGTGTTCACGCTCCGCCGCGGCGTCAGGCTGGTGTCACCACCCGCTGACGACGGTAGGGAGCACCGACATGAAGCCGACGAGAGCTGAGATCGACGAGGTCACCCGACTCGTTCGGCGCATCCTCGTCTCGTACAACCTGAAACCCGGTGATGAGGTGATCGACGACCTCACGCACCGACTCGTCGCACACGGACAGCGGTATGTGGCCCGGGCCCGCAGGATGGACGCTGGCGCCCCGCGGGTGACGGACGCACTCGCGGACTGGGACACCCTGACAGCAGCCGGTCCCGGACCGGAGCCACTGGCGAACTGGGGACACGCACGCTCCCTCGCCCGCATCGTGCGCACCCTCCACAACGCACTGCTGGAGGAAGGCCGGCGCCGCGAGGCGGTAAGCCACTGGCGGGTAGACGCGTGAGCATCGTCCTGCCCCGAGCCGTCATGCCCGACGCGGCCTTCCTACACGAGGTGCGGATCAACTTCTCAAGGGGCGTCCACGGATGCGCGTACGTGATGATGGGCCACCCCGAGGCGCACGTGCGACGGGAAGCGACGATCGACCGCTATCTGCGCGGAATCGCTGTCGGCCTCGGCCTGCACGAGGGCGAGGGGTACCCCTCCACTCCACATGTCCTGCACTTCGTGAAGGGGTTCTGGGCCCTCGACTACGGGCACCCGGAGACGCTCCTCACGCTCCCCCGACCGCCGCACGGCTGGGCCCTGCGCGCCCAGGCTGACCGAGCCGCGCACGTCGGCGTCTGCCTCGACCCGGTCCTGCCACCGTCCCGGCCCGACCACGTACTGACCGGAACCGTGGGCTACAAGGCAGACAGGCGCCTCGGCCTCATCCACTGACCCAGTCGCCACCCAGAGAGGAACGAGCCGAATTGAGCGCGAGCGAGTACTGCGTTTACTGCGACAAGCCGGTTGCGGCCGTCGCCGCGAACCGGGTGGGTCCCGACTTCTCAGCCTCCGCGGCGCGTCCGTCGATGTACGCCCACGCCGCCTGCTTCGCTCGCCGGATGCGCATGGCGCCGCGTGCTTCCCGGCGGCCGCAGTGAACGACTGGCGAGGACAAGCCCTGTTCGTGCTCATCCTGCTCGCGCTTCTTGCCGTGATCGTCGTCGGCACCCACTGACCCCCGTCCGGCCGCGCACATCCCTGGCAGGACCGCGACCGGACGGGCCGCACCTCCCCAACACCACGAGGAGGCACCACCCATGAGTACCACCATCTCGCCCGGCACCGCGCTGAAGTTCGCGTGGCTGGAGGTCACCGGCTTCTGCAACGAACGCTGCGACCACTGCTACGCGGACTCCGGGCCCGACCAGGGCCACGGCTCGATGACGGTCGCGGACTGGGTGTCCGTCATCGACCAACTCGCCGCGATGGGCGGCATGGATGTGCAGTTCATCGGGGGCGAGCCCACCCTGTACCCGCACTTGCCCGAGCTGATCGCGCACGCGGCCGGCCGGGGGCTCGGCGTCGAGGTCTTCTCGAACATGACCCACATCCGGCCCGAGGTCTGGGAAGCCATCACCGCGCACGGCGCCAAGCTCGCTACCTCGTACTACAGCGACGACGCCGCCGAGCACGACTCGATCACCCAGCTCCGGGGCGCTCACCGCAAGACACGTGCGAACGTGGCGAAGGCCGTCGGCCTCGGGATCCCGATCCGCGGCGGCGTCGTCTCCCTCCGCGAGGGGCAGCGTGCGATGGAGGCTGTCACCGACCTCCAGTCCATCGGTGTCGAGCAGGTCGGCGGTGATCGCATCCGCGCGTTCGGCCGGGCCAGCGCCGGGGCCCGCCCGCTGATCAAGGATCTCTGCGGGCACTGCGCGCACGAGAAGTGCGCGATCGGCCCGGACGGCGCCGTGTGGCCGTGCGTCCTGGGCAGGTTCATCGACGTCGGCAACGTCCGCGAGGAGGCGCTCGCCGACATCTGGACCGGCGACCGTCTCTCCCAGGCACGCGCGGACATCGCAGCCGTCCACGGCCCCGGCGCCGCCGCGTGCGCGCCGCCCCAGTTCCTTCCGATGTGCGGTCCGTGCGGGCCATGTGTGCCGTCGGTGGGGCACTGCGACCCGGAGGAGGCGCCACTCGGCGCCGCTACGATCACCACCACCTGACCGCCTGACCCTGGAGGACCCGCGATGGACCCGCACGGCGACCACATGCTGAGCTGGCCGGCCCCGCCCGGACAGGAGCGGACCGAGGAGCAGTGGGCGGCCATCGCCGGGCAGGTCCGGCACGCCGTGAACAAGCTCGGGCCCGCGCTGCCTGCCTGCTTGCCGGGTGAGCCCCGGCAGTGCGGGCGGTCCGCGCAGCAGCACGCGTTGGCTTGGGCCGCCGAGCTGAAGGCCCGCTCGCACCACCTGATCGAGGTGTACGCGCCATCGGCAGAGGCCGCGAGCTACGCGGCTGGGCCACTGTTCAAGGAACGGCTAAGCGCCCTGCGCGAATTGGCCGTGTGAGACCGCCCCGGCCGGGCCCCCTTCCGGCCGGGGCTACTCCCTGACCAGATGTGCGAGCGGTACGCCGATGGCGTCCGCGATGAGGATGAGCGTGTCGAGGAGCGGGGAGGCCTGGCCTTGCTCGATGCGGACGTATGAGGCCCGGTCCATCCCGCCGGCGCGGTCGGCGACGACCTCTTGCGTCAGCTTCCTGTCCACCCGGGCCGCCCGGATCTGCGCGGCGATGCGCCGTCGTCTGACGATGACGTGAGCGGGTACGGGGTGAGCACGAGACACCCGTACACGCTGGCGTGATCATGAATGGATGTATGTAGGGTGCACCCTACATACGTGATTCCGGACGCCCGGCCTCCACATACCCCCCAAGCTCCCCCCGCGCCTCGCGCGATCAGGGGTGAGCAGGACGGCCCGGCCGGCGTTCGTACATCCGCCGAGCGCGCCCGTCCTGGCCCCGATTCCGATCGGGGCGGCCGCCCGGTCCCCATTGCGGGGCCGGGCGGTTTAACGTAGGCATCGAGAAGGCCCCCGGCGACACATGCGCCGGGGGCCTTCCGCCTGTACGCCGGGCCTCCCCGCCACAGCGCACAGAATCCGAGCGGCGTACATCTGGCGCGCGTGGGGAGTCGCACCGGCCCCGCTCTCCTGCACCATAACCCGATGATCTGCCAGTTGTATGCCCCCAGATGGGTGATGACCGAGGGCATCCGGGTGGCGATGTGGCGTCGATGTGGCGTCCGGCATGAGAAAGGCCCCCCAATCGAACACGACCGGGGGGCCAAATACAGGCTCTCACCTGCTACTTCCTACTGGTGGGCGCGGACGGTTTCGAACCGCCGACATCTGCTTTGTAAGAGCAGCGCTCTACCCCTGAGCTACGCACCCGTGGATGAGTGGACAGCCTACATGGCGGGCACACCCCCCACGCAAACCCGTTTCCGTGGGGGAGAATGGACCGGGGCATGGCGGACGAGCGGACGCGGCACGAGAGAGGCATTGTGACGACGGCATCCCGGCGGTGGTTCGGTGGGCGGGACGAGAGTCGGCGGGCGGACGCGCAGGCGGCGAAGGATGCCGCCGCCGCCGCGTTCTACGAGCTGGATACGGCGCAGCGGGATCTGCGGATCTCCATCGAGACGATCGCCGCGGCGGACGGGTCGCCCGCCGCTCTGCAGGCCACGGAGGGGTTCGCCGCGCTCGGGCGGCGGATCGACCAGGTCAGCCATGTCTACATCGAGGCCGTGGACGCGCACGATCTGGATCGGGCGGAGCTGGAGGCCTCGGTCGCCACGCGGGCGTGCGACCAGCTGACCCGGGCGCGCGATGAGCTGGTGCGGGTCAAGGGGGAGCTGGAGCGGTTCGCGCAGGGGTTGCAGCCGTTGCTGGACAAGGCCGAGACGCAGCTCGCCCGGGTCGCGCCGGCCCGGGAGCGGGCCAAGGCCGCGCTGATCGCAGCCAGTGACGCGCTGGACGCCGTACGGGCCAAGGGGATGCGGGCCGATGACCTGGCGGCGCGGCTGGCGGCGCTGGGGCCGGAGCTGACCAAGCTGAACCAGGGCGCGGGCCGGCACGGGGTGCAGGAGACCGTGCAGCGCGCCGACCGGATCCTGCGCGACGCGGAGGCGATACGGGTCGAGGCGGCGCGGCTGCCGGAGCGGGCGGCGGAGATCGACCGGCGGTTGGTGAGCCTGCGGACGCGGGCGCAGGCGTTGCGCAACCGGGCGGACCGGGTGGATCCGGTACTGAGCGAGTTGCGCCGGCGGTTCACGGCGGCGTGCTGGCAGGACCTCCAGCACGTCCCTGACCAGGCGGTACGGGATGTCGCGGAGGCCGAGGACCGGCTCAAGGAGGCGGGCCGGGCCCGGGACGAGCAGCGCTGGGCCGACGTGGGGACGCTGATCGAGGCGGTCCGTGCCTCGCTGGACGCGACGGACGAGGCGGTGTCGGCCGCGCAGGACCGGCTGACGCGCCTGGAGGCGGTGGCGCGGGATCCGCAGGCGGAGGTGGACCGGACCCGCTTCGCGATCCGGGACGCGCAGCGGCTGGCGATGGCGGGCCGCAGCGTGCCCGATCCGCGGCACGCGCGGCCCCTGGACGACGCGGTGGCACGGGTGGGCCGGGCGCTGGCGGCGCTGGACGGGCGGCATCCCGACTACTGGCATTTCCTGCAGGAGATGGAGGAGGTACGGATGGCGGTGGGCCGGGTGGTGGCGGACATGCGGGCCGAACGCGGCGTCGGGTGAGGCCGGAGTTGTCCGGCCGGAGTTGTCCGGGAGTGGGCGTCGGCGGATGCTGGAGGTTCCGGGAACGGAGCAGAGGAGGGCGGTATGGCTGCCCACATTTTCCACAGGCCGCGTGCGTTCCGCACACGCCAGGCACCCCCCGTACCGCATGAGTCTCATGAGTCTTACGTGTCCCATGCGCTCTACGGGTGCACCGAGCCCCATGAGAACTACGCGCCGTACGTGCCCCATGAGCCTTATGCGTCCAACGAACCACCACAGGTCTCCCACCCGGTGCTGCGACGCGTTCTGAATCCCGTCAATGCCCGGCTCGACGAGCATCTGCCCACCGATCACAAGCTCAGCAAGATCTACCGGGTCGGCGCCGGCCTGACCGGGCTGCTGCTGGTCGCCTTCGGCATCCTGGGCCTCATCGACCGGATCGGGTTCTTCGACACCGGTGGAGACACGGTGCTCGCCCTGAACACCAACGGCGCGCTGAGTGTCCTGTCGATCTGTATCGGGGGGCTGTTGTTCGTGGGGATGGTGATCGGCGGAACCTTCGCCTCCACCCTGAACATCGTGCTCGGTGTCGCGTTCATCCTGAGCGGATTCGTCAATCTCGCCCTGCTGGACAGCGATTTCAACTTCCTGGCCTTCCGGATCCAGAACGTGCTGTTCAGCTTCGTCGTCGGCGTGATGCTGATGTGGTTCGGGATGTACGGGCGGGTGGGCAGCGCCCTGCCGCACGACAATCCGTACTGGCGGGCCCGACACCCCGAGCAGGCGGCCCTGGAGGACCGCACACGGGCCGGCGCGGCCAGGGCAGCGGCCAGGGCAGCGGCCAGGGCGGGGAGCGCGGGGAGGGCCGGAGGGCCCGTATCGCAGCGGAGAGGGCGCGCATGACGCACCGGAGAGGGCGCCCGTAGCGCTCAGGAGCCGGCCCCGCTTAGCCTGTGCGCATGCCTCGATACGAATACCGCTGCCGGACCTGCGACGACACCTTTGAGGTCAGCCGGCCCATGGCCGCGTCCTCCGCGCCCGCCGACTGTCCCGCAGGTCACGCCGACACCGTCAAGCTGCTGTCCGCCGTCGCCGTCGGTGGGACCAGCAGCGCGCCCGCGCCCGCCCGGGCGGCAGGCGGCGGGGGCTGCTGCGGTGGCGGCGGCTGCGGCTGACACGCCCTGGCCAGCGCCCTGGCTAGCGCTTGCGCGAGAAGGTCAGGCCGTCCGAGATCGCCAGGAGGACGGAGTCCATGCGCGGGTCCGCCGAGACGTGCTCGTTGAAGGCGCGGACGCCCGCCGCCGAGCCGGTGGCCGACTCATCGAGGACCGTGCCGTGGAACAGCGTGTTGTCCGTGACGATCAGGCCGCCCGGACGCATCCTCGGCACGAGCTCCTCCCAGTAGGCGATCTGGCTCTCCTTGTCCGCGTCCACGTAGGCCATGTCGATGTGGGGTTCGGCCGGCATCGCGCGCAGGGTCTCCAGCGCCGGCGCGATGCGCAGCTCGATGCGGTCCGCGACGCCCGCCTTCTCCCAGGCCTCCCTGCCGTACGCCGTCCACTCCTCGGAGATGTCGCAGGTGATGAGGCGGCCGTCCGCGGGCAGCGCCTGGGCCATCGACAGGGCCGAGAAGCCGGTGAAGGTGCCGACCTCGACGACGTGGCGCGCGCCCGTCAGCCGGACCAGGAAGGCCAGCAGCGGCCCCTGCTCCTGCGCCGACTGCATGCCGGCGACGTCGGGGAACGTGGCGTAGGTCGTCGCCACCAGCTCCCGCTGGACCGCGTCCAGCGGGGGGTTGTGGTCGAGCATGTACTGGTAGAGCTCGTCCGTGATCTTGGTGCTGTTGCCCTTGGTCATGCGCCCAGTGTGCCGAGTCGGCCCGCCTCGCGGGTCAAAGCGCGCACGATTTCCTCGCCGGCGAGGACACCCGCCGCGGCCAGGGCCGTCACCGTCGGCGCCGTCCAGGCCGCGTCGGCCAGTTCGCCGTGGCCGGGGCGCCATCCGGCGTCGGCCGCCAGCAGCAGGTCCGCGTCCAGGAGGGAGTCTCCCGCGGCGAGGGTCGCGGTCGCTCCCGTACGGCGGGCGACCTCGTGCATGGCCGCGCTCTTGGTGAGCGGGCGCGGGACGGCGTAGATCTTCCGGCCCTGGAGCGAGATCGTCCAGCCGCGGCTCTCGGACCACTCCGCCAGGGACTTGAGCCATTCGTCCGGGACCAGGGCGCGTTCGACGACGAGGTACGCGAAGAGGTCCTCCGCCACGCGCGCCTTGCGCAGCCACGCCGGGTCGGCCACGGCCAGCAGGTGTTGGTGGACGTCCTCCAGCGGGGCGCAGTCCCGCGCCAGGTGCGCCGCGACCTGCCGGCGCCAGTCCCGGTCCGGGACCCCGTCGACGAGCAGCTGCCCGCCATTGGCGCAGATGGCGTACGCGGCCGGGCGGCCGGGGAAGCGGATGCGCTGGTACTGCTTGCGCGTACGGGTGGTGGTGGGCACGAAGACCACCGAAGGATCGGCCGTCAGCTCCGCCAGCAGTCCCGCCGCCGTCTCCGTCATGTAGGACAGCGGCTTGCTCTCGTGGACCTCGACGCACAGCAGCCGTGGGGCCACCGAGTCGGGCATGGTCAGACCGAGGGCGGCCGCCGAGTAGATGAGCGTACGGTCGAGATCACTGGCTACGAGGACAGTCACTTCGAGGCCACAGCCTTTCCGTCGGCGCCGGTGGCGCCGCGCGTGTATCGGGGGTGGATGAGTCCTACGCACGTGTAGGGCAGCCCGTCGACCTCTTCCACCGGGACGCCGCGCTGCTCGGCGAGCAGCCGTACGTGGTCCAGGTCGGCCCCGGCGCCGCGCTGCGCCAGGATCTTCCACGGCACCCGGCGCAGCAGGACGCGGGTGGTCTCGCCGACGCCGGGCTTGACGAGGTTCACGTCGTGGATGCCGTACTCCTCGCTGATCCGCTCGACCGCCGCCCAGCCCTCCCAGGTCGGTGTGCGGTCGGCCGCGAGCAGTTCCTTGACCTCCTCGTCGACGGCGTCGGCCACCTGGTCGAAGTGGGCGGCGACGGTGTCGACGAAAGCGACGGAGACGTCGGCTCCGGCGAGCTCGCGGTAGAACTTCGCGCCGTGGAAGTCGGCGGGACCGACCAGGTCGGACCTCAGAACCGTACGCGAGATGAGACCGGACACGGTGGAATTGAGACAGGCCGAGGGGATCAGGAAGTCCTCGCGGGTGCCGTACGTCGACACGCACGAGCCGGGATCGGCGAGGACGACGATCTCGGGGTCGAAGCCCGGGTACTGCTCCAGGGCGACCTTCAGCTCGCGGGTGATGGCGCCCTTGCCCGTCCAGCCGTCCACGAAGACGACGTCGGCCGGGTCGTGGTGGGCGGCCAGCCAGCGCAGGGCGTTGGCGTCGATGCCGCGGCCGCGCACGATGGAGACGGCGTAGTGCGGCAGGTCCAGGCCGTGCCGGGCGCGGGCCCAGCGGCGCATCAGTACGCCGACGGGGGTGCCGGCGCGGGCCAGGGAGACCAGGACCGGGGAGGGGGAACGCTCGGCGAGGACGGTCTCGGTGACCGTGCCGACGGCGCGGGCCATCCGGGCGGCGGAGGCGGTCAGCGCGCTGCGGTAGAGCTCCTGGTACTGGCGGGACGGCTGGTACTCGACCGGCAGGGACTCGGCGTAGTGGGCGCCGCCGGCCTGGATCGCCTCCTCGCGCTCCTCGGTCGGGGCCTCCAGCTCGACGTCGGAGAAGTCCTGGAGCAGCCAGCCGACGTCCTCGGGGGCGTACGAGGAGAAGGCGGGGCCGCGCAACGGCTCGGGCATGATCGGCTCCAGCTCCCGCCGGTCGGGTATGTAGGACGGGACGACGGCCAGCACGACGCGGCCGGTGTGCGGGGCGAGGGCCGCGAGCAGGCCCGCTTCCAGTTCCGGGGTGTCGCCGGCCGAGTCGACGACGGCGACGACGGTGTCGAAGCCGGCGCCCGCGACGTTGTAGGCGTAGCGGTCGCCGGGGCCGTCGGCCGGGGCGTCGTGGGCCGGGAAGACGAGCCGGGTGCGGATGGCGTAGCCGGGGTCGTCGACGGCGAGCACCGGCGAGCGGGTGGTGGTGGAGAAGCGGACCTCGCGGGCCGCGCCCACCTCCTCCAGGGCCTTGGCGAGGCGCAGCGGCGCGTACATCAGCTCTTCGTTGCCGAGTACGAGGACCCGTGCGGCTGCGGCGCCGAGCGCGGCGGAGAGCTGGCGGGCCAGGGTGGGCAGGGCCTCGTTCAGCGCTGCGCGGTGCGCGGGGGTGAAGCCGTGGCGGCCGCCGTCCGGGAGGCCGGTGGGCCAGTCGAGCGAGACGCGCGTGATCGGCCGCGGGCCGTCTGCTGGGGCTCCGCCCCAGACCCCGCGCCTCAAACGCCGGCGGGGCTGGATTTGCCCGGCAGGGGCCTCCGTGTGCGCCTGGGGCTCCGTCTGGCTCTCGTACTCCTCGACCAGTGCCCGGCCCTTCGCCAGGACGCCGTCCGGGAGGGTGACCGTGCCCGAGGCGAGGGCGATCAGGTCCACGCGCGCGCCCAGGTCGGCGGCGAAGGCGGTGAGCCGGTCGCGGTCGGCCGGGGAGCGCATGTCGACGAGGGCGACGACCACGTAGTGCGCGCGGGGGTGGCGGGCGTGCAGGTCACGGATGGTGTTGAGGACCGTGTTGCCGGTGGAGAACTCGTCGTCGACGAGGACCAGCGGTCCGCTGCCCGCGAGCAGCGTCGGGTCCTCGGGCAGCAGCAGGTGCGAGGTGGCGTGCGAATGCGCCTCCTCGAAGCCGCCGGCGGGCTCCACGCCCGGCACGGGCCGGCGGGTGGAGTGCAGGTAGGGGGCGGTGCCCAGGCCGTCGGCCACGCAGTGGCCGAGCCCGGTGGCGGTCTCGGCGTAGCCGAGGACCACGGCCGCCCTGGCCGCGTCCTCGCCGAGCAGGGCCCGTACCCGTTCGCCGAGGCCGTACCCGGCGGCGTACACGACCTCCGGGGCCTGCGGGACGTGCTTGCCCAGCACCTGCGAGACCAGCAGGTGCGCGCGCTTGGGGTTGCGCCGCAGGGCCAGTCCGAGCAGCTCCGTGAGCTGCGGACCCTCCTCGGAGTCCTGCAGGCTCACGCCCAGCCGGTCCGCGACCCAGGTACCCGACCACACCGCTTCGATCGTCTTGCCTTTCCTCGTCATCGGCGCCGTCACCAGCGTGTTCACACCTGGAGTCCGGCCGTGAGCAGGTCGACGAAGCCGACCTCCTCCTTCGCCACACCGAAGACCTCGGCGCGCAGCATGGTGCGCTCGGCCCAGGCCCGGTGGGGCTTCACCTCGTTCATCTTGTTCGTATAGGCGGAACGCATCACTCCGCCACCGCCGCGCTCGGGCCGCAGGATGTCCTGGGCGTCGCAGAACTCCTCGTGGGAGACCACGGACAGCGCGTGCACCGGCGTGACGTGGGCGGGGTGGATGCAGGTCTTGCCGAGCAGGCCGTTGGCCCGGTCGAGTTCGATCTCGCGCAGCAGGCCGTCCAGGTCGTGCTCGATCAGTGCGGTGCGCAGCTCCTCCACGCCCTCCTCCAGGAAGGGGCTGCGGCGCAGCTGGGGCTTGAAGAGGCGCTGCTGGCTGCGGAAGTACTCCCAGACGGGGCCGGTCACGGTGAATCCGGTGCCGTCGGCGCGGCTGAGGACGTTGACGACGTCCGCGATGACGCCCGCGACGATCTGGACGTCGTAGGCGGTCATGTCGGGAGTGCGCCGCAGGCCGTAGGCCGAGCAGAAGTCGGTCACGCCGAGCCGCAGGGCCAGGACCCGCTCGCGGTGGCTGTTGACCGTACGGGAGATGCCGGCCAGGGTCTCCACGCGCGTTTCCAGGTGGAGGAGGCCCGGGGTCTCCAGGACGGGCATGGCATACAGACGGGGCTGTCCGCTGGCGGCCTCCGCCTGGGCGACGGCTTCCAGGAAGGCGATCCCGCGGCTCTCGTCGAACTTCGGGAGCACGAATCCGGCCAGCTGCCGTACGGAGCCGCCCAGGCGGCGCACCAGGTCGGGTATCTGCTCGGGCGTGCGGACGCGGATGAAGAGCAGCGGGAGCTCCGCGCCATCGCCGTCGAGCTCGGAGAACTGCCGGACGAGGTTCTCCTCGGCGCCGGCGACATCGGTGTCGCTGATGGAATCCTCCAGGCAGAGGACCATGGAGACGACTCCGCGGCCGGCCTGCTTGCGGATGTCCGCGGCGAGCGAGGGGCGGGTGGCCGGACTGTAGAGCGTCGCTCCGAGCGCCGCCGCGAGGACACGGGCCGGTGAGGCTCCGGTGAATTCCGCCGGTTCCTGATGGAAGAGGTCCTTACGGACGGTGGGCGTTATGTGCCCAAAGTGACGCATGTGCTTCCCCCGTACTGCCTCGGCGGCCCAACTGGCATGGCCGGTAATAGTACGTACGAACGTGAGTCAAGAGTTCCTCAAGCACATGAAGTTCAGGTAACCCTCTTGCACCATGCCCAGCTCTGGCGTTCGAGACAAGGCCCTACGGGGGGCCGCATTGTCCCGCTCCACCCCGGGAGGGCAGGATGACGTGCATGACGCACGCGATGCAGAAGGGCTCGAACATCCCGGTGGCCGCCGTGGCGGTCCGGGCGGTGCTGCGCTGGACCGGCGGCCCCGAGGTTCCGGACGTGGACGCCTCCGCGCTGCTCGTGGGCCCGGACGGCCGGGTGCGTTCGGACGAGGACTTCGTCTTCTACAACCAGCCCCGGCACCCCTCCGGGGCCGTCTGGCGACTCGGCAAGAAGCAGCTCGGCGACGCGGTCACCGACGCCGTCCAGGCGGACCTGCGCACCGTGACCCCGGCGGTGGACCGGATCCTGGTGGTCGCCTCGGCCGAGGACGTCCCCTTCCGCCGGGTCCACGACCTGCGGATCCTCCTCTACGACGCCGGCGCGACCGGCGGCTCCGAACCGCTGGCCCACTTCGACGTACGGCCCGAGACCGGCGCCGAGACGGCGTTGATCTGCGGCGAGCTGTACCGCCGGGGCGAGGGGTGGAAGTTCCGCGCGCTCGGCGAGGGCTACTCCGACGGGCTGGTGGGCCTGGCGACCGACCACGGGATCTCGGTCGACGAGAACGCCGCCGAGCCCGCCGAGCCCGCCGAGTCCGCCGGGCCGGCCCCGGCCGGAGCCGCCGCGAGCGGAAGCATGTCCGGGGGCGCGGGCGGGCCCACCGCGGAGCAGACGGCGGCGATGGCCCCGCCGGCCCCGCCCACGCAGGCTCCGCCGGCCGTCCAGCCCGCCTACGGGTACCCGCAGCCGGTGTCCCCGGCGCCGGTGCCGGGGCCGGGCGGCGATCCGTCCTTCCGGCTGCCGGTGCAGGGGCCGCAGTTCATCCGCCGCTGACGTCGCCGCGCCCCGGGGCTCCGGTCAGCTCTTGGTGCTCTTGTAGCCCCGCCCCCACTGGAGCCCCCAGCCGTACAGCCGGTCCAGCTCGGCCTGGAACCCGTACACGAACTTCACCTCGCGCCGCACGACGAGCTCGCCCTTGACCTTCTCCAGGGAGACGACCGCGCAGGAGCGGGCCTGGGGGTGCCGCTCGTCCAGCGGGATCTCGATCCGCGGCCCCGTCACGGGGTAGAGGGTCACCATGGCGTGCGTCCGGTCGAAGGCCGGGGTCTGGTCGTAGATGTAGACGAAGATCAGCAGCCGCTTGATCTCGTCCGCGTGGTCGAGATTGACGTAGAGGGTCTCCCCCGACGCCGAGCCGAACCGGTCGTCCCCGCTGAGCTTGACGAACGGCGGGTCGTTGAGGTCGCCCAGCAGGTTCCCCAGCGGCTGCACGGCGCCGCGGGTGCCGTCGGTCAGTTCGTACAGGCAGCCCATGTCGAGGTCGACATTGACCATGCCCTGGGTGTGGGCCTGCACCATGTCCGGCTTGAACAGCTTGAAGGGGTGCCGGAAGAGCTGGCCGCTCTGGCCGGAGCGGCCGCCGATGTCCGAGGTGCGCATGCGCCAGGACAGGTTGACGCGCAGATTGCCGTGGACGGCCCCCTGTTTGGTGAGCGACACCGTCGAATGTCGCTTCGTCAGCTCGATCGCGTTCGACGAGGCGCTGCCCGACTGGAACTGCACGGCCCGGCTGCCCAAGATGCCGTCGAAGAAGCCCATCCCCTACCCCCCTGTCCCCTGGTGCCCTGGTCCCGTTGAAGCCTACGGAAACGGGGCGGCCCGCCGGGTCCGTCGACCCGGCGGACCGCCCCGCAGTTGAGCGTTCCGCATTACCGCCGCGATCATGCCTCGGCGGCGGAACCCTCCAGTTCCAGGCGCTTGTTGCGGCGCAGCGAGGACCAGAAGGAGCCGGCGATCAGCACCACGCCGATGAGGCCGGTGATGATTTCGCTGATCTCGTGCTGGATGGTGATCAGCAGGATGACCGCGAGCGCGCCGATCGCGTAGTGCGCGCCGTGCTCCAGGTAGACGTAGTCGTCCAGCGTGCCCTGGCGGACCAGGTAGACCGTGAGCGAACGGACGTACATGGCGCCGATGCCGAGGCCGAGCGCCATCCAGAAGATGTGGTTGGTGATGGCGAAAGCGCCGATGACCCCGTCGAAGGAGAACGAGGCGTCGAGGACCTCCAGGTAGAGGAAGAGGAAGAAAGCGGCCTTGCCGGCCAGGCCGACGGCGGAGACGGGCTTGCCCGCGGCCTGGGCCTTCTCCTCCTCCTCGTGCTCGCGCTCCTCTTCCTCCTCCAGCTTGTTCTCGAAGAACGAGGACAGGCCGCCGACGATGAGGTACGTGATCAGGCCGGCGACGCCGGCGAGCAGCACGGTGGCGGACTTGTCCGCGTGGCCGGTGCTGGTGTGGGCGTTGACGGCGAAGGTCATCGCCGAGACGAGCAGCGCGATCAGGGCGATGCAGACCGACAGCATGTCGACCTTGCCGAGCTTGGCCAGCGGACGCTCCAGCCAGGCGAGCCACTTGTGCTCACGCTCGTCGAAGATGAAGTCGAGGAAGATCATCAGCAGGAACATGCCACCGAAAGCGGCGATGGCCGGGTGGGCGTCGGTGACCAGGGCCTCGTACTGCTCGGGGTGGTCCAGCGCCAGTTGGATGGCCTCGATCGGGCCGACCTTGGCACTGATGGCGACGATCGCCACCGGGAAGACCAACCGCATTCCGAAGACGGCGATCAGGATGCCGACGGTGAGGAAGATCTTCTGCCAGAAGGCGTTCATCTTCTTCAGGATTCCGGCATTGACGACCGCGTTGTCGAAGGACAGCGAGATCTCGAGGATCGACAGGATCAGTACGACCCCGAACGCCTCCCACCCCCACTGCCACGCGGCAAAGGCGAGGCCGAGCGCCGTGATGGCGAACGACCAGCCGAAGGTTTTCAGAACCACTGGCACCTGGCACCCCATGCGTCTTGGTACGGCTTTACGAAACGTTGACCCCGAAGTCTAGAGCGATGCCCCTGAGCCCCGACGCGTACCCCTGCCCCACGGCACGGAACTTCCACTCGGCCCCGTACCGGTAGACCTCGCCGAAGATCATCGCGGTCTCGCTGGAGGCGTCCTCCGAGAGGTCGTAGCGGGCCAGTTCCTGGCCGTCGGCCTGGTTCACCACGCGGATGAAGGCATTGCTGACCTGCCCGAAGCTCTGCCGGCGGGAGTCCGCCTCGTGGATCGAGACCGGAAAGACGATCTTGTCCACGCGCTCCGGCACCTTAGTGAGGTCGATGATGATCGACTCGTCGTCGCCGTCCCCCTCGCCGGTGAGGTTGTCCCCCGTGTGTTCGACGGAGCCCTCGGGGCTCTTGAGGTTGTTGTAGAAGACGAAGTACTCGTCCCCCAGCACTCGGCCGCTGTTGCACAGCAGCGCGCTGGCGTCCAGGTCGAAGTCGGCGCCCGTGGTCGAGCGCGCGTCCCATCCGAGCCCGATCAGAACCCTGGTGAGGTTCGGTGCGGCCTTGGAGAGGGAGACATTGCCCCCCTTGGCGAGTGTGACGCCCATGTTGTGGTCCTCCCCGGACGACGGTGTGGCGGTGTGCCGCGTGCGGCAGTGCGGCAGTGCGGCGCGGTCTGCAAGGCGAAGCCGTCGGGCCGTGAGGCCGTAAGGCCGGTGAAGCGGGTCCGGCGCCGTACACACTGTGCACGGCGCCGGACGGATGAACTGCTTTCGGACTCAGACGTTGACGCCGAAGTCCTGCGCGATGCCGCGCAGGCCGGAGGCGTAACCCTGGCCGATGGCGCGGAACTTCCACTCCGGGCCGTTGCGGTACAGCTCGCCGAAGACCATGGCGGTCTCGGTCGAGGCGTCCTCGGAGAGGTCGTAGCGGGCGAGCTCGGTGTTGTCGGCCTGGTTCACGACGCGGATGTACGCGTTACGGACCTGGCCGAAGCTCTGCTGGCGGCTCTCGGCCTCGTAGATCGAGACCGGGAAGACGATCTTGGCGACATCGGCCGGGACACCGGCCAGGTTCACCTTGATCGCCTCGTCGTCGCCCTCGCCCTCGCCGGTGGTGTTGTCACCGGTGTGCTCGACCGAGCCGTCGGGGCTCTTCAGGTTGTTGAAGAAGACGAAGTTCGCGTCGCTGGTGACCTTGCCCTGGTCGCTGGTCAGGATCGCGCTGGCATCGAGGTCGAAGTCGACACCGGTGGTGGTGCGAGCATCCCAGCCCAGACCGACGATGACCGCCGTCAGGTTAGGCGCGGCCTTGGTCAGCGAGACGTTGCCGCCCTTGCTGAGGCTGACTCCCACGGGTCCTCCATTGGGTTCTGTGTGGGGCGGTGCCCCGTCGTGCGGTTGCTACCGGATCAACGTTTCGATCCTAGTGACGGGTTCCCGCCTGTAAGCGGTTTTCGCAGGGATCTGCCGCGAACCGGCGTGCGGCCCGCGCAGGAACGCTCAGAGGCTGTCGAGCGCCTTGATGTACTCGTTCAGGTCACGCGCGTCCGGCAGCCCGTTGACGACAGTCCAGCGCACCACGCCGTCCTTGTCGATGATGAAGGTGCCCCGGACCGCGCATCCCTTCTGCTCGTCGAAGACCCCGTACGCGCGGGAGGTCTCCCCGTGCGGCCAGAAGTCCGACAGCAGCGGGTAGTCCAGGCCCTCCTGCTCCCCGAAGACCCGCAGGGTCGGCACGGAGTCGTTGGAGACCGCGAGGAGCTGGACGTCGTCGTTCTGGAAGCGCGGCAGCTGGTCGCGCAGCTCGCACAGCTCGCCGGTGCAGACGCCGGTGAAGGCGAACGGGTAGAAGAGCAGCACCACTGCCTTCTCCCCCCGGAAGTCGGAGAGCCGCACGGTCGCGCCGTGGTTGTCCTTGAGCTCGAAGTCCGGGGCCTTGTCGCCGACCTCGATCGCCATCTCTCGCATCCCTTCGTTCCTGCATTTCTGCATTTCTGCATGGGGCTGTTCGGGTGAGTCAAAGCCTAGGGGGTGTCCACGCGGGCCCGGTCGGGGCGGTGCCGCGTACGCACACGCCCCGCCGACCGGGGTCACCTGGTCGGCGGGGCGTGTGTCCGCATGGATCGCGGGGCGCGGCTCAGCGCTTGGACTTGGCTGCCTTGGGCGTCACGAGCTTGGTGGAGGTCCACAGCTTGCCGACGGTCATGCCCTTGGCCAGCGAGAGGCCGGCGGTTTCGGCGGCCTCGCTGATGTCGCTGGGCTCGACGAAGCCGTCCTGGCCCGTCTTGGGGGTCAGCAGCAGGATCAGTGCGCCGTCCTCGACCAGCTCGGTCGCGTCGACCAGGGCGTCCGTCAGGTCGCCGTCCTCGTCGCGGAACCACAGCAGCACCGCGTCGGCGACGTCGTCGTACTCCTCGTCGACGAGATCGTTGCCGATGTGACTCTCAACGGCGTCACGGAATTCCTGATCGACGTCGTCGTCGTAGCCGATCTCCTGGACCACCTGTTCGGACTGGAAACCCAGCCGGGCGGCCAGGCTCTCCGCGTGGTCCGCGGTCGCGCTCACGGGGTGCCTCCTGCTCATGTTCGGTGAATGTCTTTCGGCGGCGCGCGTACGCGCAGCATTGGGCGTAGTCCACACGGGCGCGGCGGATCGCGCAAGTACCCGGCCGTCGAGACCGTCGAAACGGTGACGATTGCGGCCGTCTCGCCGCAACTTTCAGCCTGCCCGCGTGCACCTGCCGTGATTCATCCCACAGCATTCCAGCTCGTTCGGCATCGCATGAGGTCTTTCCTACCTGTTTGAGGGACGAACGGCCTTACGAAGGCGATGCCCGGCTTGAGCGTAAGGTGGCGGTTCGGCCGGACTGCCGCCGATCCGCTCCTCCCCGCACCCCAACCCGCTCCAGGGGTTACCCGGTGGTAAAGATGACGATTTCGGCTGAGAGTAAGACCATGGGAGGCGGCGAAACCCAAGGCACGACTCCCCTGACAGCGAAGGAACAGCGTGGCTTCCGCATCCGATCGCAATCCGATCATCATTGGCGGCCTGCCGAGCCAGGTCCCGGACTTCGATCCGGAGGAGACGCAGGAGTGGCTCGACTCCCTGGACGCCGCAGTCGACGAGCGGGGCCGTGAGCGCGCCCGCTACCTGATGCTGCGGCTGATGGAGCGGGCCCGCGAGAAGCGCGTGGCCGTGCCCGAGATGCGCAGCACGGACTACGTCAACACGATCGCCACCAAGGACGAGCCGTTCTTCCCCGGCAACGAGGAGATCGAGCGCAAGGTCCTCAACGCCACCCGGTGGAACGCGGCCGTCATGGTCTCGCGCGCCCAGCGTCCCGGTATCGGCGTCGGCGGCCACATCGCCACGTTCGCCTCCTCCGCCTCCCTCTACGACGTGGGCTTCAACCACTTCTTCCGGGGCAAGGACGAGGGCGACGGCGGCGACCAGATCTTCTTCCAGGGCCACGCCTCCCCCGGTATCTACGCCCGCGCCTACCTCCTGGACCGGCTCTCCGAGCAGCAGCTCGACGCGTTCCGCCAGGAGAAGTCGAAGGCCCCGTACGGCCTTTCCAGCTACCCGCACCCGCGTCTGATGCCGGACTTCTGGGAGTTCCCGACCGTCTCGATGGGCCTCGGCCCGATCAGTGCGATCTACCAGGCGCGGATGAACCGGTACATGGAGGCGCGCGGGATCGCGGACACCTCCAAGTCCCACGTTTGGGCGTATCTCGGCGACGGCGAGATGGACGAGCCGGAGTCGCTCGGCCAGCTGTCGATCGCCGCCCGCGAGGGCCTGGACAACCTGACCTTCGTCGTCAACTGCAACCTCCAGCGCCTCGACGGCCCGGTGCGCGGGAACGGCAAGATCATCCAGGAGCTGGAGTCGCAGTTCCGCGGCGCCGGCTGGAACGTCATCAAGCTGATCTGGGACCGCTCCTGGGATCCGCTGCTGGCCCAGGACCGCGACGGCATCCTCGTCAACAAGATGAACACCACCCCGGACGGGCAGTTCCAGACGTACGCCACCGAATCGGGTGCGTACATCCGTGAGCACTTCTTCGGCGACGACCAGCGGCTGCGCGCGATGGTCGAGAACATGTCCGACCGGCAGATCCAGCACCTGGGCCGCGGCGGCCACGACCACAAGAAGGTCTACGCGGCGTACGCGGCGGCCAAGGCCCACAAGGGCCAGCCGACGGTGATCCTGGCGCAGACCGTCAAGGGCTGGACGCTGGGCCCGAACTTCGAGGGCCGCAACGCGACGCACCAGATGAAGAAGCTGACGGTCGACGACCTCAAGCGCTTCCGCGACCGCCTGCACATCCCCATCACGGACGCGCAGTTGGAGAGCGGCGCGCCGCCGTACTACCACCCGGGCCCGGACTCGCCCGAGATCCAGTACATGCACGACCAGCGCAGCGCCCTGGGCGGCTACGTGCCGACCCGTGTGGTGCGCGCGAAGCCGCTCCAGCTGCCGGGCGACAGCGCGTACGCGGCCGCCAAGAAGGGCTCGGGCCACCAGTCGATCGCCACCACGATGGCCTTCGTCCGCATCCTGAAGGACCTGATGCGGGACAAGGAGATCGGCAAGCGCTTCGTGCTGATCGCGCCCGACGAGTACCGCACCTTCGGCATGGACGCCTTCTTCCCGAGCGCCAAGATCTACAACCCGCTGGGCCAGCAGTACGAGGCGGTCGACCGCGAGCTGCTGCTCGCGTACAAGGAGTCGCCGACCGGCCAGATGCTGCACGACGGCATCTCGGAGGCGGGCTGCACGGCCTCGCTGATCGCCGCGGGTTCGGCGTACGCGACGCACGGCGAGCCGCTGATCCCGGTGTACGTCTTCTACTCGATGTTCGGTTTCCAGCGCACCGGTGACCAGTTCTGGCAGATGGCCGACCAGCTGGCGCGCGGTTTCGTGCTCGGCGCGACCGCCGGGCGGACCACCCTCACGGGTGAGGGCCTCCAGCACGCCGACGGTCACTCCCAGCTGCTGGCCTCGACGAACCCGGGCTGCGTGGCGTACGACCCGGCCTACGGCTACGAGATCGCGCACATCGTCAAGGACGGTCTGCGGCGGATGTACGGGCCGCAGGCGGAGGACGTCTTCTACTACCTGACCGTCTACAACGAGCCGATCCAGCACCCGGCGGAGCCGGCCGACGTCGACGTGGACGGCATCCTCAAGGGCATCCACCGGGTGTCCCGGGGCACCTCGGGCACCATCGGGGCGCAGCTCATGGCCTCGGGCGTGGCGGTGCCGTGGGCGCTGGAGGCGCAGCGGATCCTGGCCGCAGACTGGGACGTCAAGGCGGACGTCTGGTCGGCGACCTCCTGGAACGAGCTGCGCCGCGAGGCCGTCGAGGTGGAGCGGCACAATCTGCTCCACCCGGAGGAGGATCAGCGCGCCCCGTACGTGACGCGGAAGCTGTCGGGTGCGGAGGGGCCGTTCGTGGCGGTCTCGGACTGGATGCGGACTGTTCCGGACCAGATCTCGCGGTGGGTTCCCGGTCCGTACACCTCGCTCGGCGCGGACGGTTTCGGCTTCGCGGACACCCGCGGTGCGGCCCGGCGCTTCTTCCACATCGACGCGCAGTCGGTGGTCCTGGCGACGCTCACCGAGCTCGCCAAGGCGGGGAAGATCGACCGTTCGGCGCTGAAGCAGGCCGTCGACCGGTACCAGCTGCTGGACGTCACGGCGGCCGACCCGGGCGCGGCGGGCGGCGACGCGTAGCCGTCACCCTTGCGTGGGGGTGCTGGGACAGGTGTCCCAGCACCCCTTACTCGTTCTTTACGATGCTCCGCATGAAGGAACCCTCCCGCCGGGCGCGCTGGGAGCGCCGTACGCAGGCTCCCCTGCTGGTGCTCGCCGTGGCGTTCGCCATCGCCTACGCCGTGCCCATCGTCGCGCCCGACGCGGATCCGGCGGTGCACCGGGCCTGCACCCACGCGGAGTGGGCGGTGTGGGGTGCCTTCGCGGCCGACTACGTGGTGCGGCTTGCCCTTGCGGCGGACCGCAAGCACTTCCTGCGGACCCACTGGCTGGACCTGGCCGCCGTGGTGCTGCCGCTCGTACAGCCGCTGCGGCTGCTGCGGCTGGTGTCGACGCTGCTGCTGGTGGGCCGGCGGGCCCGGATGGCCCCGCAGATCCAGCTGACGACGTACGTGGCCGGGGCCGTCGTGGGACTGCTGATGTTCGGCTCGCTGGCGGTGCTGAGCGTGGAGCGCGACGCCCCCGGCGGGAACATCAAGAACCTGGGCGACGCCGTGTGGTGGTCCTTCACCACGATGACGACGGTCGGGTACGGCGACCACTCGCCCACCACCGGGCTCGGCCGGTTCCTGGCCGTCGGCCTGATGCTGTCCGGGATCGCCCTGCTCGGTGTGGTGACCGCCAACATCGCCGCCTGGTTCATCTCCCGCTTCGAGCGCGACGACCAGGTGGAAAGGCTCCAGCTGGCGGCCATCCAGGAACTCCGGGAAGAGGTACGGGCGCTGCGCGGCGAGGTCGCCCGGCTGGGCGACGCGGCGGCCGACGCCACCGCGGCCACCACGGCCACCACGGCCACCACGGCCACCGCGGCCACCGCGGCCACCGCGGCCACCGGCCGGCCGAACGCCCCGGCGCCGCGGGAAGCTACCTCTCCCACACCTTGAACGCCCGTACCTGGTAGGGCGACTGGGGCAGCCAGACCCCGTCGCCCGGATAGGTCTGGAACTCGCCCGTCTCCGCGCACTCCGCCGACTGGTAGGTGGTCACCGGGCGCCCGGTGCGGTTGGTGAGCGACTGGGCGCTGGTCCCGGCGGGCAGCGCGGTGCAGCTGTTGATGTCCAGGGTGCTCAGCTCGTGGGTCTGCCGGGCGCCCTTGAACTCCGGTTTCGCCCACAGGCACAGCTGCCCGGTCGCGCAGGCGCCGAGGACCGGCGGGCCCGCGGCGTGCGCCGTGGTGGCCGTACTGGGGATGAGGGCGGTGAGGGCCAGGGCGATCGCGGCCAGGGTGGTGGTGACGCGGGTGGTGGTGAAGCGAGTGGTTCCACACGTACGCATGACGGGTCAACTCCTTGTGGACGGCGGGCGCCCGGACCGTTTCCGGGGCTCCGACGACACCACGCTGACCTGCGGCGACGGGCGGGCGGAAGGGCCCCGGGACCGGTCCACCCTGATAGGCGACAGCCGCACCGGAACCATCCGGCGGGGCTGTCGTTCGTGCGGAGTTGACGCTTCCACGAGCCTTCGGACGGGCCCGCGCCCGTCCCGGCAGGCGTGCGGGGACGGGCCGGGTCCGACCCGAACGTGTCACGCGCGACCGGTCGGACGAACGGTCCGGCAGCGGCGGAAGGCACGTCGCAAACGGCTTAACGGAGCAGTCGCCGCGCCCTCGGTCATGGGTACTCTGACCGCCCACTCGGCGTCGGAGAGGAGCCCACGGTGAGGACCGACGAGCGCTCGGCGCCGGCCGCGCCGGCGGCCGGACTGCGCGAACGCAAGAAACGGCGTACCCGTGACGCGCTGCTGCGCGCGGCCCTCCTGCTCTTCATCTCCCAGGGCTACGAGCGCACCACCGTCGACGAGATCACCGACACCGTGGCGGTGTCCCAGCGCACCTTCTTCCGCTACTTCGCCAACAAGGAAGAAGTCGTCTTCGCCGTCCAGGACCTGGTCGAGTCGCACTTCGTCGCCGCGCTGCGCGCCCGGCCGGCCGCCGAGGGCCCCCTCGAAGCCATGCGGGGCGCCGTGCTCGCCGCCTGGGACACCGTCGAGGAGGCCCTCTCCGAGGTGGTCCCCGTCGACCTCTACATGCGCGGCTACCGACTGATCGAGTCCACCCCGGCCCTGCTCGCCGTGCACCTGCGGCGCTCCGCCGAACTGGAGGAGCGGCTCTCCCGGTTGATCGCCGCCCGCGAGGGACTGGACGTGGACGCCGACCCGAGGCCGCGGGTGGCCGTCGCCGCGTTCTGCGGCGTGATGCGGGTCACCGGGCGGCTCTGGGGGCAGGGCGAGGACACCAGCGTGGAGGCGATCCGGCGGTTGACGGAGGCGTACCTCGACCGGATCGGCCCGGCGCTGGCCGCGAGCTGGCGCGAAACCCCGTAACCGGTCGCCCATGCCCTGCGGCGCGTCGTCCCCGCACCGTCCCGTCATCGTCCCCCTGTCGTCCCCGCGTCGCCCGTACGGGGTCCCCCGGTCGGCCGTGAGCCCTGTCACCCGGCGTGCCGCGGCCGGAAATGGTCTCCTACCCTGGTCTCAGTGAATCTGCCCGGCCTCGCCCACCCCACCGTCCCCGATGCCGACCCGCGCCCCGCCGCCCTGCGCACCCTGCTCGCGCTGGCGGTGGTCTTCGTCCTGCTCGCGACCACCGGCTGGACCGCCGTGCACCGGCCCGAGGGGGGCAGCCCGTTGCGGGCCGCCGCCCTCAACGCCTGGGCCAAGGCCCGGATCGACGGCCGCCCGGTGCCGCCCGCGGACGCGCCCGTACGGACGGTGGCCCGCTTCTTCGCCGGCCTCGACGGCGACCAGCGGGCCCGGCTCGCCGACGGCTACCCCCTCGTCGTCGGCAACCTCGACGGGGCCCCCACCGCCACCCGCTACCGGGCCAACCTGCGCGGCCTGGAGCGGGCCGGCCGGGTCGAGGAAGCCCGCAGCCGCGATGTCACCCTGCCCCCGGCCGACCGGGCCGCGGCCACCCGCCGCTCCCACCGCTTCGCCTCGCTCGCCGAGCCGGGCCGGCAGATCCTCGCCTTCGACCCGACCGGTGGTGGCCACGTGGCCGAGGTCTTCGGCGACCTCGACCGGGCCGAGCGGATCTCGGTGATCGTCCCCGGCGTCGACACCGACCTGATCACCTTCGAGCGCACGCAGCGCCGCCTGACCTCCCCCGTCGGCATGGCCGAGTCCCTGTACGAGGCCCAGCGCGCGGCCGCGCCGGACAGCCGCACGGCGGTCATCGCCTGGGCCGGCTACACCGCGCCCGCCGGGGTCGGCATGGACGCCGCGACCGGCCGCATGGCCGTCGACGGCGCCGTCCGGCTGAAGGCGCTGACCACGGCCCTGCCCGGGGACGCGAGCGTGGCGCTGTTCTGCCACAGCTACGGATCGGTGGTGTGCGGGGTCGCCGCGCACGAGCTGCCGGACCGGGTGACGGACGTGGTGGTGGCGGGCAGTCCCGGGATGCGGGCCGAGAACGTCGCCGGGCTGCGCACTTCGGCGCGGGTCTGGGCGATGCGCGACGAGGGCGACTGGATCGCGGACGTACCGCACCTGGAGGTCGGCGGGCTGGGCCACGGCGCGGATCCGGTCTCCCCGGACTTCGGTGCGCGGCTGCTGTCCGCGGCCAGGGCCAGGAGTCACACCGGCTATTTCGCGCCAGGAACCGACTCGGTGGACAACTTCGCCAAAATCGGAACCGGTGCGTTCGGTTCCGTTGTGTGCGCTACCGGGGACGATGCCTGTCGGCGTGAAATTTCCGGGACAGAGCAGGACTGACGCGCGTAGAGGCGCGGAAACGGTCCCCGCAACGAGGGGGACGCGCGGGGGCGGCTCCCTTTACCATGTGGCGCATGGGTGACGTACTGGCCGGAAACCATGCCGTCTGGGAGTTCGACTCGGACTCGATGCTCATCCGCTTCACACGGGGGATAAGAACGCCGAGGACGCCGAGGCTCTTTCACGCGCTGGGCTCGCGCCGGATCCCCCTCGAAGCGGTGTCCGAGGTGACCGTGACCGCCGGGAAGCGGGACACGGTGGTGCTGCGTGTCGCCCCGCGGCCGGGCGCGGATCCGCTGATGGAGGCCGCCGCCGGACAGCTGAAGGAGACCTGCGACCCGTACCGGCTGGTGCTGCCGGGCGAACGGGCGCCGGCCGCAGCCGCGTTCGCCGACGCACTGCGGTCGCGGCTCGGGCCGGATGCCGAGGAGCCGGCGGCGAGCTTCCTGGTCGAGGTGCCGCAGCCGCCGGTGCACCTGAAGGCGTACGACGCGCGGGTGGGCTTCGACGGCTCGGCGATCACCTTCCACTGGTCCCGTACCGGGGCCACCAGCACCAAGTGGAAGGCGGGCGATCAGCAGTACCCGCTGGCGGCCGTCACCGGCGTCGAGTGGAGCTCGCCGGAGGGCCCCGGTGGCCACCTGCGGCTGCGGCTGCGGGACGCCGCCGGTGACCCCCGGCCGGACCACGACCTCGCGGCGGCCGTCTTCGGCGTGGGCTACGGGGCGGTGCACGAGTCGCTGCCGTTCGCCGCGGCCGTCCTCGCGGGTCTGCGCGGCCGCACGCCGGTCTCTTCGGTGCCCCGGGCCCGCTCCGGTGACGACCGCCTGCGGCACTTCAGCGAGCTGCACACCGCGGGGCTCCTCACGGACGCCGAGTACTCGGCGCTGCGGGACCGGTTCGCCGCGGAGGCCCTGTAGCGGGGACACCCCCTAATCGCCGGCGGGGCCGGATGCGGCCGGGGCGGGCTTACGCTTCGCGCGCCGCCGAGGTGGAGCTCATGTCCGGGTACCGGTCTCCCGCGACCTGGGCGGCGATCGGCTCCAGCAGGGCCAGCTGCGCCGGCGTCAAAGTGATCCGCGTCGCCGCCGTGTTCTCGCGCAGGCGTCCCGGCTTGCGGGTGCCCGGGATCGGGACCACGGTCAGCCCGTGCACCTGCGCCCGCTGCTGCACCCAGGCCAGGGCGATCTGCGCCGGGCTCGCCCCGAGCTCCCGCGCGATCTCCCGGACCGGGGCCAGCAGCGCCGCGTTGGTCTTCGCGTTGTCGCCGGTGAACCGCGGCTGGTAGCGCCGGAAGTCGCCCTCGGACAGCTCCACGGACGCGTCCGCGAAGGCCCCGGTCAAGAAGCCCCGGCCCAGCGGGGAGTACGGCACGAGGCCCACGCCCAGCTCCGCCGCCGCGCCCACCGCGCTGCGCTCCACGTCCCGGCTGAACAGCGACCACTCCGACTGGAGCGCCGCGATCGGGTGCACGGCGTGCGCCTCGCGCAGCTCCGCGCCGGTGACCTCGCTGAGCCCGAGGTGGCGCACCTTCCCCTCCCGCACCAGCTCCGCCATCGCGCCGACCGACTCGGCGAGCGGCACGGCCGGGTCGCGCCGGTGCATGTAGTACAGGTCGATGACGTCCACGCCGAGCCGGCGCAGGCTGTCCTCGACGGCTTGGCGGAGGTACCCGCGGTCGTTGCGGACGCCCCGGTAGTGCGGGTCGTCGGTGCGCTCTATGGCGAACTTCGTCGCCAGGGTGATCTCGTCGCGGTGCGCGGCCACGAAGGGGGCGAGGAACTCCTCGTTCTTCCCCCGCCCGTAGACGTCCGCGGTGTCGAAGAGGGTGACCCCCGCGGCCAGCGCCGCCTCCAGGGTCTCCCGGGCCGCCGCCTCGTCGGTGTCCCCGTAGAACTCGCTCATGCCCATGCAGCCGAGGCCCTGGACGCCGACCAGCGGGCCGCCCCTGCCCAGTTCGGCCTGTTCGAGGATGGTTCCGCGCTCCGTGATGGTGCCGTGCTCCGTCATTGCCGTGCCTTCCCCGCGACCGCTTTCATCGCAACGGTGTTCATCGAGTACATGTCGATCTTGTAGTCCAGTACCGCGAGCGCGTCCGTCAGCTCCGTGATCCGCGCCCGCACCTCGCGCCGCGTCCGTTCCAGCAGCTCGCGGCGTTCCTCCACGGTGTGATCCCCCTCGCGGACCAGCTCGGCGTACCGGACCATGTCCGCCACCGACATCCCGGTGGATCGCAGCTTGCCCACGAAGGCCAGCCAGTGGAGGTCCTTGTCGGTGAAGCGCCGCTGTCCCGAGTGCGAGCGGTCCACGTGCGGCATCAGACCGATCCGCTCGTACCAGCGCAGGGTGTGCTGGGTCAGACCGGTCCGGGCCTCGACCTCGCTGATCGTGTACCGCGTCTGCGTCAGGCTCTGGCTCATGGCCCCACGCTAAAACCCTTGAGTGCACTCCAAGCAAGTAGGCTCGGCCGCATGGAGAGCATGGAGGCCGTCAACGGCATGGAAAGCCTGCGGATCATCGAGACCTGGCCGGTGGAGACCGCCGCGGCCGCCGTCGTACGTGCCGACGGGAGCCCGGCCGGTTCCCACGGGCCCGTCGACCACCGGTTCGCGCTGGCCTCCGTCACCAAGCCGCTCGCCGCGTACGCCGCCCTCGTCGCCTACGAGGAGGGGGCGATCGAGCTGGACGAACCGGCCGGCCCCGAAGGATCGACGGTCCGTCATCTCCTCGCGCACACCAGCGGCCTGGCCTTCGACGAGCACCGCGTGTCGGCCCCGCCCGGGCAGCGCCGGCTGTACTCGAACGCCGGTTTCGAGGTGCTCGGCGACCACATCGCCAAAGCCACCGGCATCCCCTTCACGGAGTACCTGCACCAGGCGGTCTTCGAGCCGCTGGGCATGACCTCGACCACCCTGGAGGGCTCGCCCGCCAAGGACGGCGTCTCCACCGTCCGCGACCTCCTGCGGTTCGCCGCCGAACTGCAGGCGCCGCGGCTGCTCGACGTCCGTACGGTCGCCGCGGCCACCTCCGTCGTCCACCCCGGCCTCAAGGGCGTCCTGCCGGGTTACGGGCACCAGTCCCCCAACGACTGGGGGCTCGGCATGGAGATCCGCGACGGCAAGTCACCGCACTGGACGGGCGCCACGTCCTCGCCGCGCACCTTCGGGCACTTCGGCCAGGCCGGCACCTTCCTGTGGGTGGACCCGGACGCCCGCGCCGCGTGCGTGGTCCTGACGGACCGCGCCTTCGGCCCGTGGGCCGTGGCGGCCTGGACCCCCTTCACCGACGCGGTCCTGGCCGAGCTGGCCCCCTAGGCGGCGTCCGGGAGTTCCCAGATCAGCAGCTCCCCGGGTGACCCGGCGGTGATCTCCAGGTCCCGCTCGGCGGTGATCCGTACCGAATCCCCGGGTCCCAGCTCCTCCCCGTCCAGGCGCAGGTCCCCGCGCACGACGTGCAGGTACACCCGATCCGCCGCCGGTACGGCGACCCGCTCGCCCGCGCCGGGCCGCCGGACGTGCAGGACGGCGCCGGCCCCGGGGACCGCGTAGGGGGTGCTGTCGGCGATGCCCCGGATCACCTCGTACGAGGGTTCGCCGCCCGCGGCGAGGGGCGCGAGCCACATCTGCACGAAGCGCAGCGGCCCGATGCCGTCGTTGCGCTCCACGTGGCGCGCCCCGGATCCGGCACTGAGCCGCTGCACGTCTCCGGCGCGGACGAGGCCCTTCTCCCCGGTGCTGTCCTGGTGGGTGAGCTCGCCCTCGACCACCCAGGTCACGATCTCGGTGTGGCTGTGCGGGTGCTCGTCGAATCCGGCGCCCGGGGCGAGGATCTCCTCGTTGCAGGCCAGGACGGGACCGAAGCGCAGGTTGTCCGGGTCGTAGAAGGATCCGAAGGAGAAGGCGTGCCGGGTGGTGATCCCGGCGGCCGGATCCCCGCCCTCGTACCGGTCGGCGCCGCGGCGTACATCAATCATGGTGGCCACCGTAGACCCCGGACGGACCCCGGGCGCGAGCCCGGCACGGGACCGGACTCCGCGCAGCCTTCCCGATAAGGCAGTCTTGTCACGTGCCTCAACCCGAACGCGAGCATCTCCCCGCGCATCCCGCGCACCCCGCGCACCCCGCGCATCCCGCCCATCCGCACGCCGCGACGCTGCGCCGACTGGAGAAGTCCTCCGGGCGGCTCGCCGCCAACGCGATCGCGCGCATGGACGAGACCCTGCCGTGGTACCGGGCGATGCCGCCCGAGAACCGGTCCTGGATCGGCCTGGTCGCGCAGGCGGGCATCGCCGCGTTCACGGAGTGGTTCCGGCACCCGGAGACGCCGCAGGCGATCTCCACGGACGTCTTCGGGACGGCTCCGCGCGAGCTGACCCGGGCCATCACCCTGCGGCAGACCGTCGAGATGGTGCGTACCACGATCGAGGTCATGGAGACCGCGATCGAGGAGGTGGCGGCCCCGGGCGACGAGTCGATCCTGCGCGAGGCGCTCCTGGTGTACGCCCGGGAGATCGCCTTCGCGACCGCCCAGGTGTACGCGCAGGCCGCGGAGGCGCGCGGGGCGTGGGACGCCCGGCTGGAGTCCCTGGTCGTCAACGCGGTGCTGTCCGGTGAGGCCGACGAGGGCGCGCTGTCCCGGGCGGCGGCGCTGGGCTGGAACTCTCCGGAGCACGTGTGCGTGGTGCTGGGCACCGCGCCGGAGGGGGACAGCGAGCTGACGGTCGAGGCGATCCGGCGCGCGGCCCGCCACCACAAGCTCCAGGTCCTGACGGGTGTGCTCGGGGACCGTCTGGTGGTCATCGCGGGCGGCAGCGACAACCCGATGCAGGTGGCGAAGTCCCTGATCGGGCCGTTCGCAGCCGGTCCGGTGGTGGCCGGCCCGGTGGTGTCCGACCTGCTGAACGCGACGAAGTCGGCGCAGGCCGCGGCGGCCGGACTGAAGGCCTGCACGGCGTGGCAGGATGCCCCTCGGCCGGTTCTGGCGGATGATCTCCTGCCGGAGCGGGCGATCGCCTCGGATCCCGCAGCCCGGGAACAGCTGGTGGAGGAGATCTACAGACCGCTGGAAGAGGCGGGATCGGCGCTGTTGGAGACGCTGAGCGTCTACCTGGAACAGGCGAGCAGCCTGGAAGGGGCGGCGCGGATGCTGTTCGTGCACCCCAACACGGTGCGCTACCGGCTGCGACGTGTGACCGACGTCACCGGATGGTCTCCTTCCGATGTCCGCTCGGCGTTCACGTTGCGGATCGCCCTGATTCTGGGGCGTCTGGCCGACGGCGAACCCCAGTCCTAGACTTTTGTCGGACATCAACAATTACCCCGACGGTTCTTCGTCCCTGTCCCCACGGGCGGCAGGGACCATCCACAAGAGAGAGTGTGAGGGTGCTCGTACTCGTCGCTCCCGGCCAAGGCGCTCAGACGCCCGGCTTCTTGACTCCCTGGCTCGACCTTCCCGGTGCCGCCGACCGCGTCGCCGCCTGGTCGGACGCCATCGGGCTGGACCTTGCCCACTACGGCACGAACGCCGACGCCGACGAGATCCGCGACACGGCCGTGGCCCAGCCCCTGCTGGTCGCCGCGGGTCTGCTGTCCGCCTCGGCGCTCGGTTCGCCCACGGCCTTCGGTGCCGTCGCGGGGCACAGCGTCGGTGAGATCACCGCCGCCGCCTACGCGGGCGTACTGTCCGAGGCCGACGCGCTGTCGTTCGTCCGGACCCGCGGTCTGGGCATGGCCGAGGCCGCCGCCGTCACCGAGACCGGCATGGCCGCGGTCCTCGGCGGTGAGCGCGACGTGGTCGTCGCGCACCTGGAGAAGCTGGGCCTGACCCCGGCCAACATCAACGGCGCGGGCCAGATCGTGGCAGCCGGCACGATGGAGCAGATCGAAGCCCTGCAGGCCGACAAGCCCGAAGGCTCCATGAAGGTCGTCGCCCTCAAGGTCGCGGGCGCCTTCCACACGCACCACATGGCCCCCGCGGTCACCACGCTGGAGAAGGCCGCCGAGGCCCTTTCCCCGGCGGACCCGGCGCTGAAGTACGTCTCGAACAAGGACGGCCTCGTCGTCACCACGGGCGCCGACGTCGTCGCCCGCCTGGTCGGCCAGGTCGCGAACCCGGTCCGCTGGGACCTGTGCATGGAGACGTTCGCCGAGCTGGGCGTCACGGGGATCATCGAACTGTGCCCCGGTGGCACCCTGACGGGTCTGGCCAAGCGCGCGCTGAAGGGCGTACCCAGCGTGGCCCTGAAGACCCCGGACGATCTCGACAAGGCCGCGGCGCTCGTCGCCGAACAGACGGCCTGAGAGAAGGAGCCCACACAGCATGTCCAAGATCAAGCCGGCCAAGGGCTCCCCCTACGCCCGCATCCTCGGGGTCGGCGGCTACCGCCCGACCCGCGTGGTGCCCAACGAGGTCATCCTCGAGACCATCGACTCGTCCGACGAGTGGATCCGCTCCCGCTCCGGCATCGCGACCCGGCACTGGGCCTCGCCCGAGGAGACCGTCGCCGCGATGTCGGTGGAGGCCTCGGGGAAGGCGCTGGCCGATGCCGGTGTCCGCCCCGAGCAGATCGGCGCCGTGATCGTCTCGACGGTCTCGCACTTCAAGCAGACCCCGGCCATCGCGACCGAGATCGCGCACCGGATCGGCGCGGTCAAGCCCGCCGCCTTCGACATCTCCGCCGGCTGCGCCGGGTTCGGCTACGGCCTGACCCTGGCCAAGGGCATGGTGGTGGAAGGCTCGGCGGAGCACGTGCTCGTCATCGGCGTGGAGCGGCTCTCGGACCTGACGGATCTGGAGGACCGCGCGACGGCCTTCCTGTTCGGCGACGGCGCCGGCGCCGTGGTCGTCGGCCCCTCGGCCGAGCCGGCCATCGGCCCCACGGTGTGGGGTTCGGAGGGTGACAAGTCCGACACCATCAAGCAGACCGTGCCGTGGGACGAGTACCTCGGCAAGGACGGCGGCGAGAAGTTCCCGGCCATCACGCAGGAGGGTCAGGCGGTCTTCCGCTGGGCCGTCTTCGAGATGGCCAAGGTGGCCCAGCAGGCGCTCGACGCCGCCGGGATCACCGCGGACGACCTGGACGTCTTCATTCCGCACCAGGCGAACATGCGGATCATCGACTCGATGGTGAAGACTCTGAAGCTGCCGGAACACGTCACGGTCGCCCGTGACGTGGAGACCACCGGCAACACCTCGGCCGCCTCGATCCCGCTCGCTATGGAGCGGCTCCTGGCGACCGGAGCGGCGAAGAGCGGCGACACCGCGCTCGTCATCGGCTTCGGGGCGGGACTCGTCTACGCCGCGACGGTCGTTACCCTCCCCTAGGGCCGGGATCGCAATTCCCGGTCTGATTACCAGTTACCCAGAGAAGGAGCGCCACATGGCCGCCACGCAGGAAGAGATCGTCGCCGGTCTCGCGGAGATCGTCAACGAGATCGCCGGCATCCCCGTCGAGGACGTGGAGATCGACAAGTCGTTCACCGACGACCTCGACGTCGACTCCCTGTCCATGGTCGAGGTCGTCGTCGCCGCCGAAGAGCGCTTCGACGTCAAGATCCCGGACGAGGACGTCAAGAACCTCAAGACGGTCGGCGACGCCGCGAGCTACATCCTGAAGCACCAGGCCTGAGCCTGACGAGCGTTTGTCGCCACCTGGCGGTGGCGCCGTGACAATTCAGCACCCCCTGAGACGTGGAGAAAGAATTCCTGTGAGCCCGACCAATCGCACCGTGGTCGTCACCGGTATCGGCGCAACCACTCCGCTGGGTGGCGACAGCGCTTCGACCTGGGAAGGTCTGCTTGCCGGCCGCTCCGGCGTAAAGCCCCTGGAGGGCGAGCGCTTCGCCGAACTCCCGGTACGCATCGCCGCTCCGGCCGCCGTGGACCCGAGCGAGGTCCTGCCCCGGCCGCTGGCCCGCAAGCTGGACCGCTCGGCGCAGTTCGCCGTCATCGCGGCCCGGGAGGCGTGGGCCGACGCCGGCTACACCGCTCCCGCGGGCGAGGACGCGGGCATCGCGCCCGATCGCCTGGGCACCGTGATCGCCTCCGGTATCGGCGGTGTCACGACCCTGCTCGACCAGTACGACGTTCTGAAGGAAAAGGGTGTGCGCCGGGTCTCCCCGCACACCGTCCCCATGCTCATGCCGAACGGCCCGTCGGCCAACGTCGGCCTGGAGGTCAACGCCCAGGCGGGCGTGCACACTCCGGTCAGCGCCTGCGCGTCCGGCGCCGAGGCCATCGGCTACGCCGTCGAGATGATCCGTACCGGTCGCGCCGACGTGGTCGTCGCGGGCGGCACCGAGGCGGCCATCCACCCGCTGCCGATCGCCGCGTTCGCCAACATGATGGCGATGTCCAAGAACAACGAGAACCCCGAGCAGGCCTCGCGCCCGTACGACAAGGGCCGTGACGGCTTCGTCCTGGGCGAAGGCGCGGGCGTCGTCATCCTGGAGTCCGCCGAGCACGCCGCCGCGCGCGGCGCCCGGGTCTACTGCGAGGTGCTGGGCCAGGGGCTGTCCGCCGACAGCCACCACATCGCGCAGCCGGAGCCGACCGGCCGCGGTGTCGCGGCCGCGGTGCAGAACCTGCTCGACAACACGGGTCTCGACCCGGCCGAGCTGGTCCACCTGAACGCGCACGCCACGTCGACCCCGCAGGGTGACACGGCCGAGCTGAAGGCCCTGCGCAAGGTGCTGGGCGACGACCTCGACCACATCGCGATCTCCGCGACCAAGTCGATGACCGGTCACCTGCTGGGCGGCGCGGGCGGTATCGAGACCGTCGCGACGGTGCTGGCGCTCTACAACCGGCTGGCGCCGCCGACGATCAACGTCGACCAGCTCGACGACGACATCGACGCGGACATCGTCTGCGGCGAGCCGCGCAAGCTGCCGGCCGACGGCCCGATCTCCGCGATCAACAACTCCTTCGGCTTCGGCGGCCACAACGTCACGCTGGCGTTCCGTACCGTCTGATCCCGTACATGGAAGGGCCCCGCACGGCGACTGCCGTGCGGGGCCCTTCCATGTACGGGATCAGAGGCTCAGACCACCTGGTGGAGCCAGCGGACCGGCGCGCCCTCGCCCGCGTAGCGGAAGGGCTCCAGTTCGTCGTCCCAGGGCTTGCCGAGCAGTTTGGCGATCTCCGCCTCCAGGTCGGTCTCGCCGCGGGCGGACCGGGCGAGGGCGGCGCGCAGCCGGTCCTCCGGGATCAGGATGTCGCCGTGCATGCCGGTGACGGCGTGGAAGATGCCGAGCTCCGGGGTGGAGCTGTAGCGCTCGCCCTCGGCGTTCGGACAGGGTTCCGCGGTCACTTCGAAGCGCAGCAGGTGCCAGCCGCGCAGCGCGGAGGCGAGTTTCGAGGCGGTGCCCGCTTCGGCCTGCCAGGAGAACTCGGCTCTCCAGGTGCCCGGGGAGGCGGGCTGCCTGATCCAGTCGAGGTTCACCCGCACCCCGAGCACGCCCGCAACAGCCCATTCCACATGCGGGCAGAGCGCGCGCGGTGCGGAATGCACGTACAGAACTCCACGTGTCGTCACCGGGACCTCCAGTGTGGGACGAGGTCGGGAATAAACTCCAGAAAACGGACAGTATGTGACGTGATGTAATCTAACGGAAATTATTTGACATTGCGCTACGGGACCTGCGGCCGAAACGCCACGGGAAAAAGCTACCGTGCGCCAGGGGTCATGGTGTGACGTACGGTCGCTCCGAGGCCGGTAAACACAGAGCTTTCACTCAGCAGGACCCCCCGAACGACGCGGGGGCGACAAGGAGGCGTCCTTCCCATGCGCAC
Organism: Streptomyces sp. NPDC028910; assembly: GCF_055564955.1. NCBI lineage: Bacteria > Bacillati > Actinomycetota > Actinomycetes > Kitasatosporales > Streptomycetaceae > Streptomyces > Streptomyces sp. NPDC028910. Next base: position 14,844 of record NZ_JBVHVF010000018.1, on the reverse strand, counting down.
CACCGCTCCACGCCGCCGCGCGCGCCGGACTCTGGCGGGCGGGGGCGCGGCGGTTGCGCTCCTGGCCGGGGCGGTGAGCGGGTGCAGCTCGGCCGGGTCGGGCGCCGAGGGCGAGCGCGGGGCGCAGGCCGCACCTCGCTGGAACACGGCACCCTCCTCGATCGCGGCCGTGGGCGACTCCATCACCCGTGGTTTCGACGCCTGTTCGGTTCTGGCCGACTGTCCGGAGGTTTCCTGGGCCACCGGGAACGATCCCGCGGTCCGCTCCCTCGCCACCCGGCTGCTCGGGGACGCCGAGGCGCCCGCCCGCAGCTGGAACTACGCGGTGACCGGCTCACGGATGGCGGACCTGCCGGGCCAGCTGGCCGCGGCCGCCGCGCACAAGCCCGACCTGGTCACGGTGATGGTGGGCTCGAACGACGCCTGCCGGCCCACGGCTTCGTCGATGACGCCGGTGGAGGAGTTCCGGTCCCTGTTCGAGAAGGCCCTCGCGGACCTGCGGGCCGCGTCCCCCCACTCCCAGGTGTACGTCTCCAGCGTGCCGGACCTCCAACGGCTGTGGGAACAGGGCAAGGACCTCCCGATGGTCCGGCAGATCTGGAAGCTGGGCATCTGTCAGTCGATGCTCGCCGATCCGCTGTCGGCGGCCTCGGGGGCGACGGCCCGGCGCGAGCAGGTGCGGGCGCGGGTGGTGGAGTACAACGAGGTGCTGCGCCAGGTATGCGCGAAGGACGCGCTGTGCCGCTACGACGGCGGCGCGGTCTTCCAGTACCCCTTCGCGGCGGACCAGTTGAGCCGCTGGGACTGGTTCCATCCGGGCAAGGACGGGCAGGCGCGGCTGGCGGAACTGGCGCACCGCCAGGTGACGGCGGCCGAACCGCCCCGTTGACGCCCTCGTGCCCGAGGGGTCCGGGGGCGGGTGTCAGGGCCCGCCCCCGGACCGGCTTTCAGGGGTGATTTCCGGCCATACGGCGTGTCACGCGATGTCGAGCGGCACCGTCAGCCGGGTGTCACCGTGCGAGTGGCTCGCGCGGACCTCGTAGGTGCCGCCGATCCGCCGCCAGCCGCGGCTCTCCTCGTCCCAGATCTCGAAGGCCCGGGCGGGCAGGGCGATCTCGGCCTCGACGCTCTCGCCGGGGCCCGCCTCGACGCCCGCGAAGGCGGCCAGCCAGCTCGCCGGGCGCTCCACGGTCGTGCTGCCCGCGCCGTCGAGCGCGGTGGTCACGGGCGCGAGATAGACCTGGACGACCTCGCGGCCGGGCCGGCTGCCGGTGTTGGTGACGCGGACCCGGACGGTGTCGGCGGTGGCCTCCAGGGATTCGTACGCCCATGTGGTGTAGCCGAGGCCGTGCCCGAAGGGGTAGGCGGGGGCGACGGCGTGCTTCTCGTACGCCCGGTAGCCGATGAAGAGCCCCTCGCGGTACTCCAGGCGGCCGTCCGTGGGGACGACCTCGGTGACGGGCGCGTCCGCCAACCGCGCGGGCCAGGTGGTGGGAAGCCGCCCGCCCGGCTCCGCGTCGCCGAGGAGTACGTCGGCCAGCGCGGCCCCGCCCTCCTGTCCGGGGAACCACGTCAGCAGCACCGCGGCGACCTCCTCCCGCCACGGCAGCTCCACCGGGGAGCCGGCGTTGACCACGACCACGGTGTTCGGATTGACGGCGGCGACGGCGCGCACCAGGTCGTCCTGGCGGCCCGGGAGGGTGAGGTCGCGCCGGTCGAAGCCCTCGGACTCCACGCGCTCGGTGGTGGCGACGACCACCACGGCGGTGTCGGCGGCGCGGGCGGCCGCCACGGCCTCGGCGATCAGTTCGTCGGCGTCGCGCCGCGGGCCGAGGTGGAGCAGCGAGAACATGATCGCCTTGAGCGGCAGCGCGGTCATGTCGGGGACCTGATAGGTCAGCGACACCTCGACGGGCTCGCCCTCGGTGAGGGTGACGCGGGCGCGCTCGCTGGGAGCGCCGAAGAAGGCCTCGAAGGGGTCGGCCTCGTCGCCCATTTCCTGGACGCCGTCCCAGAGGCTCCGCCCGGCGACGGTGAGGGTGAAGGCGCCGAGTCCGCGGGTGCCGAAGGCGTGCTCGCCGCTCTCGCGCGGCAGGAACGTGCCGGTGACCTCGATGCTCGCCATGGTCTCGTACGTGGCGCCCGCGGGCAGGTCGTCACCGATCCACTGGACCTGACCGGACGGCAGGCCGCCCTCGCCGAGGACGGCCCCCGACGCGTCGCGGCAGACGGCGCGGAGCTCGAAGCCCTGGCCGGCGGGAGTGAGTTCGTCGGAGGGGTCGGCGCCGACGGTGTAGGTCAAGGCCCCTTCGGGGAGGGCCGTGGTGAGGCCGTCGAGCGGGGAGACCACCCGCTCGGGGAAGACGGTGGCGGAGCCGCCGCCGAGGACGCGGGCGTCGCGGGCTGCGGCGCCGGTGAGGGCGAGGGTGCGTCCGGCGGTGGCGTCGAGCGGCAGGATCCCGTTCTCGTTGCGGACCAGGACGAAGCCGCGGGCGGCGAGTTCGCGGGCCAGCGCCTGGCCGTCGATCGGGGCCGGGGCGGCTTCGACGACGGCGGGGGCGCCCTCCAGGAGGCCGACGCGGGCGGCGAGGCGCAGGACGTTGCGCACGGCCTCGTCGACGGCCGCCTCGGGGACCTCCCCGGCGCGGACGGCCTCGGCGAGGGCGGCCCCGTAGACGGTGGTCGGGCCGGGCATGGCCACGTCCAGGCCACCTTCGATGTCGCCGGTGGTGGAGCGGGCGGCCATCCAGTCGGAGACGTTGAACCCGTCGAAGCCCCATTCGCCGCGCAGGACTTCGTTCACCAGGTACCGGTGCTCGGTCATGGTCGTGCCGTTGACCTGGTTGTAGGCGGTCATGATGCCCCAGGGGTGGGCGTTGGCCACGATGGCCTCGAAGGGTGCGAGGTAGAGCTCGCGCAGCGGGCGGGGGTCGATGACGCTGTCGACGGTGAACCGCTCGGTCTCGGCGTCGTTGCCGACGAAGTGCTTGACGGTGGTGCCCACACCGCCGTCCTGGACGCCGTTCACGTAGCCGCTGCCGATGGCGCCGGTGAGGTGGGGGTCCTCGGAGTAGCACTCGAAGTGCCGGCCGCCGAGCGGGGACCGGTGCAGGTTGACGGTGGGCGCGAGGAGGACGTGGACGCCCTTGCGGCGGGCCTCCTGGGCGAGGAGCCGGCCGGCGCGGCGGGCGAGCCCGGGGTCCCAGGCGGCGGCGAGCGCGGTCGGGGAGGGCAGGGCGATGGACGGGTCGTCGGCGGTCCAGCGCACGCCGCGGACCCCGATGGGGCCGTCGGACATGACCAGGGACTTCAGCCCGATCCCGGGGACGGCGGGCAGGGACCACATGTCCTGCCCGGCCAGCAGACGGGTCTTGGTGTCGAGATCCAGCTTGCTCAGCGCCGCCTCCACGGCGTCGTCGCGTATCTGATCGCGGACCTGATCGGCATCGGTCACGGCCGTGCCTCCTCGTTGAGTGCGGTGCGGTTGCGCGGTGCGCTTGCGTGGTGCGGTGCGGTGCGGTGGCCCCATCGTGGACCTGTTACCTGTTGAGCGGTAGGGTTTGTAATCTCTTCGTGATAATCAGATGGCGTACGGTCCTGCTGGCAGGAGTGGGACGCGAAGGGGTGGCGGGGCGATGGCCAGGACGAGGAGCGAGGAGCGCCGCGGGGAGATCGTCCGCGCGGCCGTCGAGGTGATCGCGGAGCGCGGCTACCGGGGTGCGTCCCTGGGCACGGTCGCCGAGCGCGTGGGCCTGACCCAGCAGGGACTGATGCACTACTTCCCGACCAAGGAGGCGCTGCTGGTCGCGGTGCTGGAGGAGCGCGACCGCTGGGACACGGGCGGCGGCTCGCGGGCCTCGGCCGGCGCCTGGCGCCTGGACCTGCTGGCCTCGCTGGTGGAGTACAACGCCATGCGCCCGGGCATCGTGCAGACCTTCTCGGCGCTGCTGGGCGAGAGCGTCACCGACGGACATCCGGCGCGCGAGTTCTTCACCGAGCGCTACGCCCAGGTCCGCTCGGAGATGGCGGCGGTGCTGCGCGCCGAGTTCGGCGACCGCCTCCCCTCGGGCCTCACCCCCGAAGAGGCGGCCCCGCTGCTGACGGCGGTCATGGACGGCCTCCAGTACCAGTGGCTGCTGGCCCCCGAATCGGTGGACATGCCCGCCGCCTTCCGCTCCTTCCTGACCCTGCTGCGGGGGCCCGAGGCCCGGAGCTGACCCGCGCCGGACCGGCGTATACCTTGATCGCCAAGAACGTTTCGATCAAGGGGGCGGAAATTCCGTGGGAATGTCAAGATTGCTGAAGAGAACCGCGGGAGTGCTGAGCACGCTGCTGCTCGCCGCCGGCCTGGGGACGCCGTCGGCCGTGGCCGCCGAGACGAAGAACCTCCAGGTCATGTCCTGGAACATGTGCGGCTCGCAGCGCTCCACCTGGCACTGCGAGGGCACCGGCACGCCGCAGCAGAAGATCGGCGTGGTCACGTACCACGTCCAGAACAACTACGTCCACGCCGCGCTCCTGCAGGAGGTGTGCGAGGACGACCTCACCCTGCTGATGAACCAGCTGGGCGCGGGATGGAGCAAGAGCTTCGCCCCGTACCAGTGGTCGCAGGGCGACGCCGGCAAGTGGAACAACCGCTGCGGTGAGGACGACGGGCGGGCCGACCGCATCGGCACGGCGATCGTGCTCAAGGGCCAGATGGCCGATGCCCGGGAGTACCCGGTGACGCAGCCGTACGTCGGCCAGCAGAGCCCCTTCCAGTGCGCGACGGCGGTGTACTGGGACGTACGGCTGTGCAACGTCCACGCCTCGCGCAAGGGCAGCAACCCGGACCACCCGGACTGGGACTACCGGGACGACCAGTTCGCGGAGATCAAGGCCATCGTGAACACCTTCCCCAAGACGGTGTTCGGCGGTGACTTCAACGCGAAGTCCCCCGACGACCCGACCAGCACGGACGCCTGGATCTGGCCCGCCGGCCTGTACTCCACCGGTCCCGGCACCGAGGGCTACCTGGAGTGCGACCAGCAGGGCGCCTCGCGGACCGGCCGGGCGACGCACTCCTTCGGCGGGAAGATCGACTACCTGTTCAGCAGCGAGACCCGGCGCTGGTGCGCGGTGGCCGACTCGGCCTTCTCCGACCACCACGTCATGATCGAGTCGGTGGCCGTCACCACCGCCTGACCGGCCGGACGCTCACGTCGGCGCCCGGCCGGATGCCGGGCGCCCTCCCCGCCCCGCTGAAGGAAGTCGCCGGCGGGCTGGCATCCTGAGCCGGGTGAGAATCGCCGCAGCGCAGATGACCTGCGTACCCGCCGATGTCCGGGCCAACGCCGCGCACGCCGCGGCCCTGGCCACCCAGGCCCGCGAGCAGGGCGCCGAACTGGTCGTCTTTCCCGAGCTCACGCTGACCGGCTACGAGTTGGCCGCGCTGGCCGCCGACCCGGGGCTGTGGACGGCCGCCGACGACCCCCGCCTGGACCCGCTGCGTTCCGCCGGGATCGCCACCGCCGTGAACGTCGCGCTGCCCACCGGCGGCCCGCGACCAGCCATCGCGACGCTGGTCCACGACGCGGACGGGGCGCACGTGACGACGTACGCCAAGCAGCACCTCTACCAGCACGAGCAGCAGGTCTTCCTGCCCGGCGAGGACGACGGGCGCTTTGAACTCGGCGGGGTCCGCTTCTCGTTGGGCATCTGCTACGACAACCACTTCCCCGGGCTGCCCGGCCGAGGCGCGGCCGACGGCTGCCGGGTCCACCTGGCGAGCTCCCTGTACGGGACGGGCGACGGGATCCGCGAGCGCGCCACCGTCCATCCCGGGATCGCGAAGGAGCACGGCCTGTACGTGGTCCTCGCCAACCACGTCGGCCCGGCGGGCCCGTGGACCGGCTGCGGGCGCGCGGCGGTGTGGGCCCCGGGCGGCGCCCTGCTGGCCGAGGCGGCCGACCGCGGGCCGTCCGTGGTGACGGCCTCGGTGTGATGGGGTGGGCGGCATGAGCGACTTCGAGACGATCACGGTTCCCGAACGCCTCCACGGCTACCCCGGGGTGGCCTTCGGCGGCTACGTGGCGGGTGTGCTGGCCGGACGGGCCGCGGCGAAGAACGTACGGGTGGACTTCCGGCGGCCCGTGCCGACGGGGGCGCCGGTCCGCCTCACCGGGACCCCGGACGGCGGCTGCGAACTGACGGACGGCGAGCAGCTGCTGGCCGTGGCGACCCCGGCCGGATCCTCGGGCCCGGACGCCCCCGGGGCCCCCTCCTGGGAACAGGCCGTGGCGGCGGCCGAGGCCTACCGGACGGCCCCGCCGGACGGGCTGGTCGACTGCTTCGGCTGCGGTCTGGACCGGACCCCCACCACCGGGCTGCGCCTGCACTGCGGACGGGTGCCGGGCCGCGATGTGGTGGCCACCGCCTGGACCCCCGGGCCCGAACTGGGCGGCCCGGACGGACTGCTGCCGCCCGAGCTGGTGTGGGGCGCGCTGGACTGCCCCGGGAACGCGGCCGGGCGCCTGCTCGACGGGCGGCGGGCCGGTGCGGTCACCGCCGCGCTGACCGCACGGCTGCTGCGGCCGGTACCCGTGGGCGAGGGGCTCGTCTCGTACGCCTGGATGCTCTCCGCCTCGGAGCGCAAGTACACCGCGGGCACGGCCCTGGCCACCGCCGGCGGCGAGCTGTGCGCCGTCGCCGAGGCGCTGTGGGTGGAGCCGCGCCGGTAGGTCTCGTAAGGGCGGCTCACGCCGAGTCGGGCAGCAGGTGCTTGCTGCCCCACTCGCCCAGGGCCTCCAGGGCCGCGTTCAGGTCCTGGCCCAGCGGGGTCAGGGAGTACTCCACGCGCGGCGGGACCTCGTCGTACACCTCGCGGTGCACGATGCCGTCCGTCTCCAGCTCGCGCAGCTGCGCGGCGAGCACCTTCTCGGACACGCCGGGAACGAGCCTGCGCAGTTCACCGAAACGGCGCGGGCACTGCTCCAGCTCCCACAGGAGCGACACCTTCCACTTGCCGTCGATCACGGACATCGCCGCGGCGATGCCGCAGTGGTCCGCACCGGGCCTTCGTGCCACCGCCATCGCACACCCTCCCCACCTGCTCGCTCACCTTGGGGTAACCACCCACTCCAAAGTGCGTACTTGAGCGCCTCACGGCCTGCCACCAGGCTAAACGCCATGACCGACAACACATCGCAGAACTCGCTCACCCTGCTCGGACTCGGCGACATGGGCACCGCCCTCGCCCGTACCTGGCTCGCCGCCGGGCACCCCCTCACCGTATGGAACCGCACCGCCGCCAAGGCCGAGGCGCTGGCCGCCGAGGGGGCCGTCGTCGCCGCGAGCCCCGCCGCGGCGGTCGCGGCGAACGGGCTGGTCGTGGTCTGTCTGCTGGACGACGCCACCGTGGGCTCCGCCCTGGACGGGGTCGACCTGACCGGCAAGGACCTCGTCAACCTCACCACCGGCACCCCGGCCGAGGGGCGCGCCCGGGCCGCCTGGGCCGAGGAGCGCGGGGCCCGGTTCGTGGACGGCGGGATCATGGCCACGCCGACGATGATCGGCGTCCCCGAGGCCGGCGGGTACGTCTTCTACAGCGGCTCGCGCGCGCTCTTCGACGCCCACCGGTCGACGCTCCAGATCCCGGCGGGGGCCCGCTTCGTCGGAGAGGACCCCGGTCACGCCGCCCTGCACGACGTGGCCCTGCTCAGCGCGATGTACGGGCTCTTCGCGGGCGTCTCGCACGCCTACGCGCTGATCGAGGGCGAGGACATCGCCCCGAAGGACCTGGCTCCGCTGCTGTCCGAGTGGCTCGGCGCGATGGGCTTCTTCGTCGGCAGCACCGCCGAGCGGCTGACCTCGCGGGACTTCACCACCGGAGTGGTGTCCGGCCTCGCCATGCAGGTCGCGGCCACCGGCACCCTGCTGCGGACCGCCGAGCAGCAGGGTGTCAGCACCGAGCTGATCTCCCCCTACCTGGACCTGATGCGCCGCCGCCTGGCCGCCGACCCGGCCGCCCACGCCGGCGAGGACACGGCGGGGGCCGTCCTGCTGCTGAAGCGGTAGGAGGCCCGGGGACCGGTGGTCACGGGAACGTGGGCGGCGGCGGACCGAAGCCGGCAGGGGCGGCTTCGACGGCCGGGGCCTCGTCGGTCCGCATCAGATCCCTCGCCATGAGGGTGGCGCCCGCCACCGCGCCCGGCATCAGGAACACCGCGACCAGCGGGACCAGGAACGCCAGCACCAGCGGCACCCCGAAGCCCAGCACCAGCATCCGCCGCGAGCGCAGCAGCTCCAGCCGCTCGGGCAGCTCCACCTTGCGCCGCTGGAGGGCCACGGCGGTGAGCTCCTGGGTCAGGAAGTATCCGGAGACGCAGAACCCGAGCACCGGGATCACGGTCTGCCCGATGACGGGGACGAAGCCGAGGGCGAAGAGCAGGATCCCGTACAGCAGCACCCGCCCGAGCACCTTCACGCTGTCCCGGGCCGAGACCCACAGCTCCAGCCAGAGCGGGAGCCCGGACTCGGGGACATCGCCGCCCTCGCTGCGGTCGACCTGCTCCGAGAGGGACTCGTAGAACGGCTGGCCGATCAGCAGGGTCACGGCGGTGAAGGTGATCACCGCGAGGAAGAGCCCGAGACTGAAGACCAGCGCGGTCAGGAAGCCGCGCAAGAGCCCGAGCCACGGGGAGGACCAGCCGTCGGCGAAGGGGGTGGCCCAGGCCGTCAGGTCGTCGGCTCCGTAGCCGAGCCCGATCAGCGCGCCGGCGTAGAGGACGAACGCCACGAGCCCGGGCAGCAGCCCGAAGCCCAGCCACCGGCCGTGCCGGAAAACCCATCGCTGTCCGGCCAGCAGATACCGGAAGCCCCCCGCAAGATCATGCATGGGGCCAGTTTACGGCGAAGGCCGCACCCCGATGGGGGTGCGGCCTTCGCACGGCGGCTGCCGGATCAGACGGCGAGCTCGACGGTGATGTTGCCGCGGGTCGCCTTGGAGTACGGGCAGACCTCGTGGGCCTTCTCGATGAGGTCCTTGGCGGTGGCGGCGTCCACGTTCGGGATCACGGCGGAGATCTTGACGATCAGGCCGAAGCCCTCGTCGTTCTTGCCTATGCCGACCTCGGCGGTGACGGTGGAGCCGGAGATGTCGGCGTTCACGTTCTTCGCGACGACACCCAGGGCGCCCTGGAAGCAGGCGCTGTAGCCGGCGGCGAACAGTTGCTCCGGGTTGGTACCGGCGCCGCTGCCACCGAGCTCCTTCGGCGGGTTCACGACGACGTCGAGCTGGCCGTCGTTGGTGGCGACGCGACCGTCACGGCCGTTCTCGGCGGTGGCGACAGCGGTGTACGCGACGTCGGAGTACTGGATGGACATGTAAGGAAATCCTCCTGGTAATCGCCGCGACTCGCGCCCACGGTCACGACGGTGTGGGGTGAGCCTAACCGGTGAAGGAAACGATCATCTTTCCGGTGTTCTCGCCGCGCAGCATGCCGAGGAAGGCGGAGGCCGCGTTCTCGACGCCCTCGACGACCGTTTCGTCGTAGCGCAGCTCGCCGGAACGCAGCCATCCGGCCACGTCCTCGACGAACCGCGGCTGCAGCCCGGCGTGGTCGTTGACGAGGATGCCCTGGAGCCGCAGCCGCTTGCCGATGACCTGCATGAGGTTGCGCGGACCGGGCGCGGCCTCGGTGTCGTTGTAGTGGGCGATCGCGCCGCACAGGGTGGCCCGGCCGTTCACGTTCAGGGAGGAGATGGCGGCCTCCAGGTGGTCCCCGCCGACATTGTCGAAGTAGACGTCGATGCCCTCGGGGGCGGAGTCCCGCAGCTGCGCGCCGACGGGGCCGTTCTTGTAGTTGAAGGCGGCGTCGAAGCCGTACTTCTCCGTGAGCAGCGTCACCTTCTCGTCCGAGCCGGCGGAGCCGATCACCCGGGACGCGCCCTTGATCTTGGCGAACTGGCCCACCAGGCTGCCGACCGCACCGGCCGCGCCGGAGACGAAGACGGCGTCGCCCTCCTTGAAGGAGGCCACCTCGAAGAGGCCCGCGTAGGCGGTCAGGCCCGGCATGCCGAGCACGCCGAGGTAGGCGGAGAGCGGGGCGAGCGAGGCGTCGACCTTGATGGCGTGCTTCGCGTCGAGGTCCGCGTACTCGCGCCAGCCCAGGCCGTGCAGGACGTGGTCGCCGACGGCGAAGCCCTCGGCGGCGGAGGCGACGACCTCGCCGACCGCGCCGCCGTCCATGGGCCGGTCCAGCTGGAAGGGCGGGACGTAGGACTTCACGTCGTTCATCCGGCCGCGCATGTACGGGTCCACGGACATGTGCAGGTTGCGCACGAGGATCCGGCCGGCGGCGGGCTCGGCGGACACGGGCACCTCGCGCAGGGCGAAGTCCTCGGCGACGGGCCAGCCCTGCGGGCGACGGACAAGGTGCCACTCGCGGCTGACGGCGGGGATCTGGGACATGGCGCGCTCCTGGTCAGAACGAATTGGTTCAGTAGGTGAAACAACCATGCGCCTGGATATTTCATGTTGTCAAGTAAATGGGTACGCTGTTTCCATGCCCAGTCGTCGTGTAGACCCAGTGACCGTCGAAGTCGTCGAACTCATCGGTGACGTCGTGACCCGGTACCACATGGAGTACGAGCACGCGGCCGCCAGCCATCAGCTGACCGGCGCCCAGGCCAAGGTCCTGAACCTGCTCTCCCTGGAGCCGATGCCGATGCGCCGCATCGCGCAGAAGCTGAGGTGCGAGCCCTCGAACGTGACCGGGATCGTCGACCGGCTGGAGAGCCGCGGCCTGGTCGAGCGCCGTCCGGACCCCGCCGACCGGCGGGTCAAGCTGGCCGCCCCCACCGAAGAGGGCCTGCAGACGGCGGAGCGGCTGCGCGAGTCGCTGGACTTCGCGCGCGAGCCCCTGGCCGGGCTGTCCCCGGCGGAGCGGGCGGTGCTGCGGGACCTGCTCAAGCGGATGCTGGGCTGACGCGGCGGCTCAGAACCAGCCGCAGAACAGCCAGCAGTCCTTCGTCGGCGTGGGCGTGGGTGTCGGCGGCGGCGGGGGCGGCGGACTGCTGGAGGCGCTCTGCGACGGCTTTCCCGATGTAGTCGGCTTTACGTTGGTCCCCGGGTCGGGGGTACCGGCTCCCGGGCTCGACGTCGCGGAAGCGGAAGCGGAAGCGGCGGCGGACGACGTCGGCCCCGGCTGTACGACGCCTCCGGAAGCCGCCCCGGCCCCGGCCTTCTTCGTGGGCCCGGCGGCGACCTTCGCCGTGGCCTTCCCGGAGGGGCCGGCGGGCGCGCCCGCCGTCGGCAGGTCCGGCAGCGGGGCGGGCTGCCGGGGGCCGTCGTCGGTGAGCACCACATTGGCGGCCCGGTCGGTGCGCTGCCCGTCGGTGGCCATGCGAGCCACCGCCAGCGAGCCCCCGACCGCGACCACCAGGCCGAGCCCGATGGTCAGCACGGTCCGGCGGCGGCGTCGGTGCGCGGCCCTGCGGCGCGCGCCGGCCCGGCGCTCGTTCGGGACGGACAGCACGACGACGGAGTCGGCGTACACGTCTGCCAGCGCCGGCGTCGGCGTCGGGCCGGCGGGCGGCGCGACGACCGAGGGCGCCGGCGCGGCAGCAGGCGCGGCGGGCATCAGGTACTCGGCCGGGGTTCCGCATCCGGCGCACGCCAGTGCGCCGTTGAGGTGCCTCTGGCAGGCGTGGCAGTAGTTCATGGCGCCCGCAGGCTACGTGGTCCCTGGCAACATCCATATCCCGAGAACGTAAGGATCCTGTGTGGAATCGTTTCCTCCATGACAACCTTCGGGCCGACCGCCTTCCAGTTGGTGCTGTTGCGGCGGATGGCGGATTTCCAGCCGGAACTCGCCGACGAGGCCCGCCGCCGGCTGGGCGCCTCGCTCGCGGACCAGCGCGAGGCGAACAAGCGCTGGCAGGCGATGGTCCATCCCCCAGACTCCGTCCGGGGGGACCCCCAGTCCCGCGCCCGCGGCGCCCTGGCCCGCTACCGCTCGGTGCTCGGCCCGCCGGAGTCCGCGGAGCGCCGCACGATCGGCGATCTGGAGTGCGAGGCCCTGCTGTGGCCGGTGCCGCTCTGGCCGGACCTGCGCTTCGAGGTGCTGGCCGCGCCGGACGGAGCGGTGTGGAACGAATGGCTCGTACGGGCCCCGGGCGCGCGGGGGCCCGTACTGGAGTCGCCGGACGATCTGCGGCCCTGGTCGGCGACGGTGGACGAGGTGGCGCGGGCCTTCGCCCCGGTGCGGCCGATGGAGGGCACCGCGCCGACCCGCTGGCGCCTCGCCTTCACCGCGCGGGCCCGGCCCTGCGTGGCGGAGTTCACGTACGGCCTGCTCCAGCGGGTCGCGCTCGGCGAGGAGGAGAGGAGGACAGGACAAGACACCCTTTAGGTCGTCTCTTTCGGATCTTGCCGGGCCCGCGCTGCCCGGCAAGATCCGAAAGAGACAACCTAGGCGGCGAGGAAGGCCCGGACCCCCGCCGACGTGCCGTCGTCGCCGAGCAGGTCGTTGTGCTTGAGGCAGCCGACCGGCGCGTTGGCGGCTCCGGTCAGCGGGACGCTGTCGTCCGGGTTCACGACCTCGTCGCAGGGGGACCAGAAGGTCGCGTACTTCACCGCGCCCGGGGTCTCGTCCCCGCCGTTCAGGTTCCTCACCACGTACGACCCGGGGGTCATGTCCCGGCACGCCTGGTCCCACAGGGCGCAGGCCCACGCGGTGGAGGTGCCGCGGTTGGGCCCGGCCAGCGAGACCCAGTGGTCCACCGTCGCCGCGCCGCCGCCGAACTTCACGTACCAGCGGCTCACCAGCGAGCCGAACGAGTGCGCCACGACGTCGACCTTGGCGGCGCCGGTCTCCCGGCGGACCTGGTCGACGTAGGCGCCCAGCCGCCCGGCGAGGACCTCGTTGACGGACAGGTGGGTGTCGTAGCCCCAGGAGAAGAGCTCCGAGTCCGCGTAGCCGGCGGCGCGCAGGTCCGCGCGCAGGGCTCCCCAGACGCCCGGATCCGCGTTGTAGCCGTGCACGAGGACCACCGGATTGCGCGGTGACACCTGGTCAGCGACAGGGGTCGTGACCCGGTCGGCGGCATGGACCGGGAAGGGCGCCGCCAGCAGCGCCAGGCAGAGCATCAGGAGTGCCGACAATCTCTGGCGGGCCGTCAGCATCGAGTCCCCTTTACCTTGTTACGCGCGAGTAGCGCGTGCGGTGGGGGCATGGTGGTGCCTGTCGGTACAGAAATCCACCCCCATGCAGCCGCGACTGACCCCCCGGCCGGAGCAGCTCAACGGGCGGTTAGCCCGAAATGCCCGAGAAGATATGAAAAGTGACCGGCATTTCCGCCGGTCCTCTTGCGTCAGCGCTCTCGGGAGGATCTGCCGTGACCGTCAGTCTTGAGCAGTTGCGCCGCTGCCACGTCGCCGTCGACCTTGGGGCGGCACGGACCCGCGTGTACGTCAAGGGCGCCGGCCTCGTGGTCGACGAGCCCAGCGTCGCCGCGGTCAACACGCGCACCGGCGCACTCATCGCCGTCGGCACCTTCGCCGAGCGGATGACCGGCCGCACGCCCGACTACATCCGGGTCGTACGCCCCGTCTCCGGCGGCACCGTCGTCGACATCGAGATGGCCCAGCGGATGCTGCGCCACCTGCTCGGCGAGAAGCTGCGGCGCGCCCTGCGCCGCAAGCCGCGGCTGCGGGCCGCCGCCTGCACCCCGCACGACGCGGACCCGCTGGCCCAGCGGGCGACCGTGGAAACCCTCGTCGGTCTCGGCGCACGCCGCGTCGAACTGGTCGACACCCTGATCGCGGCGGCCGTCGGCTGCGGACTGCCCGTGGAGCAGCCGACCGCGACGATGATCATGGTCTGCGGGGCCGCGGCCACCCAGGTCGCCGTCCTCTCCCTCGGTTCGATCGTCACCGCCCAGCGGATCCCGGTCGGCGGCGAGGCCATCGACCACGCGGTCGTCCAGCACCTGCGCCACGCGCACGAGCTGATGCTGCCCAGCCAGGCCGTACGGCCGCTCCAACTGGCCCTGCACGGCAACGGCATCACCGCGGAGGGACCGGCTTCCACGCTGATCCACGGCCGCGACGTGGCCACCGGACTGGCCCGCTCCGTCCACGTGGACACCGCGGCCGTACGGGACGCCATCCACACTCCGCTGACCGCCGTCCTCGACGGCATCGGCAAGGTGCTGCGGGACTGCCCGCCGGACCTGGTCGCGGACCTGACGGACAAGGGGATCATGATGGTGGGCGGCAGCGCCCTGCTGCCGGGCCTGGACCAGATGCTGCGCGGCGCCACCGGAATGCCCGTCGCCATCGCGGAACGGCCGGACGTGTGCGCCGTGCTCGGTCTCGGCGCGATGCTCGAAGGGAAGATCGCCCCGATGGTCCTCAACCCGCTGGCCGAATGACGGACGCCGGGCAGGAGCCCGACGACGAGCGCGGCGAGACGCGCGGTGAGACGCGCGGTGACGAACCCGTCGAGGAGCCCGGCGAGGCCCTCGACGGGGCGGCCCTCAACGGGGCGGTCCTCGACAGGGCGGTCCTCGACGGGCAGGCCCGCACGGAGCCCCATGAGGGCACGGCGCGCCTCCCGGTCCTGCTCGAAGCCGTTCTCGGCGTCGGCTCCGAGCTGGAGCTGCACGCGACCCTCCAGCACATCGTGGATTCCGCGACCGAGCTGTGCACGGCCCGGTACGGGGGGGGGGGGGGGGGGGGGGGGAAGGGGGGGAGGGGGGGAAGGGGGGGGGGGGGGGGAAAAAAGCACAACAAACGCACCGTCAAGGGCGAAAGAACCCAAACCACTCCCCCACCAGAAAACACTCCCCCCATGTGTTCCT
>NZ_JBVHVF010000017.1:0-179078 GCF_055564955.1 Streptomyces sp. NPDC028910 | reverse complement strand
CAGTGCTGTCGCGAGGGTTTCGAGATCTGTCGTCACAAACGGATCAACGAGACCCTCGCTTCATGCGCCCGAAGACTTCGGACTTACTCGTCTAGGCCTCGTCCGTGCGATCACGCGTCCCTCAGTGTGCAGTACAGGGCCGGAAGGCCTCTGTCCACCACGAGGCGCCGACACCAGTGGGCCGGCGTCACCGCAGCCCGTGCCGGTCCGTCCAGTAGGCGATGGCCGCGGCGATCTCGGTGGGGCGGTCCTCAGGAGCGTGGTGGCCCGCTGGGCCGCAGTGGACGGTCTCCAGGGCTGCGATGTGGGCAGCGCACCAGTGGGCCAGGTCGGGGTTGATCAACAGGGTCGGGGACCCCTCGAAGGTCATGAGCAGTTTCGGGATCTCGTCGCTCTTCGCGAGCCAGCTGTCGTACGCCTCGATGCGGGCGACGAGCTCGGTCGGCTCGCCGCCCAGCGGCATCTGGCGGGCCCAGGCCAGGACGGGCCGCCGGCTGTCACGGGTCGGGAAGGGAGCGAGGTAGGTGGCCAGGTCCTCGGCGGACACGGGTTTCAGGACGCCTCCGGTGAATGCCTGGCGGATGAACAGGTCCTGGTCGAGGACCATCTCCTCGCCCGTGCCGGTCCCGCGGATCGCCTCGGAGCGCTTGCGTGCCTGCTCCGAGAGGTCTGCCCAGGCCATCGGCTTGACGATGCTTTCCAGGAAGGCGATGCCGAGCACCCTGTCGGGGTGCCGGGCCGCCCAGTCGAAGGCGAGTGCGCCACCCCAGTCGTGGCCGACCAGGACGACGCGGTTCAGAGCGAGTGCGTCGAACCAGGCGTCGAGATAGCGGGTGTGGTCGGCGAACCGGTAGGCGATGTCCGGCTTGCCCGAGCGGCCCATACCGATGAGGTCCGGCGCCAGGAGCCGTCCGCCGCCGATGGAGGGCAGTACGTTCCTCCACAGGTGCGAGGAACTCGGATTTCCGTGAAGGAACACGCAGGTCGTCCCATCGCCCCCCTCCTCGTAGTACATGGTGGAATCGAGTACGCGTATCTGGGGCATGTCGAACGGTCCTTCCAGCCTGTGGGAGAGGGTTGCGGGACTCAGCGGAGAATCCGACGCGGAGTGGCCCGGCGAGGCCCTGGGCCGCCTGGCGGGCGGTGTCAAGGGCGCGGGTCTCTCGCGGAGCAGGCTGTCCCGCAGCACGTTGCGCGTCCGCCCCCGCACCGCGAGGTGTGGCCTTTCGGAAGAGGGTTTGCTCACGATGAACGCACCCGGCAGGATCATTCACTTCGTTCACCAGTCGGTCGACGGCTATATCGAGGGCCCCAAGGGTGAGTTCGACTGGCCGTCCATGGGACGTGAGTTGTCGGACTACTCCCACGAACTGACCGGTAGGGCCGACGCCTTCCTCTACGGACGGAAGGTGTGGGACCTGATGGCCGGATACTGGCCTCGGGCCGAGGAGCTCTCGCATGACGAGCACGACCTCAGGTTCGCCCCCGTGTGGCGGAGCACTCCGAAGGTGGTGGTGTCCCGCACGCTGAAGGAGGCGGGCTGGAACACCCGGATCATCGGGGAGGACTACGCCGAGGAGCTGACCACCCTCAAGGACTCCGGCAAGACCCTGCTTCTGGTCGGCGGTTCGGAACTCGCGGCCACCCTGACCTCGCGCGGCCTCATCGACGAGTACCAGATCGTCGTACACCCGGTGGTCCTCGGCGGGGGCAAGCCGGTCTTCCGCGACGGCGATCAGCGCATCGGGCTGCGGCTGGAAGAGTCCCGGGTTCTGGACTCCAGTACCGTCCTGTTGAGCTACCTGCGGGCGTGACCCAGCGCCGCCACGCGGCCCGGACCCGACGGGCCGCGTGGGCCGCGTGGGCCGGAGCTCCCCGGTGACGTGCGGCCCGTGCAGGTCACACCATGGCCAACGCCGCCGCGGCGATGAAGAGCGCCTGCAGGGCCGTACGTGGGCCCAGCCGGGTCGCGTGGACGAGACCGCGTCGGGCGGCCGACACGTTGGCGGGGAACATCGCCAGCAGCATCAGCAGCAGGCCCGCCGCCGCCCAGGGGGCCGTCGCGGGTACCAGCATCCCTATCGCACCGGCCGCTTCCAGCACTCCCGTCACGGTGACCAGCAGTTCGGGCCGGGGTACGCGGGGCGGGACCATCTCCACGAGGCGGGCACGCAGAGCGGGGAAGAAGTGTGCGAACGCGGTCAGCAGGAACATCGCGGCCAGCCCGACGCGCAGGGACGGCTGCCAGCCGTCGAGGGCGGTGACACCGGCCAGCCCGGCCAACCGGGCAAGCACGAAGCCGGCGATGAGAGCGATCAAAGGCTGCATGGAAGTCCCCCTCGTCCCGTGCCGGGCGTCCCCCGACACCAACTTGACACCGGCAAGATTGCATCACGGCGAGGGAACTTGTCAACGACAAGATAGGGTGGGTGCATGATCGATCGCCCCTACCACCACGGCAACCTCCGCGACACCCTCCTGAGCGCCGCCACCAAGGCCATCGAGGAGAACGGCCCCACCGCCCTGAGCCTGCGCGACCTCGCCCGCCGCGCCGGCGTCTCCCACGCGGCCCCCGCCCACCACTTCGGCGACAAGGCCGGCCTGCTCACCGCGCTCGCCGCCCGCGGCTACGACCTGCTCGCCGACGCGCTGCGCGCCGCCGGGGACGATCTACTGGAGGCGGGCGTCGCTTACGTACGGTTCGCCGTCCGCCACCGCGCCTGTTTCGAGGTGATGTTCCAGCCCGCCCTCTACCGCCCCGACGACCCGGAAGTGGCCGCGGCGCGCCGGCGCGCCGACGAAGCCCTCACCGCAGCCGTCGTCGCCGACGCCCGCCCCGCTGGCGACGGCGACGGCGACGGCGAGGGCGATGCGGCGGATGCCAAGCTGGCCGCCTGGTCCATCGCCCACGGCTTCGCCGCCCTGTGGACCAGCGGAGCGCTACCGCTCGAACAGGACCAGGACCCCGGCGACGCCGCGCGCACCGTACTCAACCACCTCGTCCGCAACCAGGCCCCGCCCGCGGACGCCGGCCGAGGAACAAGCCGGACAGTGTCCTGAGGCGGAGATTCATCGGCAGATCCGACCGGGTCACCGGATGCCTCCCTCGGCCTGGGGAGCCCCCGCCTGCGGCGCCTTCGGGGCAGGAGGCTCCGGCTACGGAAGCGCGTCGACCCGCCGCAAGACCGTGCTTCGGCCGGCGGCGACGCTTCCGGTCAGCTGATGCTCCTGGCAGCCGACCACCCCGTGGAGACGAGGACCGGCGGGCCGCCGTCCGTCAGGGTGTCCGCGTCGCCCCCGCTGAAGAGCAGCTCGTCACCCGCACGGCCCAGAGGTCGGCGACGCCGTCGCCGTCAGCGTCGGCGGCACCGGCCAGCAGGCGGCGGGCCAGGGGGTGTAGCCCCGTCCGTACCTCGTCGCTGCGGCGAAGGTCCCGTCGGGAAGGCCTCGATGGAGCCCGAGCACACCGGACTCGACGCCCCGGGCCAGGAGGTCGGGCCGGCCGTCTCGGTCCACGTCGCCGGGAACGGTCAGGGTCATGCCGTCCCAGTCGGGGAGGACCGCACCGACGTTCCGCGCGGATACGACCCTGGGCAGGAGGCCGCGAGCCACTTCGTACCCGAACAGCTTGCCCCCGTGAGCGACCAGCAGGTCGGGCAGACCCTGTGCTGTGGCGCCGGTGGCCACGACGCGGGCCGTGGTCGGGAGGCCGGTCACCAGCGCTTGGCCGTCACCGAGGGTGCCGTCACCGCGGTTGAGGTAGAGGCGCAGCTCGGTGCCGACTCGGGCCACCAGATCCTCCGTGCCGTCGTCGTCGAGGTCGCCGCGGTGGGAGATGGAGGCGTCGGACCAGCCGCCCAGCCCGACGTTGACGGGCGGGGCCAGCTTGCCCTCGGTGCCAAGGCCCTCGTGAAGCCACAGACGCCCCCCGCGTCGACTGAGACCAGGTCGGGCCGGCCGTCGCCGCTCATGTCACCGGGGACCTTGTCGCGGTGGAGAGTCGTTACGACGGTGGCATGGTCGGACCAGCCCTCGTCGGCCGGGGTGGGCCCGGCGACGTTCTGGTTCATGTTCATCACCGAGTCGTCCACGCGGCACGAAACCCAGCGGGATCCGGCCGATCGTACGGTTGGTGAAGACGTGGTCCAGGGCCCTCTCCATGGCCTTGGGCTCCGCCGCATCCCAGGACCGGAAGGTGGGTCCGGTGGTCTCGCAGGCGTCGAGACCGGTGGTCAGGTCGTTCAGAGGGCGTTTTGACCCGTTGTTTCATCCCGGTCTGCGTACTTGATGTGGTTCACGCTCCTCGCCAGGTTGGTGTGGATTCGTGGGTGAGGCGGCGGGTCATGAGGGCGATCATCGCGATGTAGATCATGGCGGTGGAGCGGGTGGGCAGGGCCTCGTAGTCGCGGGCCAGGCGGCGGTGGTGCATGAGCCAGCCCAGGGTGCGCTCGACCACCCACCTGCGGGGAAGGACGGTGAAACCCTTGGCGCCGGGGGCTCTGCGGACAACTTCGAGGTCGATGCCAAGGCGGGCGGCATGGTCCACGAGGTACTCGCGGTAGCCGCGGTCGGCCCAGCCCTTGCGGATGCGGGGTGGTCGGCGGCGAGCCGGTTGAGGAGGCGTTCGCCGGCGACGGAGTCCTGGATGCTGGCGGCGGTGACCAGTATCGTCAGCATCAGGCCGGTCGTGTCGATGATGATGCTCCGCTTGCGGCCGACGATCCGTTTGCCCACGTCAGCGCCTTGCTCGTGGGCGGGGACGTTGGTGGAGGTCTTCACGCTCTGCGCGTCGATCACGAAGCCGGTCGGCTCCGGGCTGCGGCCCTCGTCCTCGCGGACCCGGCGCCGCAGGAGGGCGTTGAGGTGCTCGAAGATGCCGTCGCGTTCCCACTTGCCGAAGTAGTGATAGACGGTATTCCAGTGCGGGTAGTCGTGCGGGAGGTAGCGCCAGGGGATGCCGGTGCGGGCCACGTAGAGGATCGCGTCGAGCAGGTCGCGCAGGTTGTGCTGGGGTGGGGTGCCGATGTTGAGTCCGTGGCGGGCCTTGTCGTCCCGCCAGCTCGTCAACAGCGGTTCCACCAGGGCCCACCGGACATCGGACAAGTCGCTTGGATACCGCCGACGTTCGCTCATACTGCCAGGAGGCGGCAGCCGCGAGCGGCCCGGCAGGGCGTGCGAGGCCGAAGCTGAGGCATTCGGAGCGAACTGGCGCCTCTTGGGATGAAACAGGAGCAGGTGGGGCGCAACAGCGACCTCGCAGCCCCTCCCGCCACATCAACACCATCTCTTCCTCTCGCCTCGCCAGGCACTCGCCACAAACCGGGGTGAGTAGCCATAAAAGTGGGCTAAACGCCCTCTCAGTACCTGTTTGTGAGCTTGACCTGACAAGTTGGTCCCGGATTGACCTGTGACAGCGAAGTCGGGACGGCTGTAACCGAAGTCTTGACAACAGGTCGGGAGTCGCATGCAGGGCCTGTCGGCCCTCTTCCACCTGCTGTAATCCGGGGCGCCGGTCACCGATGGATCTGGTGGCTGGGCTGATGCAGACGGACATCCAGATCGGGCCGACGGGTCCGAGGCCGCTGCCGCTGTCGGTTGCCTGAGGCTCCTGTCCGGCGGATTTCTCCGGGCGCGCGCAACTGGCACTCGTCGGATCGCGTCTCGATGTGCGAGGTGACGTGAGAAGTCGTTGCCCGCGAATGGCTATACGAGGTCGAACTGTGTGGCCGAGAGGCTCAAGGAGCGGTTCCATGTCGGACGAAATCACAGGGCACCCCGTCGCCTGGCCACCTGCCCCGATCAAGACCGGGCGGCTCGTGCTCCGAGAGTCCGAGGCCGGGGACCGCACGGCGTTCATCGACCTGTTCGCCTCACCAGAGGTGGGCACCTACGTCGGCGGCGCTCGGCCGCGTGACGAGATTGAGCGCACGATGCCCGAGGTGCCCGGGCAGCGCTTTGGCTTCTTCGTGGTCGAGCTCGACGGGGCAATGATCGGCATGATCACGCTCGATCGGCGCGACCCGGAGCGCAAGGGTCACATTCGTCCGGAAGGCGGGGAGCCCGAGCTCGGCTACATGTTCCTGCCGCAGGCGTGGGGACGCGGGTATGCCACCGAGGCGTGTGCAGCGGCGCTCGGCTGGTTCGCCGGAGAGCATCCCGGCGAGCCGGTCGTGCTCTCCACCCAGACCGCCAACGAGGCCTCGCTGCGCGTCGCGGCGAAGCTGGGGTTCACCGAGGCGGGGCGGTTCGAGGACTACGGCGCCGAGCAGTGGCTCGGCGTGTGGTCCCCGGGCGCGCCGTCCGATTGAGCTCATGCCCGACAGCGCGATGGACCCACGACGCCACCGATCAGTCGTCAGCCTCGGCGTGCGTCGCTTGCGCCAGCGCTTCCCAGGGGGTGGGGCGCGCAGGCTCCTGCTGGCGCGTCGCGGTCTAAAGCCCGCTCATGGGACAGTAATGGCCGGACCGTTGGTCAGTCTGGGCGACCCCGGACCAGGGTCACCATGGTGACCCTGAAGATGATCAGTCCCGCTGTGCTTCGCGGGACATTGGCTGACCGGCTCGGCGGGACTGGCGGCGGGTGATGCGCCTGGTCATGAGGGTGATCGCGGCCCAGGTGATCAGCGACTCGGAGTGCTGGATCAGGCGTTCGTAGTCTCTGGCGTGCCGACGGGCGTGCATGACCCAGGCGATCGACCGTTGAAGTCGCCGCCCAGGACGACGCCGTGCCCCCGGGAGTCAGCCAGCTCCGACCGGATCGTGGCCACTTGGGCTTGCTGAACCGTGGCGTCGTCGGCGATCAAGTGAGTCGTGCACAGCTCGTCCGGCCAGCCCGCGAGGCGGCCACAAAGCATCGGCAGTCTGCGGGTGGACATCGCGGGGTCGACGGTCTGGATGCGGCGTACGTCGGTCAGTTCGCCCTTGACGGCGAGCAGGACGCCGAGGTGGCCGCCGATCTCACCGTAGCCGCTGGCGGTGGTGTTCCGGCAGTACGACTGGTTGTCGCTCGGGCGGTTGCCGACGGCGTGTGCGAGAGTCCAGCCATCATCGACGAGCAGCGGTTCGAGCAGCCCCATGTGGCTCTTGGCGTCAGGGCCCGGCGAGAGGTTGGACGGCCTGATCTGGGGAACGGGCGGCGTTGCGGGGTCGCCGTAGCCGCATGCCTCTTGGAGCATCACGACGTCCACGTTGTGGGTGCCGCGAGGCCGGCGACCTTCGCGGCCTTACCGGCCGCGTCGTTCCGGGGATGGCCAGCACGTGGGGGCCTTGCTGCAGGGTCCATGCGAGCCGCACCTGCGCCGGCGAGGCCCCATGCGCGCGGGCGACTGCGCGGACCTCGCCGTATTCGGCCCGGAGGGCGCCGGCCTCGCGCCCCTGCCCGGCGATGGAGAAGAAGGGAACGAACGCTCGCCCACGTCCCGGCCCCGAGTGCCGGTCGCACGGTCGCCCGAACCCGTGGTCTCACGCGCCTACAGGCCAAAGGCACGCGGGTCCGCAGCGAGCGCCCTGAAGTACTCGCGCGGGTCCGCGACCAGTTTGCGTTCCTTGAGGTCCAACAGACCACTGACGGCCGCAACTTCGGCCGACGCGGTGCCGTCGGCCTTGCGGATCCTCTGCTCGACGCGGAACGTCTTCCCTTCGCCCCACAGGAACCTGCAGTCCACTTCCACGTTGTCGCCTGCGCGCAGCTCCCCCAGGTACCGGATGTTCGTCTCCAGGACGACCGGGCCCACGCCCTTCTCCAAAAGGTCGCGCTGGTCGATCCCGCCATGCCGCAGCATCGACCAGCGCGCGTGCTCGGCGTACTGCAGGTACACAGCCTGGTTCAGGTGTCCCTGCGAGTCGGTCTCGTATCCACGCACCTCGAAGCACACGGAAAACGGCTTTGCCACGGTGTCCCCTTAGTTCTCGGCTGAGCGCTTGCTCACTGGTCCAACCAAGTGACACAGCCCGGTATTCCACGCGCTACGAGCTCGTAGCGGGCTCATGTGCGAGTCTTCTTGAGGCGCCTCCAGCAGGTGAAGCCGCAGGCCAGGGAGACGAACGGGCGAGATCTGCCTACTGGCCGACGGTCGCCGTCCTGGCCTTCGGCAGCTTCCGCCCCTGCACCCCGGTGCCCAGGCGGTGAATGCTGACAGCAGCGGTTCCAGCACCGCCCACTCGCCGTCCGTCAGATCCCCCGACTCAACATGGCCAGCCCCACGGTTTCCCTGCTCGCAGCGATACGGCTATTCGATGACCGCGGTGGCTTCGACCTCGACCAGGAGGTCCGGTTCCCCCAGTGCCGCAACGCCCAGAAGGGTGATCGGCTTGACCGGATCGATGCCCAGTTTCGCTGCCGCCCGGCCCACGCCCTCACCCAACAGCGGCATCTTCTCGGGACTCCAGTCGACGACGTAGATGGTCAGCTTCGCCACGTCATCGAAGGAGCCACCGATTCCGGCCAGAGCGGTGGCGACATTGAGATAACACTGCTCGACCTGAGCAGCGAAATCTCCCTCCCCCACGGGCCGGCCGTCGGCGTCGCGGGCGACCTGCCCCGCCAGGAACACCAGCTTCGATCCGGTGGCAACCGACAGCTGCCGGTAGACCTCGGGCTTCGGCAACCCCTCGGGATTGACCAGCGTCACGGACATGAACAGCCTCTTCCTCTTGGCGTCAGGAGCAGCAGCAAGATCAGCACCTCATGAAAGCATAACGATGCTATGTATTGTGGGGCCATGGCGAGGACGAAAGATCCAGTGGTCCGCTCCCTGCTGCTCGACCGAGCCGCACAGATGCTGCGGACGAGGCAACCGGTCACACTCCGCACCCTGGTCGCCGGAACCGGCGTGTCAACGATGGCCGTCTACACGTACTTCGGCGGCATGGACGGCCTGTGGAAGGCATTGCGGCAGGAAGGCTTCACACGCCTGACCGCCCAACTCGCGGCCGTCAAGATGTCTGCGGACCCAGTACGGGACCTCGCCGCGCTGGGGGCCGCCTACCTGGCCAATGCCTTGGAGAACCCCGATCTCTACCGCGTCATGTTCGACGCGGGCTTCGACCTCGAAGACACCGGCGCCGCGGACGAAACCCTGCACCGCCTCGTCCACGCCATCGACCGGGCCAAGACGAACAACCGCTTCCGCGACGAGGTCGACCCGCTGGAACTGGCAACACAGAGCTGGACCATCGGCCACGGACTCGCCTCACTTGTCGCCGCAGGCCCCCTGCCGCACCAGGCACTCGCTCATGGCGCGCCCATGCTGACCGCACTGTTCACCAGCGCAGGAGACGAGCCGGGCCGATGCCGCCGGTCGGTCGAGCGCGGCTGGGGAACGGGTGCTCCCAGTCTCCCCCGGCCCTCGTGATCGGAGGGACAGGACCTCAAGGGTGTTGCAGAAGGCGCGGTGCGGCGCATCTTGCCTGTATGGGTGGGGTGTTACGGGCTGAGCCGGTATGGCGGAGACGTTCACAGGCTTGCGGATCGATCGGTTCGCCAAGCTGGTGAAGGTGGTCCGTGAACGGAGTGGGAATGGTCCGGGCGGTGGTCGGCCGTGGTGTCTGCCGCTGGCGGACCGGGTCTTGCTCGTGGCGGTGTACTACCGCACGAACCTCACCATGCGGCAGCTCGCCCCGCTGTTCGGGATCTCCCCGGCCACCGTCTGCCGAGTCACCCAGCGTCTTCGCCCGTTGCTGGCGTTGGAGCCGGCGCCGCGGCCCCGTCACCAATGTCCATGTCGATGTCGAGCGGTTCTGGATCGTGGACGGAACCCTGGTCCCGGTCCGCGACCGCACTGTCGGTGCCTCCAGCCGTAACTACCGCTTCTCGGCAAACGTGCAGGTCATCGTCGACGCTGACACGCGCCTGGTTGTCCCCTCGGCCCGACCGGTGCCCGGGAACAAGGCCGATGCCCACGTCTGGCGGGAGTCGGACC
This sequence comes from Streptomyces sp. NPDC028910, assembly GCF_055564955.1. Classification (NCBI taxonomy): domain Bacteria; kingdom Bacillati; phylum Actinomycetota; class Actinomycetes; order Kitasatosporales; family Streptomycetaceae; genus Streptomyces; species Streptomyces sp. NPDC028910. The sequence goes on along the minus strand of NZ_JBVHVF010000017.1, from coordinate 169,158 downwards.
TGCCAGCCGCGGCGGCCGGGACGACGGTCATCGCGGACGGTGCCTACCTGGGCGCGGTCTGATCGTCCCGCACCGCGGACGGGCCGGACGGCCCCTCCTGCGCGGTGTCGCGGTTCCGGCCTGTCCGATGCCCGGCGGGGACTGGATCGTCGGACCTTGGTTCATACCCGAGTGAGTGGGCCGGGTGCTGAGCCGAGTTCTCCAGCGGGTGAGCTGCCGGGTGGGGCGGTGGCGAGGAGTCCTCGGCGAGGTGGGCGGCGGTGGCGGCAGCCTGGTGCCACCAGTCGCCGCCGGTACGGGCAAGCAGCGGGACCTTGAGCCGGGGGCGCGGGGGTGATCGCCGGCAGAACACCGAAGTCTCATCACGCTGAGCGCTGAGCGCCGAGAGCCCCGAGGCCCGAGCCCCGAGCCGCGAGAAGGCCGATGAGCCCGCCGACGCGGCCCCCGCCGCCGGTGGCACCCCGGCGAAGGAGCCGATGGACATGGGCTTCATACACGGCCGCCCCTTCACCGACCACCTGGACGGCCACCACTGGGAGACCTTCTGCTGGACCCGGCCGCCGCCCAGGCTAGAGCTAGAGCTAGAGCTAGAGCTAGAGCCCGAGTGCGTCAGGCGGCGACCCCGCCGTCGATCACCAGATCGGTGCCGACGGCGGAGCCCGCCGCTTCCGAGGCGAGGTAGAGCACCGCCGCCGCGACCTCGGCGGCGGACGAGATCCGGCCCAGCGGCGACTGCTCTTTCATCCGGACCTCCCGCTCGGCCTCCGTCTCGCCGGCGAGCAGCGACATCGTGGATTCCGAGGCACCCGGACTGACCGCGTTGATCCGGACGCCGTCGGCGATGTGGTCCAGGGCCGCGGCCCGGGTCATCGCCGAGACGGCAGCCTTGGAGACCTGGTAGCCGAAGACCCCGGGAATCCGGATGTGCGGGCCCAGGTTGGACGCGATGTTCACGATCGCCCCGCCGCCGTGCGCCCGCATGTGCGCCACCTCGGCCTGGAGGGCGTGCAGGACCCCCGTCACGTTGATGTCGAGCAGCGTCTGCCAGTCCTCCAGGGGGAAGTCGGCCGCGCTGTGACCTCCCCGGAAGACACCGGCGTTGTTCACGGCGACGTCGAGACCGCCGAAGAGCTCGACCGCGCGCCGGACCAGCTCCCGGGTGGACTCGGCGCTGGACACGTCGGCGGTGACCGCGGCCGCGGTGCCTCCGGCGGCCTCGATCAGGGCGACGGTCCCGTCGAGGGACTCGGAGGTACGGCCGGCGACGACGACCTTCGCGCCCTCGGCGGCGAAGGCGAGCGCGATGGCCCGGCCGAGACCGGATCCGGCGCCGGTGACGAGGACGGTGCGATCGGTGAAACGTGCGGACATGTGTGTGTCGACTCCCTGTGAGTGCTTCTACTTGATACGGATCGTGGTGGCGGCCAGGGCGGTGAACGCGACGGCCGCGGCCGCCAGCGACACCGCGTCGCCACCGAAGGTGAGCAGTACGGCGAAGACCACCGTCGGTCCGAGCTCCATCGCCGTGTTGAGGGCCCGCGAGTCCCGCACGGTGCGCGGGGACGCTGTCGGTGGCGAGGCCGGCGGCCCCCGCGAAGGACAGGGCCCCGCCGGCCGGCAGCAAAAGGCGGCCGGGAAGCAGCCCGTACGGGTAAGGGACGGAGGTTTCGAAGCCGGTCGCGGCGAGCAGGGCGACCGCGAAGGGGACGAAGGCGGCGGAGGTGAGCAGTGCGGACCAGCCGCGCTGCTGCTGGAGGGCGAGGGAGAGCAGCACGAACACCGTGGTCGTGCCGGCCGCCGTCAGCCCGATCGCCGTGAGGCCCAGAGCGCGGCGGCCGTAGCGCAGGAAGTCCGGGGGCAGGAGCGGGCCGGCGGCCCGCCGCTCGACGGCCGCGAACGCGGCGAGCAGCACAAGTCCGGTGAGCAGCAGGACGAGCACCGGGGCGCAGGCCCAGGGGTGGGCGTCGGGTGAGGACGAGTCCGTAGCTGGCGAGCGTGATCCCGGCGATCGCGAGCAGCGCGGCGAGGGTCACGGCGACCGGCACCACTAAGGCGCCGCGCCAGGAGGTGGCGGCCTCGATCACCCCGGGGAGCAGGCTCACCGCGGTCGCGCCGAGCACGGACAGCCCGCCGCAGGTGGCCATGGCCCTGCCGTACGCGGGAGGTTCGGGGAACAACGCCCTGAGTACCGCCATCGCGGCCGGGGCGACGAGTGCAGCGCCGACGCCCTGCCCGAACCGGGCGGCGAGCAGCGCCTCGTACCCGGGGACGAGCGGCGCGAGGGCGGAGGCGGTGCCGAAGACCAGGAGCCCGCCGGTCAGGGCCCGGCGCCCGCCGAAGGGTCGGCGAGCCGGCCGCCGAGGGCGGCGAGGGCGGCGGGCGGCGAGGGCGGCGAGCGTGAAGATGAGCGTCATCTGCATGCCCCCGAGCAGCACTGAGCCGTACCGGGCACGCCCGCGGCAGCCGGTGGCCCTTCGGGGCTCGCGCACCTCTGCCGTCGACATACCCACCCCCCCCCATCAATTTGACCGTACGTTCCAAAATGAGCGCCGAAGAAAGGGCGCCTCCGTGGGCGCCCACTCCTCAGTCCAGCAGTCCCAGTGCCTGTTCCGCCGCGTCCGTGACCCGGCCCGGGTCGCTCGACACCTTGCCGACCACCCGGATGCCCTGCAGCACGACGAGCAGCATGCGCGCCAGGGCCCGCGGGTCGCGGTCGGCCGGGAGCTCGCCCCCCGCGCGGGCCCGGGTGAGCGCCGCGTACAGGAGGGTCTCGATCAGCCCCCAGCTCAGCTCGACCCGGCGGGCGATCGCCGTGTCGTGGGGACCGAGTTCCGCCGCCGAGTTGGTGACGAAACAGCCGTTCAGGCGTTCCTCCTCATGCGCCGCTTGGGCGGCGAAGCGCCGGACGAGAGACCGTACGGCCGGCAGCGCCGGGCCCGGCGTGGAGAGCTCCTCGACCATCCGCGGGTCGCGGGTCTCCAGGTAGCGGTCCATGGCCTTCAGATACAGCTCGTGCTTGTTGCCGAAGGTCGCGTAGAGGCTGGCGCGGCCGACACCGAGGTGCTCCACGAGGTTCGACATCGTCGTCGCCTCGTAGCCGCGCGCCCAGAACAGTTCGAGGGCTGCCTCAAGCGCGGCGTCCGGATCGAATTCCTTGGTCCTGGCCATACGGAGACCGTACGGTTTTCTGGAACGATCCGTCAAGATAGTGGATCGGACCGTATAGACCGACCGACCGTCACCGCGACCTCGTCGTCACGTCCAGGTCCAAGTCCGCGCGGCGCACGCCGAGCCGAGGGGAACGTGCCGGTCGAGGACCCCCGGCTTCCTCGAGGCACTGCTCAACGCCTGGGACGAGGGGTTCGAGCTGCGGACGGTCTGTGATGGCCTCGGTCCAGATTCCCAGGCGCACTGCCTGGCCTGGAACAAGTTCGCAGCCGTCGACTCGCCGCATTGGATGTGTCTGCGTTGACCCGCCGGGTCTGACCTCGGACAGGGGAACGATCCGTCCGAGGTCAGAACAATATCGTCGCGTCCACGCGCCCTTCCGGGGCAGCTCCTGACGCCCAGTGCCCGGTATGCCTCACACGCTCTCAGCGCTTGGGCCTGTCGCGTAGGCCAACGGCGGCGCGATCGCCCGTGCTCCGCCACCCACAGCCCGATGAACAACGCGGCGGTTGCCTCCAGCAGTCCGGCGCGTTCCAGCCCGCCTCCGGCCACCGCTCGCAGCCCACATCCCGCACCAACCGCCTCGTGACAGAGGTTGAACGCCTTGACGACCTGCGCACCCGGTGCCGCCGCGGCAAGTCGGTCCGCCGCCGAGGGCCCGCCTTCCGTCAGCAGCCGGAAGCCGGGCCCGACCGGATTGGCACAGTCGAGCAGGACTTTCCCGCTCAGCGCCGCCTGGAACTTCGCGACGACGACCTCCACCCCGCGTCGAGTACGAACTCACAACCCTGGGAAGGACATTGCTCGGCCCGATCGACGCATTCGGTGCCTGGGCCTTCGAGCACGGCGATGAGGTCATCGCTGCCCAGGACCGAAACAGCGGGTGAGTCTTCAGCCCGCGCCTCCTCCGCTCTGACACGCTTTCATCGTGATGAGTCCAAGCGTCGCCAGAAAATCAGCGCGCATCCCAGAGTGACGAAGGCTTCGTGGAAGGCGGCTGTCCCGCCAGCAACCACTCCAGGTACTCCCGGCCCCGCCCGAGCTGACCGGGCAGTTCGGCGGCGGCGGGGTACCAGCGCTTCTCGTACTCCCAGCAGAGCCAGCCGTCCGGCGCTGCGGCGGCCACCGCGTCGGCGAGGGGCAGCACTCCGGCGCCGAGCCCGACCGGGGTGAGCTCCTGCGCGGACTCCACGTCCTTCACCTGTACGTAGCCCAGGTGCGCGGCCAGCGCGCGCCGCGACTCGGCCGGGGGCTCGCCGCCCAGCCAGGTGTGCAGCACGTCCCACAGTGCGCCCGCGGCCGGATGGGCGACCCGGTCGAGCACCCGGGCGACCGCTGCCGCCGTGCGGTGGGAGTCATGGGTCTCGAGCAGGATCCGCACGCCGTGGCGCTCGGCGAACGGCGCCGCGGCCAGCAGCCGGCGTACCGCATGGGCGTCGGCCGCCTCCTCGTCCTCGGGGAGGTCCGCGCCGCCCGGGAAGACCCGTACGTAGGGGGCGTCCAGATCGGCGGCGAGCCGGACCAGGGCGCGCAGTTCGGCGAGGACCGGCTCGTCCGCGCCGGGGGCAGCCACCTTGGCATAGCCCGCGACCCCCAGGACGGCGACACCCGCGGCGGAGAGGATCCGCCGTCCGGCGGCGCGCTCGGCGGCCGGGCTGCCGGGGTGCAAGGGCTCCTCGGGGTGGGCGCGCAGCTCGACGCCGTCGAACCCGTGGGACGCCGCGAGGGCGGCGCTGCGGTCGAGCGGCGCGCCGGGCAGGCCGAGTGTGGAGAAGGCGTACTTCACGAACGGCTCCCTACGGACGGCCCCCCGCGGCCGGTGGCGGCGCTGTGGAGGCGCGCACCATCAGCTCGGTGGGCAGGGTGGTGATCCCGCCCGGGGGCGGCGGCCGGCGGCCGGTCACCAGCTGGGCGGCGAGCACGCCCGCCTCGCGCAGGGGCACCCGGACGGTGGTGAGCGCGGGGGCGGTGTCCGCGCAGAAGGGCAGGTCGTCGAAGCCGGCGACGGAGACGTCCTCGGGGATCCGTATGCCCGCCTCGCGCAGGGCGGCGGCGACCCCGGTGGCGACGGTGTCGTTGGCGGCCGCGACGGCCGTGAAGGGCGAGCCGCGGCGCAGCAGTTCCCGGGTGGCGTCGTAGCCGGCGGAGCGCTCGAAGGCGGCGTGCACCGTGAGGTCGGCGCAGGCCTCGGGGAGGCCGGGGTCGTGCCGCAGCAGGGCGGCGCGGTGCCCGGCGAGCCGCTCGCGGGTGGTGCTCAGCCCCGGAGGGCCGGCGACGTAGGCGATGCGCCGGTGACCGAGTGTCAGGAGGTGCTCGGCGAGGCGGAAGGCGCCGCCGTGATCGTCGAACATCACGGTGGCGACGGGCAGTCCGGCGGGCACGGGCAGCGGAGGCCGCCCGCACAGGACGACGGGGGCGCCGGCGGCCGCCATCCGCGCGATGCGGGCGGCGAGTGCGGCGGTGTGCTCGGCGTCCTCGGCGGCGCCGCCGGTGAGGACGACCCCACCGGCCCGCTGGCCCTCCAGGAGGGTGAGGTAGGCCAGTTCGGCCGCGGGGGCGCCTTCGGTGTTGCAGACGACGGCGAGCCGGCGGGCGCCGCCGCCCTGACCGGTGGGGGCCAGGGCACTCTGCAGGGATCCGGCCAGGATCCCGAAGAAGCTGTCCGCGACGTCGTGGACCAGGACGCCGACGAGATCGGAGGTGGCGGCCGCGAGCGCGCGGGCGGGGCCGTTGGCGATGTAGCCGAGCTCCTCCACCGCCTGTTCCACCCGCGTCCGGGTGGAACCGGCCACCGGGTATCCGCCATTCAGTACGCGCGAGACCGTGGCGGGCGATACGCCCGCGTGCGCCGCGACCTCGGCGAGAGTCACCGCCATGCTGCACCCCTCCCTCTTCAGGACCCCGGTCATCGTCTCATCTGGTGCGTGAACCTCCATAATGCCGAAGGAAGAAAGCGCTTTCCATCACCCGTTCGTGTCTTGCGTCGAGAGGATTCCCGGCCCTAGCCTGAACGGAGTGAAAGCGCTTTCTGTCGATGAGGGGGAGTCATGGAGCGCAGGACGATCAAGATCGCGATGAACGGCGTGAGCGGGCGCATGGGGTACCGACAGCATCTGGTCCGGTCCCTGCTCGCCCTGCGCGAGCAGGGCGGCCTCGACCTCGGCGACGGCACGGTGCTCTGGCCGGAGCCGGTTCTCGTGGGGCGCCGGGAGCCCGCCCTGCGGGCCATCGCCGAGCGGCACGGGCTGGAGCACGTGGCCACGGACCTGGCGGCGGTGCTGGCCGATCCGGAGGTCGAGATCTACTTCGACGCGCAGGTCACCAGCGCCCGTGAGGCGGCGGTCCGCCAGGCCATAGCTGCCGGCAAACACGTCTACTGCGAGAAGCCGACCGCTCTGACCTTCGAGTCATCACTGGAGCTGGCACGGCTGGCCGAGGCCGCCGGGATCAAACACGGCGTGGTCCAGGACAAGCTGTTCCTGCCGGGGCTGCTGAAGCTGAAGCGGCTGATCGAGGGCGGCTTTTTCGGCGAGATCCTGTCCGTGCGCGGAGAATTCGGATACTGGGTCTTCGAGGGCGACTGGCAAGCCGCCCAGCGGCCGTCGTGGAACTACCGCGCGCAGGACGGCGGAGGCATCGTCGCCGACATGTTCCCCCACTGGGAGTACCTGCTCCACGAGCTGTTCGGCCGGGTTCGCACGGTGCAGGCCCTGACGCGCACGCACATCGCCCGCCGATGGGACGAGGAGGGCAAGCCGTACGAGGCCACGGCCGACGACGCCGCGTACGGCATCTTCGAACTGGAGGGCGGCGCGGTCGCGCAGATCAATTCCTCCTGGGCGGTCCGGGTCCACCGCGACGAGCTCGTGGAGTTCCAGGTGGACGGGACGCACGGGTCGGCGGTCGCCGGGCTGCGCGGCTGCCGGATCCAGCACCGCGGGGCGACGCCGAAGCCGGTGTGGAATCCGGACGTGCCACAGAGCGAGGCCTTCCGGTCCCAGTGGCAGGAGGTTCCGGACAACAGCCCCGCCGACAACGGCTTCAAGGCCCAGTGGGAGCTCTTCCTGCGGCATGTCGTGCTCGACGAGCCCTGGCGGTGGGACCTGCTGGCCGGGGCGCGCGGAGTGCAGCTCGCCGATCTCGGCCTGCGCTCCTCGGCCGAGGGCCGGCGGCTGCCGGTGCCGGAGGTGGCGCTGTGAGCATCCGGCTCCCCTCGGCCACGGGCGGGTACCGCCTGCACCGGCCGAACACCGACCCGTATCCGCCGCTCAGCTGCGCCCCGGCTCGCAGCCGTACCTTCTACTCGGCCGCCCATGTGGTCGCCGATCCGCTGGCCGCGTCGGCCGAAGCCGGGCCGGTGATCGATTGGGAGGCCACGCTTGCCTTCCGGCGCGGCCTGTGGACACAGGGGCTCGGTGTGGCCGAGGCCATGGACACCGCGCAGCGCGGCATGGGCCTGGACTGGCCGACGGCAGCGGAGCTGATCCGCCGCTCGGCGGCCGAGGCCCGGGCCGTCGGCGGCCGGATCGTCTGCGGCGCGGGCACCGACCAGCTCGCAGCCGACGGGAGCCATTCGCTCGCCGCGATCACCGCCGCGTACGAGGAACAGCTCGCGCACACCGAAGCGTGCGGGGCGGGGGCTGTGCTGATGGCCTCGCGGGCCCTGGCCGCCGCTGCCCGCGGCCCCGAGGACTACCTGGAGGTGTACGGCGGCCTGCTCCGGCAGAGCGCGCGGCCGGTCGTACTGCACTGGCTGGGGCCGATGTTCGACCCGGCGCTGGCCGGCTACTGGGGCCACGACGACCTTGACGGGGCCACGGAGGTCTTTCTGAAGATCATCGCCGAATGCCCGCAGAAGGTGGACGGGATCAAGGTCTCGCTGCTGGACGCGGGGCGGGAGGTGGACATCCGGCGCCGGCTGCCGGCCGGTGTGCGCTGCTATACGGGCGATGACTACCACTACCCCGAACTGATCGCCGGGGACGGGGAGCTGGCCAGCGACGCGCTCCTGGGAATCTTCGACCCGATCGCCCCCGTAGCCGCCCGGGCCGCTATCGCACTCGACGGGGGCGACACGGACGGCTTCCGGGAGCTGCTGGATCCGACGGTCCCCCTGTCGAGACATCTCTTCGCCCCGCCGACGCGCTTCTACAAGACCGGGGTGGTCCTGCTGGCCTGGCTGGCCGGATACCAGGAGCACTTCACGATGGTGGGCGGGCTGCAGTCGGCCCGGTCGCTCCCCCATCTGGCGACGGCGTACGAACTGGCCGACACCCTGGGCCTGTTCCCGGATCCGGAGCTCGCCGAGGAGCGGATGCGGCGGCTGCTCGCGGTGCACGGGGTGTCGTCATGAGCGCGGCGCCCGCGCGGTTCAGCCTCAATCAGGAGACGATCCGCCAGTGGTCCGTGCCCGAGCTGGTCGCCGGGTGCACGGCGGCCGGAGTGGGCGCGGTCGGGCTGTGGCGCGACCCCGTCCGGGACTTCGGGGTGCGCAGGACGGCGAAGCTGGTCGCCGGGGCCGGACTGCGCGTCAGCTCGCTCTGCCGCGGCGGGTTCTTCACCGCCGCCGATCCGTCCGGCCGGGCGGCCGCGCTCGACGACAACCGCAGGGCGGTGGAGGAGGCTGCCGAACTGGGCGCCGACACGCTGGTCCTGGTCTCGGGTGGACTGCCCGAGGGCGACCGGGACCTGGTGGCGGCGCGCGGGCGGATCGCGGACATCCTGGGCGAGTTGGCGCCGTGGGCCGCCTCGCACGGGGTGCGGCTGGGGATCGAGGCGCTGCATCCGATGTTCGCCTCGGACCGCTGTGTGGTCTCCACCCTCGGCCAGGCCCTGGACCTCGCCGAGCAGTTCCCGGCGGAGCAGGTGGGGGTGGTGGCCGACTCGTACCACCTGTGGTGGGACGAGCGGCTGCCCGACGACCTGCGCCGGGCCGGCGAGGGCGGACGCATCGTGTCCGTCCAGGTGGCCGACTGGGTGACTCCGCTGCCCGCGGGCGTGCTGCTGGGGCGCGGGCAGCTGGGCGACGGCTCCATCGATCTGCGGGGCTTCCGGCAACTGGCCGACGCCGCCGGCTATCGGGGCCCGGTGGAGGTGGAGATCTTCCAGCCCAGGCTGTGGGCCCGGGACGGTGCCGAGGTGTTGCGGGAGGTGATCGAGCGCTATCGCGCACACGTGGAGTGAGCGGCGCGGCCGGTACCGGCGGGCTTTCTGTCGATCCGGAGTTTCAGCCCTCGTAGTCGTACTTCATGCCGATGCCCAGGGTGCTCTGGGTCGGCAGGATCCCCGCGCCGACGATGTCGAGGACCGGCGGAAGGAGGAGTTCAGCGAGCCGGGCCACTTCCTGCGGGGTCAGCGCCGACCACGGGGCCGAGGCGAGTTCGTCGGTGAGCTTCTCGATGGCGGTCCGCAGCGCCAGTCCGGCGCCGGTGGCCGTGCCGTCCTCGGCCAGCAGGCCGCGGGCGGCGAGCCGGTCGCGGGCCGCGTTCCACTCCTCGGCGGACCACTGACGGCTCTCGAACCACTCCGCCGGGGCGGCTCCGGCACCGGAGTGCAGGACCAGGGACTCGGCGGGGTCGAGGTGGTGGGCCTGGAGGGCGGCGAGGTGGCCGTCCCCGCGGTGCTCGCGCAGGATCGTCGCCGCGTGCCAGAGCACGGCGTGCGGAGCGGCGGGCCAGGGCAGGGCGGCGTTGGCGGCGCCCAGCGGGCGTCCGGCGGTGTCGGCGGCCTCGGCGGCGCGCCGGGCGAGCCGGGCCGCCTCGGCCAGGTCCGGGGAGGTGACGCGCTCGCCGAGGAGGGTGCGCAGGGAGCGGTCGACGGCTACGGCCCGGGCCGCGAGCACCCGGGCCGGCGGGGCGGTGTGCCAGGACTGCGCGAGGTAGCGCTCCACCATGCGCGGGCTGAAGGTGTAGAAGAGCGCGTTCACGAGCTCCGCCGGCGCCGGGCCGAGCGGGGCGGTCCGGAGGGCGAAGTACATCGGCCACCGGTCGTCGGTGGCGTAACCGAGCGCGCCGGCCTCCTCGTAGGCCTCGGGTGCGAAGTAGACGACGGCGTGGACGGGTTCGAGCAGCTGCCACAGCTGCCGGACCGTCCCCAGGTCATGCGCACCGCTGTACGTCATGTCGGGCTCCCCCAGGCTGAGTTGATGCCCGGAAGGGCAGGAGGTCAGCCTAGATCAAGGGGGCCGGACGGGGCGGTGGGAGGGGGGTCCGAAGGGTCACATAACGTGCCCTCCATGGATCAGGAGTACATAGCCGGGCCGGCCGCGGACGGCGAAGGCGCAGGCAGGCGGCGGTTCCTCGCGATCGCGACGGGCGCGGCCACCGCCGCGGGTCTCGGTGCCGTGGCCGGCTGCGCGAGCGGGGACGGCGGCGCCGACGGGCGGGGCCGGGAGCAGGCCGGCGGGTCCGCGGCGCCGAGCGGGCAGCCGTCGGCGGCGGGGCCGCACGGTTTCGACGTCAGGGCCGAAAACGCCCGGCCGGGCCATGCCGACTGGCCGGTGACCAAGGCCGGGCCGGCGCGGGCCATCGAGGGCTTCGCGGACAAGGTCAGCGTCCTGCCCGGCGAGTCCTTCGGGCTGCACGTGTCGACCACCGCGCCCCGTTTCACCGTGTCCGCCTACCGGATGGGCTGGTACGGCGGGGCCCGGGCCCGGCTGGTGTGGCGTTCCGAGGCCCTGCCCGGGGCCCGCCAGCCGGAGCACACCGTGGACTCGGGGACCCGGATGGTGCGCACGCGGTGGGCCCGTACGGCCACGGTGGAAACCAAGGACTGGCCGGAGGGCTGCTACCTGCTGCGACTGGACGCGCAGGGCGGCGAGGGCCAGCGTTTCGTGCCGGTCACCGTCCGGTCGGCGGCGACGGCCGGACGTACGGTCGTGGTCAACGCGGTGGCCACCTGGCAGGCCTACAACCGGTGGGGCGGTTACGGCAGCTATGACGGCCCCAGCGGCAGCTTCGCCTCGCGCTCCCTCTCCGTGACCTTCGACCGACCGTACGAGTACGACGACGGCGCGGGCCTGTTCCTGGTGTACGAGGCCCCGCTGATCGCGCTGGCCGAGCGGCTCGGCATACCCCTCGCGTACGCGACCACCACCGACGTGGCGCGGGAGAAGCGGCTGCTGGAGGGGGCGGCGGCGGTGCTCTCGCTCGGGCACGACGAGTACTGGTCGCCGGAGCAGCGGGCCCACTTCACGGCCGCCCGCGACGCCGGCACCAACATCGCGATCCTGGGCGCGAACTGCTGCTACCGCCGGATCCGGCTGGAGCCATCCGACCTGGGGCCGGACCGTACGCTGGTCTGCTACAAGTCCTCCTACGACCAGGACCCGGGCTTCAAACGGGGGCATCCGGCGACGGTGGACTTCCGCTCGGCGCCCGGCGCGGACCCGGAGAGCTCACTGCTCGGCGTGATCTACGACGGCTATCCGGTGGACGCCCCGTACGTGGTGACCAACCCCGGCCACTGGCTGTTCGAGGGCACCGGCGCGCGGGCGGGCGACCGCTTCGCGCACCTGGTCGGGGTGGAGTACGACAAGGTCGACACCGGTTTCCCGACGCCCCGGCCGATCGAGATCCTGGCCCACTCCCCCGTGGTGTGCGAGGGCCGCCCCAGCCACCAGGACACGGCGTATTACACGGTGCCGAGCGGGGCGGGGGTCTTCGCGACCGGCACGATGCGGTGGGTGGAGGCGCTGGACGCGACGGGCGACGGCAGCAGCGGAAGCAACCACGGTCTGGACGCGCGGTCGGGGGCCCTGACCCCACGGGTGACGGAGAACCTCCTGCGGGTGTTCGCGGCGGGCCCGGCCGGCCGGTCGCGCCCGGCGCGGGACAACGTCAAGGCGGTGTACGGGGATTCGTGAGGCCGCCGTGGGGTCCGGGCGAGTCGTGGGGTCCGGGCGGAAGGGGTGGACTTCGCCCGGACGGGGTGCTTAGGATCGTGATCACGGCGTCGCGTGTCGGTCACCGGCCGGGTGAGGCATGGAGGCGCCCGTGATGTGCCTTTCGGAGGCATTCACTCATGTCTGTGCAACTGAACCACACGATCATCCACTCCCGTGACAACCGGGAGTCCGCCGCATTCCTGGCGCACATCCTCGGCCTCGAGGTCGGGACGGAGTGGGGACCCTTCATCCCCGTCGACACCAGCAACGGCGTCACCCTGGACTTCGCGACCATCCCGGCCGAGTCCATCACCGCGCAGCACTACGCGTTCCTCCTCTCCGAGGAGGAGTTCGACGTGGCGTTCGAGAAGATCCGGTCGGCGGGGGTCCCGTACTTCGCCGACCCGCACGGCAAGCACCCCGGCGAGATCAACCACAACGACGGGGGCCGCGGCGTGTACTTCACGGACCCCTCGGGGCACGGGATGGAGATCATCACGCGCCCGTACGGCTATCAGGAACCCGGGACCGCGTAGCCATCGGCGCCGCCGGCCCCTGATCGCCCGTACGGCTGAGCATCGAGGCTGTGACGGACGGCGGGGTCCGGATGGCCGACGGCGCGTCCAGCACCGCATCCGGCAGCGTCCTCAGGTCCCCACGCGCTCCCCCGCCCGCGGAAGGTAGACGATGTTCGGCGCGCCCGTGTCCGGGTGGACCTCGACCCGCGTCCGTACCCCGTACACCTCGGCCAGCAGTTCCTCGGTGAGCACGTCCCGCGGCGGTCCCGAGGCGACGACCCGGCCGCGCGACAGGACGTACAGCCGCTCGCAGAAGGCGGCGGCGAGGTTGAGGTCGTGCAGGACGAGCAGGCTGGTGGCGGGCAGGGCGCGGACCAGGGCCAGGATCTCCAGCTGGTAGCGGATGTCCAGGTGGTTGGTCGGCTCGTCGAGGGCCAGCAGGCCGGGGTCCTGGACGAGGGACCGCGCCACCAGGACGCGTTGGCGTTCGCCGCCGGAGAGCCCGTCGAAGCGGCGCGCGGCGAAGGGGCCCGCACCCACGGTCTCCAGGGCGTCGGCGACGCGCCGTACGTCCTCCGGACCGTCCTGCTCCCAGAACCGTTTGTGCGGGCTGCGGCCCATGGCGACGACCTCGCGGGCGGTCAGCCCGAAGGTGCCGCTCGCGTCCTGCGGTACGACGGCCACGCGCCGCGCCCGGTCCTTGACGGTGAGCGCGCCCGCGTCCGCGCCGTCCAGCAGGATCCGGCCGGCGGTGGGCCGCAGGGTGCCGTAAACGCAGCGCAGCAGCGTGGTCTTGCCGCTGCCGTTGGGGCCGACCACACCCACCGTCTCGCCGGGTCTGGCGGTGAGGTCGACTCCGTGCAGCAGTGTGTGCCCGTCGATCTCGTAACGCACGGACTGGACCGCGAGTTCCACCGGCCGCGCCGGGTTCCCGGTCATCCGGCGATCCCCTCGGTACGGCTGGAGCGGCGCAGCATCCAGAGGAAGAACGGTCCGCCGACGAGCGCGGTGACCACGCCGACCGGGATCTCCTCGGGCGCGGCGGCCGTACGGGCGACCAGGTCGGCCAGGGTCAGGAACACCGCCCCGCCCAGCGCGGCCACCGGCAGCAGCGCCCGGTGTCCGGCGCCGACGACCATCCGGGCGGCGTGCGGAACCATCAGCCCGACGAAGCCGATCGCCCCGCTGTAGGCGACGAGCACCCCGATGACGAGGGAGGCGAGCACGAAGACGGCGGCGCGGAAGCGTCCGGTGTCCAGGCCCAGGGTGTGCGCGCCCTCCTCCCCGGCGAGGAGCAGGTCGAGCGGCCGGGCGAGGGCGATGAGCAGTCCGGTGCCGACGAGCAGCGCGGCGGAGGGCAGGGCCAGTTCGTCCCAGCGGGCCCCGCCGAGGCCGCCGAGCGTCCAGAAGAGGACGGTGCGGATCTGGTCGGGGTGCGCGGCGAGCACGAGGACGAGGCTGGTGAAGGCGGACAGGATGTACTGGACGGCCACGCCGGCCAGGACCAGCCGGCCGGTGGTCATGGTTCCGCCGCGCCGGGCCATCGCGTAGACGCCGACGAGCGCGGCCATGGAACCGGCGAAGGCGGCGAGCGGCACGCCCATGCCGAACCCGACGGCCGCCGTACCGAAGACGATCACGAGGACGGCTCCCGCCGAGGCCCCGGAGGAGGCGCCGAGCAGGAAGGGGTCCGCGAGCTCGTTGCGTACGAGGGCCTGCAGCACGGCGCCCGCCACCGCGAGCCCCGCGCCGACGACGGCCCCGAGGAGGACGCGCGGCATGCGGACGTCCCACACGATGGAGGCGAAGGCTCCGCTGTGCCCCTCCCCCGACAGGCCGCCGAGGACGATGTCAAGCACCCGGCCGGGGGCGATCCGTACGGGCCCCAGCGCCAGCCCCGCGACGGCCGACGCGACGAGCGCGGCGGCCAGCACGAGGAGGACCGCCGCGGTGCGGAGCCTCACGCGGCGTCGGGGTGGAGCTGGCCGCCCAGCGACTCGACGGCGTCGGCGACGCGCACGCCGAGGACGGCCGAGGAGAGCGGCAGGACGACGAACCGCCGGTTCTTGACGGCGGGAACCTGAGCGAGGGCCGGGTCGTTCAACAGGCGCTGCTTCTTGGCTTCGACGGTGGTGCCGCCGTAGTCGTAGATGAGGACGACCTCGGGCGCCCGCTCGATGACCTTCTCCCACGACACGTCACCGAAGGCGTCCTTGAGGTCGGCGAAGACGTTCGTCCCGCCGGAGAGGGAGACGATCTCGTTGCCGATGCCGTTTCCTCCGGAGGTGAAGGCGGAGGTCTCACCGGAGTCGTAGACGAAGACGGACGGCCAGGGCTTGTCCTTGACCCGCGCGGTCACGGCCTCGATGCGGCGCTGCTCGTCCTCGATGAGCTTCGCGCCGCGCTCGGGCACGCCGAAGGTCCGCGCGACCTCGGTGATCTCGGTCTTCAGCTGATCGAGGCCGACGGCGCCCTCGGCGCAGTACTCCACGTTCAGCCGGGAGTTGATACCGGACGTGGCGAGCCCCTCGCGGTCGCGGCCCTGCGCCTTGTCGAAGGCGCTGGCGTACCCGCCGTACACGAAGTCCGGGTCGGCGCCGAGGAGGACCTCCTTGGAGGGGTATTCCTTGGCCAGCACCTTGATCTTGTCGTAGGCGGGCCGGTAGGCCGGCAGCACGGCGTCGTCGAGGTAGGCGGACCCGGCGATCCGGTCACCCAGCCCGAGGGCGAGCAGCAGCTCGGTGGCGTGCTGGTTCATGGTGACCGCGCGCTGCGGCGGAGCCTGATAGGTGCTGCTGACCCCGCAGTTGGTGACGGTGTACGGGAAACCGGGCGCGGCGGCGGAGTCCCCCGCGGCCTGGTCCTGCCGCACCCCGGGCGAACCGGCACACGCGGCCAGGGGTATCAGGAACGCGAGCGGGACGAATGCGCGCAAGACGGCGCGGGAACGCGACATGGCGGGGCCTCTCCGGGGGATCCGCGTCCCCTGGTCGACGTGCGGAACGAGCGGAGGCGGCGCGTCAGTGTCTGACTCCCGGCCCTCCCGCACGGGGATGGCCGGTCACAGTGGCGGGACCGCACCGGAATCGCACCGGTTTCCTGTCCTGCACCGCCTGGGTAACGCGGCCAGTGTGCCAGAAAGCGCACGTCACCGGCCCGCGGGGGGCCCGAACACGCCATCGGGCCGGACCCTGGGGAGGATCCGGCAGATGACAGCCGACATCCGGAGCAACGGAACCGTCACGTCCGGCTCGTGGCCTACTCCCACGTGGAGTGCCCCGAACCGGCGACGCCACGCCACGCCCGTGCACACGGGCGGGACCTGACGTGGCGTTTGCGGCGAAGCCGCTGATGAACATGGCAGGGGCGGCAGGATTCGAACCTGCGGCCTTCGGTTTTGGAGACCGGCGCTCTGACCAGCTGAGCTACACCCCTTCGGCGAGACCAACCATGACACGGCTCGCTCCGGAGATCCACTGAATTCGGCGTGTGTCCGCCTCTTGAGATGCCTGCGGGGTCAGGGGGTGGCGGCGCGCGCGGACGCGGAGGATCGTGGAGAGGGTGGCGCGTGGACCGGGAGGTTCGTCATGTCCCGAAGCCGAGAACCAGGCCGTCCGGGACGCCGCTGCCGCCTCCGGGGCACTCTCGTGGCCATCGCGCTGCTCGCCCCCGCGCTGCTGGGCGCGGGTCCCGGGGGTCCCGGGGGTCCCGGGGGTCCCGGGGGTTCCGGGGAGACGATCGCGCTCGCCGGGAACGAGCCCGGCCAGCGGCTCGACGTCACGCTGACGCGGGTGGTCGACCCCGCGAGCCCCACCGGCCCGGAGCCCGAGGGCTCGGACCGGCTCGTCGCGGTGCGGTTCCACCTGGAGAACACCGGCACCGCCGTCTACAAGGATTCCCCCGCACCGGCCGCGCATCTGCTGGACACCACCGGGCAGCGGTTCGCCGGGCTCAACGTCCCCACGACGGCCGGGGCGGGCTTCCCCGAGACCGTCACCCTCGACCCGGGCGGCACGGCCGAGGGCTTCGTGACCTTCCGGCTCCCCCGGGACGCCGGCCTGGCCGCGGTCCAGTTCGCCCTCAACGGCGGTCTCGCCGACGACGTGGGCCAGTGGAGCCTGTCCTAGGCCGCTGCGTGGCGCGTCCGCGCCGTCGTGGCAGGCGCCACCTGGGCCGGCGACGTCCGCCCGCCCTACGCCGAGAACTCCAACTTCAACCGGCTGCGCGAGCTCAAGGCCAGGCACCCCGGCCTCAAGGTGCTGATCTCGCCGGGCGGTTGGAGCTGGTCCGCCGGGTACGAGGACTACAAGGCGCTGCAGAGACTGGCCGATTCCGGCACCTACCAGGTCCACCGGGGCCTGCGCGACCACCGGCCGGGGGCCCCGCCCGCGGGCCCCCCGGCCGGGGCCATCCGCTCCGGTCCGGCCGCGCCCCTCCACGTACGCTCCCCGCATGAGGAACTCGACGGTGCGGGCGGTCAACCGCCTCACGGCGCGCTGGGCCGCGCCCGCCACGGCCGGGGACGCGGGCACGGTCTTCACCGCGGCCGGGGTCTGGCCGCTGCTCGCCCTCCTCGCGGACGGCTCGGACGGCCCGGCCCGCGCCGAACTGGCGCAGGCGCTGGGCATACCCGCCGAGGCCGCAGCCGAGGCGGCACGGGAGCTGCTGGTCGCGCTGGCCGGCGTACGCGGTCTCCAGGCGGTGACCGGGGTGTGGTCGAAAGCCGGACTCCCGCTGAAGCGGAGCTGGTCGGCGCGGCTTCCGCCGGGCGCCCTGGCGACGCTGACGGGGAATCCGGACGAGGACGGCAAGGCCCTGGACGCGTGGGCCTCGTACCGGACGGGCGGCCTGATCGAGCGCATGCCGGTATCGCTGCGGGCGGACACCCGGCTCGTCCTGGCCTCCGCGCTCGCGCTGCGCCTGAACTGGGCGCAACCGTTCCGGGAGTTTCCCGGCCAGGCGCAGGAGGGCCCGTGGTCGGGGCGCACCCTGCGGCGGCTGCACCGCACCACCTCCTCCCTGGACGGTGTCCGGGTGGCCGAGGGCCCCGCCGGGCCCGTCACGATCGTGGACGTGGCCGGCGACGAAGACACGGACCTGGACGTACAGCTGCTGCTCGGCGAGCCGACGGCCGAACCCGGCCAGGTGCTGGAGACCGGCATCGCGGCCCTGGCCGGTACCGTCCGGTCCGTGCGCGGCAGCGCCCTGCCGGACGGCGATCCGGGGCCCGGGCTGGCGATCCGTACGGTGGACGCGGCCGGCCCGCAGCCGCTGCTGTCCCTCGCCGCCGTGGCCTTCTCGCTGCGCGCCGAGCACGATCTGCTGGACGACGCCCCGCTGTTCGGGCTGTCGACCGCGACGGACAGCGGCTTCGGGCACTTCCCCGGCATCAGCCCCGAGCCACTGGCGATCGGCTCCGCGCGGCAGTCGGCCATGGCCAGGTTCCATGCCGCGGGATTCGAGGCGGCGGCCGTCACCGCCATCGCGGCGAGGCCCGGCAGCGGCCCGCCGCGGGCGGCCCACCGGGCCCGCCGGGCCGAGGTCCGCCTCGACCGGCCGTTCGGCTTCCTGGCCGTCCACCGGACCTCCCGGCTGGTCCTCGCCGCGGGCTGGGTCACCGAGCCCGATGAGGTCGCAGGACAGCCTCGGCCACGGTCCCCGCGGCCGCCGCGGGCACCCGGCGCCCCCTTGAACTCGGGGTGAAACCCAGCGGCACGGCCGCGCCTACGTCTCCTCCCGGCGGGCGGCGGCGGCCAGTGCCGCGGTCTCCGTGAAGGCGGGGACGCGCCCGGTGCCGCCGCGTCCGGAGACCGAGAGGGATGCGGCGGCCATCCCGTACGCCACCGCGTCCGCGAGGGTGTCCCCGAGGACGAGCCGGGCGGTGGTGGTGCCGGTGAAGCAGTCGCCCGCGCCCGTCGCGTCCACCGGCGCCGGGTTCACGGGCACGGGATGGTACGCCGCCCGCGTGCCGTCGTCCAGCAGCAGCCGGCCGGCGCCCGCGGTGACCGCGACCGTACGGGCGCCGAGCGCGCGGTAGCGGGCGGCGGCGGTGCGCGGGTCGGCGGTGTCCACGAGGGCCCGGGCGTCGGCCGGGCAGGAGGTCTTGAGCAGCCCGGTCAGCGGGGCGATCCGGGACAGCAGCTCGCGGGCCTCGTCGCGGCCGGTCAGGCGGGAGCGGAAGTTCGGGTCGTACGACAGGTGGCCGCCGGCCCCGTTCACGAGGTGCGCGGCGGCCACTACGGCCTCCCGGCTGCTCCGCGACAGGGCGCCGGTGATGCCGCTGGTGATGAGCCCTCCGCAGCGGGTCAGCAGCTTCCGCCAGGACTCGACGTGCCGGGGAGCGAGGGTGGAACCGGCGCTGCGGGTGCGCCAGTAGACGAACGCGCGGTCGCCCTCGGTGTCGGCGCAGAGCAGGTAGGCGCCGTTGGGGTGCGGGGCGCGGCGTACGTGGGAGACGTCCACGCCGAGCTCGGCGGCCCGCCGCAGCAGCGGAACGCTGAGCTCGTCCTCCCCGACGACCGCGAGCAGGGCGGTCCGGGCCCCGGCCGCGGCGGCGGCCGCTGCCGCGTTGAGGGCGTCTCCCGAGTAGGAGATACGGGCCGGGGTGCCGTCGGCGGCTTCGCGCAGGGGGGTGCCCGCGTGGATCTCGACCAGGACCTCGCCGAGCACGAGGACGTCGTAGGCGGTGGCGGCTCGTCCGGACCCGGGCACGGTCAGCGCTCCGCTCCGGCGGAGCGGCGCGCGCAACACCGTCGGGCCGATTCGGCGAATACGGCGGCCAGTTCCACCGGGTCGGTGGGCAGGCCGGCGCCGATGCCCACGGCCGTCGCGCCCGCGGCGAGCCAGTCGGGGACCTCGGCGGGCCGGATCCCGCCGGTCGGGATGATCACCGCCCCGGGCAGGACGGCCATGAGCGAGCGGACGAAGCCGGGGCCGCCGACGTGGGCCGGGAAGACCTTGGCGGCTCCGCCGGCCCGGACGGCGGAGGCGATCTCGCCCGGGGTGAACCCGCCCTCGATGAAGACGGCGGCGCGACGCTCGGCGACCTCGCGGACCTCGGGCGCCGGGTACGGGGAGATCAGGAAGGCGGCGCCCGCGTCCAGGGCGGTCTCCGCCTGCGCGGTGGTGGTGACCGTGCCGACGCCGATGAGGGCGGGGCGGCCGTGCGCGTCATGGAGCGTGGCGGTGCGGGTGACCGCCTCGGCCCAGCCGGGGGTGGAGGTGGTCAGCTCGACCGCGCGGCAGCCGGCGTCGAGCAGGACGGTGGCGCGGGAGACGGCCTCGTCGGCGTCGGCGTGGCGCAGCACCGGCAGCAGTCGCTGGGCGGCCAGCACCGCGTACGGGTGGCAGGGCGGAGGGCTGGACGGGCGACTGGACAAGAGAGCCTCCCACTTGTTCCACATAGTGGAACGCCGTATCGTGTAACGGAACCATGTGGTCTGGACCTTACGCACGCCAGGAGTTCTCGTGTCAACGGATGCGGACGAAACCCGCGAAGGCATGCGCGCGGGGCCGGCCTCCGCGGGGCCGGCCTCCGCGGGGCGGACCCCCGCGGGGCGGACCTCCGCAGCCGGTTCCGCGCTGGAGAAGTCCCTGCGCATCCTCGAGGCGGTGGCGGCGCCCGGCGGACCGCACCGGCTGACCGATGTGGCGACGGCGGCCGCCGTGCCCAAGTCGAGCACCTTCCGCATCCTGGCCTCGCTGATCGACCAGGGCTTCGTACGCCAGGAGGCCGAGAGCCGCTACGGGGTGGGGCCGCGGCTGCGCGGGCTGTCCGCCCTGGTCGACGGCGGGGAGCCGCCGAGCATCGGGCGCATCCTCGGCGAACTCCAGCGGACGACCGGCCAGACGGTCCATCTGGCCCTGCACAGCGGGCAGACCATCACCTACATCCGCAAGCTGGAGGGCGACCAGCCCTTCCGGACGGCTTCCCGTACCGGGATGCGCATGCCGCTGCACACGACCGCGATCGGCAAGAGCATCCTGGCCCACCTGCCCGCCGAGGAGGTACGGGACCTGATCGCCGCCACCGGGCTGCCGCGCCGGACACCGAACACGCTCACCCACCCCCAGGCCCTGTACGCCCAGCTGGCGGAGGTCCGCGCCCGGGGCTACGCCCTGGACGACGAGGAGAACGAGCCGACCATTCGCTGCGTCGGCGCCGCGGTCCTCGGCCCGGCGGGCCGCCCGGTCGGCGGGGTCAGCGTCACCACCGTCACCTTCCTGGTCTCCCGCGAGGAGATCGAGGCGTACGCGCCCGCCCTGCGCGCGGCCACGCAGGCCCTGGCTCCGCTGCTGTGACGAAGAGAGCCCTCGCCTACCCCCGGGGGCTGCCGGGTGACTTCGCTCATGGGAGAGTCGAGCCGGCAGAGGCGGGTGGTGGGTACGCTGCCGTCCGCTCCGGAAGCCGGGGACCCGGCTTCCGGAAAACCTTCCGGATAAGTGTTATCGAGGCCCCCATCGACGGTCTCCCAGGTATCGGGCATCATCGACCGCCGGTACGGACAGGGAACATCACATGAGTACTCAGCACACGGCAGCGCTGGTGGCAGCGGCCCGCGCGGGCGATCCCCGCGCGCAGGACGAGCTCGTCGCCGCCCACCTCCCGCTCGTCTACAACATCGTCGGGCGGGCCCTCAACGGGTCCTGCGACGTGGACGACGTGGTGCAGGACACGATGCTGCGGGCACTCGACGGGCTGGGCGCGCTGCGCGCGGACGAGAGCTTCCGGTCGTGGCTGGTGGCGATCGCGATGAACCGGGTACGGGCGCACTGGCAGGCCCGTCGCAGCGGCTTCGGCGAGAGCACGCTGGAGGCGGCGCAGGACGTCGCCGACCCGGGGGCCGACTTCGTCGACCTGACCGTCGTGCGCCTCAACCTCGCGGGCCAGCGGCGCGAGACGGCCCGGGCCACCCGCTGGCTGGAGCCCGAGGACCGGGCGTTGCTGTCGCTGTGGTGGCTGGAGTGCGCCGGGGAACTGACCCGGGCGGAGGTGGCCGCAGCGCTGGAGCTGTCCCCGCAGCACACGGCGGTCCGGGTGCAGCGGATGAAGGCTCAGCTGGAGTCGGCGCGGGTGGTGGAGCGGGCCCTGGACGCCCACGCCCATCCGGCCTGCGAGGAGCTGCGGACCGTGCTGGCGGGCTGGGACGGGCGGCCCTCCGCGCTGTGGCGCAAGCGAATAGCCCGGCACGCGCGTGAATGCGTACGGTGCTGCGGGCTGTGGAGCGGACTGGTTCCGGCGGAGGGATTGCTGGCCGGTCTGGCCCTCGTACCCGTCTCGGCGGCCCTGCTGGCCGGGATACGGACGGCCGGGGCGGCCGACTTCGCTCCCGCGGGCGCGGCCTTCGCCGACGGCACCGAGGGGAGCTTCGCCGACGCGGCGACCCAGCTCACCCCGGTCGGCGGTACGGGCGGTGGCCGCGGCGCGCTGCGCCGGCGCCGGCGCCGGCGCACCCGCCGCCGGGTGGTCGGCGGCGCGGTGATCGCCGCCTGCGTCGCGGGCGGCGGCCTGGTGTACGTCGGGGGGCTGCACGGGTCCGGTACGCCGAAGGACGGCGGCGCGACGCCGGCCACCCCGCTGGCCGCGCTCTCGGCGACGGAGTCCGCCGGGCTCCCCTCGCAGCCGGCCTCGCCCTCGCCCTCCGCGTCGCCCTCGCCATCGCCCTCCCCGTCGGCCTCCGCCTCGCCGAGCCCGTCCGCGAGCCCGAGTCCGGCGCAGTCCCGCAACGCCTCCCCGAGTCCGCGTCCCTCGTCGCCCAAGCCGGCGCCCGCCCCGCCGGGGATGGCCGGCCAGGTCGTGGCCCTGGTCAACAGCGAGCGGTCGGCCGCCGGCTGCGGCCCCCTCAAGGAGGACCCGCAGCTGCGTGCGGCCGCTCAGGGGCACTCCGAGGACATGGCGGCCCGGGACTTCTTCTCACACACCAACCCCGACGGCGCGGACCCGGGGCAGCGGACGACCGCGGCCGGGTACCGCTGGTCGACGTACGGGGAGAACATCGCGAAGGGCCAGCAGACGGCGCAGTCGGTCATGGACTCCTGGATGAAGAGCCCGGGCCATCGCGCGAACATCCTCAACTGCTCCTTCAAGGACATCGGCGTGGGCATCCACCAGGGCTCGGGCGGCCCCTGGTGGACGCAGAACTTCGGCGCCCGGTAGCCGGCCGGCGGTCTGCTGACCGTACGCGCGGGCGGCACGCAGGTATTCCTGGTGGAGGGCCGCGATGCGCCGGGTGCAGGCCGCCAGGGCGTGGGCGTCACCGCTGTGGTCGGTAGGAACGCCCGCGCCGATTCCAGGCCGGTGGCCAGGGCCATGATGATCCCCCGGGCAGCCAGCGGGTCGGTCGCACTGGCGGCGTCGCCGACCGCCGCCCAGCCCCGGCCGGCCGCTGGACGGGTGTGGCGGTCGACCGTCGCGACGGGGGCGAGGTGTCGCGGGTGAAGGACACCTCCGGCGGCGTGGGCGGGCCGCCCGACGTGCGGGCTTTGCGGCTGTGCGGCCGGCTTCCATCCCAGTGCTGGGAGGCCCCCCGGGCATCCTTTTCGAGGCTGGCACACGGGCTGGGAGATCGCCATCGGGGCCGGGCCCCCGGCCGGCTGGGCGCGCGCATCGACCGCACGTGCAATAGCGTCAGTACCGGTGGTCCAGTCCCGGGAGGACGAGGACCGGACCCGGCCGGCAGCGATCTGAGCGCTGCGATGTCGAACCAGACGCCGGAAGGCATTCCACGATGCGTAGAGCTCCCGACGGCTCCGCGGACCGCAAGACGCCGCAGGACGCCGCTGACACCAGCACCACCTCACCGTTCGTGCAGCTGCACAACAAGCTGTCGCTGGCCGTGGACCGCAGGATCGGCTGGCAGAACCTGCCGACACCGCTCGGCCTGCTGGCCCTCATCGGCCTCCGCAACAACCTGCGCCGCAAGAACCTCTTCGACACCACCGGCTACCCGGCGCGGGACCTGCCGCCCATCGACCCGCCGGACCCGCGGCATCGCACCGAGCGTACGGCCGACGGGACGTACAACGACCTGGCCAACCCGCGCATGGGCATGGCCGGTTCACGCTTCGGCCGCAACGTCCCGCGGGAGCGGAACTTCCCCGAGCCCGAGCCCCAGATCCTGTCCCCGAACCCTCGTGAGGTGAGTCGGGCCCTCCTCACGCGGGAGGAGTTCATCCCCGCCGAATCCGTGAACGCCCTGGTGGCCGCATGGCTGCAATTCATGATCCGGGACTGGGTCAGCCACGGTGCGGGCAGCGCGGACCGCGCCTGGCAGATCGAGCTGCTCGACGACGACCCGTGGCCGGCCCGGCCGATGCTCGTGCCGCGCAGCGTCCCCGACCCGACCCGTCCCGACGGCGCCGACGGCGCCGACGGCCTTCCGCCGACGTACATCAACGAGAAGTCGCACTGGTGGGACGCCTCCCAGCTCTACGGTGACGACCTGGCGGCCCAGCGGGAGCTGCGCACGGGCGAAGCCGGCAAACTCAAGGTCCCCCGAAACGGTGCGGTGTTCTCCGGCGACCCCGAACGGGATCCGGCGAAGGTCCCCGGGTTCTGGGTGGGCCTCGCCATGATGCACACGCTGTTCGTCCTGGAACACAACGCGATCTGCGACAGGCTGCGCGACGAGTACCCCGGATGGTCGGACGAGGAGCTCTTCCAGCGGTCGCGGCTGATCAACGCGGCGCTCATCGCCAAGATCCACACCATCGAGTGGACCCCCGCCGTCATCAGCCACCCGACGACCGCCACCGGCATGCGCGCCAATTGGTACGGGCTGCTGGGCGAGCGGGTGCACCGACTGCTCGGCCGAGTCAGCGAGAGCGAGGTGCTCAGCGGCATCGCGGGCGGGCGCACCAACCATTTCGGCGTCCCGTACGCCCTCACCGAGGAGTTCGTGGCCGTCTACCGGATGCACCCCCTGGTCCCTGACGACTGGAGCTTGCGCTCGGTCGCGGACGACTCCCTGCTGCAGCAGGCGGGCTTCGAGGAGCTGGCGGGCCCGCACGCCTACGAGATCCTCGGCAAGCACACCCTGCCCGATCTCTTCTACTCCTTCGGCACCTCGCACCCGGGCCTGGTCACCCTGCACAACTTCCCCAAGTTCCTCCAGGAGTTCCGGCGTCCGGACGGCAACCTCATGGATCTGGCGGCCGTCGACGTCCTGCGGATCCGGGAGCTCGGCGTACCGCGGTACAACGAGTTCAGGCGTCAGCTCCACCTCGCCCCGGCGAAGGACTTCCACTCGATCACGGACGATCCGGTCTGGGCCGAGGAACTGCGCCAGGTGTACGAGGACGACATCGAACGCGTCGACCTCATGGTGGGGCTCTTCGCCGAGCCCCGGCCGAAAGGCTTCGCCTTCAGCGACACGGCCTTCCGGATCTTCATCCTCATGGCATCCCGCCGGCTCAACAGCGACCGGTTCCTGACCAGGGACTACACGCCCCAGGTGTACACGCAGGCCGGTCTCGACTGGATCGAGGACAACAGCATGGCCAGCGTGCTGCTGCGCCACTTCCCGGAGCTGCGTCCGTCCATGAAGTCGGTGGACAACGCGTTCGCCCCCTGGAAGACGACCGGCCCCTCGCGCTGACCCCGCAGGCGGCCTCCGTCAGGTCGGCCCGACCTCGCGGTCGTCAGTGGCGGTCGTCAGTGGCGGTCGTCAGTGGCGGTCGTCAGTGGCGGTCGTCAGTGGCGGTCGTCAGTGGTGGAAGCCGGACCGGGGCGCGGTGGCCGCTGCGGGTGGGGGCGTGGCCGTGAGGTGGTCCACGGCCCGGCGCAGGTCGGCGACGAGCAGGGCGGCCTGGTCGCGGGTCACGCCGTGCCGGACGAGGACGCGCTGGATGACGGTGTCCTCGCGGTCGGCGGGCAGCGGGTACGAGGGCACCTGCCAGCCGCGCATGCGCAGCCGGTCGGAGAGGTCGTAGAGGGTGAAGCCGGCCGCGGCAGGGTCGGTGAGCTGGTAGGAGACGGCGGGGAGGGCACCCTGGCCGTCGTAGAGGAGGGTGAAGGGGCCCATCTGGTCGATCTGGCGGGCGAGGTACTGGGCGGTGTCGGCGCAAGCCTGCTGGACGCGCCGGTAGCCGCCCCGGCCCAGGCGCAGGAAGAGGTAGTACTGGGCGATGACCTCGCCGCCGGGGCGGGAGAAGTTGAGGGCGAAGGTGGGCATGTCGCCGCCCAGGTAGTCCACGTCGAAGACGAGGTCCGCCGGCAGCAGGTCGGCGGTGCGCCAGACGATCCAGCCGACGCCCAGGGGCGCGAGTCCGTACTTGTGGCCGGAGGTGTTGACGGAGGCGACGCGCGGCAGCCGGAAGTCCCACACCACGTCGGGGTGGAGGAAGGGCGCGACGAACCCGCCGCTCGCGGCGTCCACGTGGAGGGGGACGTCAAGGCCCCGCTCGGCCTGGATCCGGTCGAGTTCGGCGGCGAGCTCCGCGACGGGCTCGTAGTCGCAGGTGTAGGTGACGCCGAGGATGGCGACGACTCCGATGGTGTTCTCGTCGACGTGCGCGGCGAGCTGATGGGGCCGCAGGCCGGTGGCGTCGGCCTCCAGGGGGATCTGGCGCAGTTCGACGTCGAAGTAGCGGGCGAACTTCTCCCAGCAGATCTGGACCGGGCCGCAGACCAGGTTGGGGCGGTCCACGGGGAGGCCCGCGGCGCGGCGGCGCTCGCGCCAGCGCCATTTGAGGGCGAGGCCGCCGAGCATGGCGGCCTCGCTGGATCCGGTGGTGGAGCAGCCGGTCGCGCGGGTGCCGGAGGGGGCGTTCCACAGGTCGGCCAGGATGTTGACGCAGCGGGACTCGATCTCCGCGGTCTGCGGGTACTCGTCCTTGTCGATCATGTTCTTGTCGAGGCAGGCGTTCATCAGACGGTGCACGCCCTCGTCCGACCACGTGGTGCAGAAGGTGGCCAGGTTCTGGGCGGCGTTGCCGTCGAGGAGCAGCTCGTTGCGGAGCAGCTCGTAGACGACCTCGGTGGGCGAATGGTCCTCCGGAATCCGGTACTTGGGGAGGATCCGGCCGCTCAGCGCGGACGCGAACACGTCCGTCTCGGCGTCGTCGGCGCGTGCGTCCTTCGTCTCATGAAGAGCCATATCGGGACTATAGGTGACAAACCTCCTCTATCGACCATGATCCGGGCGCGGTTCACGCCGCGCCTTCCGGCCGACTCTTGGGTGTGACCCCGTCCATACGAGCCCCCGCGCTCCGGAGAAATTACCGTCCAGTAGACTCAATCCCGCAGATCTTCCCGTTCGGGCCCCTGGAGCCGGTCCGGACGGGAAGATCATCCAATTCGTTCTATCGGCAACTTATCCGCTGATGTCCGGATACAGGCCAACCGTCTCCCCCGCCCTGATACCTCTCGGGCCATGAACAAGCTCACCCGCCGTCAGGCTTTGGGTACAACTGCCGGTGCACTCACCGTCCTTGGCTTCACCGCTGCCGCCACGAGCGTCGCCACGAGCGCCGCCGCGACCCCCTCCGCGTCCACACCCCCGGGCACGGTCGACGAGGTCTACAAGGGCCGCCGCATCCAGATCACCCCGGGCGCGGGCGGCCACCACGGCGGCCACCACTCCCCCGGCCAGCCCACCGTCCGGATAGACGGCCGCGAACTGCACGTCATGCGCAACGCCGACGGCAGCTGGATCAGCGTGATCAACCACTACGAGACCTTCTCCGACCCCACCCTGCTCGCCCGCGCCGCCGTCCGCGATCTCCAGGGCGCCGCCCTCGTCCCCTTCGGAGGTGCGGCATGACCGTCCGCAAGAACCAGGCCACGCTGACCCCCGAGGAGAAGCGCGCCTTCACCTCGGCCCTGCTGGAGCTCAAGCGCACCGGCACCTACGACCGCTTCGTCACCACCCACAACGGCTTCATCATGAGCGACACCGACTCCGGCGACCGGGTCGGCCACCGCTCCCCCTCCTTCCTGCCCTGGCACCGGCGCTTCCTGCTGGAGTTCGAGGCGGCGCTGCAGAAAGTGGACGCGAGCGTCTCGATCCCCTACTGGGACTGGACCGTCGACCGCACCGCCCGCTCCTCCCTCTGGGCCCCCGACTTCCTCGGCGGCACCGGGCGGGCCCGTGACGGACAGGTCCTCGACGGCCCGTTCGCGTACGCGACGGGCAAGTGGAACATAGACGTACGGGTGGACGGGCGCGAGTACCTGCGGCGCGCGCTCGGCACGGCCGTCGCCCAGCTGCCGACCAAGGCCGAGGTGGACTCCGTGCTCGCCATGCCGGTCTACGACACGGCCCCCTGGAACAGCTCCTCCAACGGTTTCCGCAACCACCTGGAGGGCTGGCGCGGAGCCAACCTGCACAACCGGGTGCACGTCTGGGTCGGCGGGCAGATGGCCACCGGCGTCTCCCCCAACGACCCGGTGTTCTGGATGCACCACGCCTTCATCGACAAGCTGTGGGCCGACTGGCAGGCCCGCCACCCGCAGTCCGCCTACCTGCCGGCAGCGGGCACCCCGAACGTCGTGGACCTGGGCGACACCATGCGCCCGTGGAACGACGTGACCCCGGCGGACATGCTGGACCACCGGAAGTTCTACACCTTCGACACCGAACCGGCCGCCGCCAGCCAGCGGTAGTGCAGTTCGGGCCGGCCGACCTGGCCGTACCGGGGGGTGCGGTCCGCGCGGCCGGTGTCCACCAGGTGCTCCAGGTAGCGGCGTGCGGTGATCCGGGAGATCCCGGCCGCCTCCGCCGCCCCCGCCGCGGTCAGGCCCTCGGGCGCCGCCCGCAGCAGGGCGGCGACCCGGTCCAGCGTCGGCGCGCTCAGCCCCTTGGGGAGCTCGGCCGGGCGGGGGGCGCGCAGGGCGGCCATCGCCCGGTCCACATCGTCCTGCCCGGCCGCCTCGCCCGCGGTCGCGCGGAACTCGGCGTAGCGCAGGAGCCGTTCGCGCAGGGTCGGGAAGGCGAAGGGCTTCAGGACGTACTGGACGACGCCGAGGGAGACGCTCTCGCGGACCACGGCCAGGTCCCGCGCGGAGGTCACCACGATCACGTCGACGGGGTGCCCGGCGGCGCGCAGCCCGCGCGCGAAGCGCAGTCCGTGCCCGTCGGGCAGGCCGAGGTCGAGCAGCAGCAGGTCGACCCGGATCCGCTCCAGGACCCGGGTGGCCTCGGCGAGCGAGTGGACGGCGCCGACGGCCGTGAAGCCGGGTACCCGGCCCACGTAGAGCGCGTGCGCGTCGGCGGCGACCGGGTCGTCCTCGACCACCAGAACGCGCACGTCGCCCGCGCTCACCGCCGGCTCCCCGCGGCCGGCTCCTGGTCCGCGCCCGGCGGGGGCGCGATCGGCAGCCGGACCGTGAACTCCGCCCCACCGCCCGGGCCTTGGGTGGCGACCACCGTGCCGCCGTAGCGCTGCGCCACCTGCCGGACCAGTGCGAGGCCTATCCCGCGGCCCTCCCCCTTGCCGGACCAACCCCGGCGGAAGACGTCCACGCCCTCGGGCAGTCCGGGCCCGTTGTCCGCGACCCGCAGCAGCAGCTCGTCCCGTTCGGGCCGCAGCGTCACCGCGATCCGCGCCCCCGGTACGGCGGTGACCGCGTCGACCGCGTTGTCGATGAGATTGCCCAGCACGGTGACCAGGTCACGGGCCGGTGGCAGCCCGCCCCCTTCGGCGAGGCTGCGGCTGTCCGCGGTGACCACCAGCTCGACGCCCCGTTCGTGCGCCTGGGCGGCCTTGCCCAGCAGCAGCGCCACCAGCACCGGCTCCCCCACGGCGGTGACCACCTCGTCGGTGAGGGCCTGCGCCAGTTCCAGCTCGGCGGTGGCGAACTCCACCGCCTCCTCCGCACGGCCGAGTTCGATCAGGGAGACCACGGTGTGCAGCCGGTTGGCCGCCTCATGGGCCTGGGAGCGAAGGGCCTGCGTGAAACCCCGTTCGTGATCCAGCTCGCCGGTCAGCGCCTGCAGTTCCGTGTGGTCGCGCAAGGTGACCACGGTGCCCCGGCGGCCTCCGCCCGCGACCGGCGAGCTGTTGACGACCAGCACCCGGTCCACGGTCAGGTGCACCTCGTCCACCCGGGGCCGGTCGGCGAGCAGGGCGCCGGTGAGGGGGGCCGGCAGACCGAGCTCGGCGACCCCGGTGCCGGTGATCTCGCCCGGCAGGCCCAGCAGCTCCCGCCCGGCGTCGTTGATCAGCGTGATCCTGCGCTGCCCGTCGAGCATGAGCAGCCCCTCGCGGACACCGTGCAGGGCCGCCTGGTGGTAGTCGTACATCCGGCTGAGTTCGGCCGCGTTCATGCCATGAGTGTGACGGCGCAGCCTCGCGTTGACGACGTACGTGCCGATTCCGCCGAGGGCGAGTGCGCCTCCCGCGACCCAGGCGAGGGCGGAGAGCTGCGCGCCGAGCCGGTCGCTGATCGCGCGGACGGTGATCCCCGCGCTGACGAGGCCGACGATCCGGCCGTCGTCCTCCAGCGGGGTGACCACGCGGATGGAAGGGCCGAGGGTGCCGGTGTACGTCTCGCTGAAGGTCTCGCCGCGCAGTGCGGGGGCGGTGTTGCCCATGAAGGGCTCGCCGATCCGGCGCGGGTCGGGGTGGGTCCAGCGCTTCCCGTCGGGGGCCATGATCGTCACGAAGTCCACGCCCGAGTCCTCGCGGACCTTCTGCGCGTAGGGCTGGAGCTCCACCGAGGGGTCCCTCCCGCGCGCCACTCCCCGTACGGCCTCCCGCACGGAGGGCGAGTCGGCGACCGCGTGGGCCACGGCCCCGGCCTGGCGCCGGGCGGCCTCCTCGGCCTGGCCGCGAGCGGTCGCGTACGCGAAGACCGCGCAGCCGGCGACGACCACGGCGACCAGCAGCACCTGCATGGCGAACAGCTGGCCGGCGAGGCTGCGCGGCGGTCGGGGGAAGCGGAGCATGGCGTTCAGTGTGCACCGGGTCGTGAACTCAATGAACGCAAGGGTGACCGGGGTCACAGCCCTGGGTGATGGTCTCCCCGAACGTATTCACCACCGGGAGGCATCGTGGCCGCCAGGCGCGACAGAACGCACTATCTCTACATCGCGGTGATCGGCGCGGTGCTGCTCGGCATCGCCGTCGGCTTCGCCGCGCCCGGCGTGGCCGTGGAGCTCAAACCGCTGGGCACCGGCTTCGTCAACCTCATCAAGATGATGATCTCGCCCGTGATCTTCTGCACGATCGTGCTGGGGATCGGGTCCGTGCGCAAGGCCGCCAAGGTGGGCGCCGTGGGCGGGCTCGCCCTCGGCTATTTCATGGTCATGTCCACGGTGGCACTGGCCATCGGGCTGCTGGTCGGCAACCTGCTGGAGCCGGGCAGTGGACTGCACCTGACCGAGGCGGCGCGCAGCGCGGGTGAGGCACAGGCCAAGGCGGGCGGCGGCGAGAGCACGCCGGAGTTCCTGCTCGGGATCATCCCGACCACGCTGGTGTCCGCCTTCACCGGGGGCGAGGTGCTCCAGACCCTGCTGGTGGCGCTGCTCTGCGGGTTCGCCCTGCAGGCCATGGGCCGGGCGGGCGAACCGCTGCTGCGAGGCATCGGGCACCTGCAGAAGCTGGTGTTCCGGGTCCTCGCGATGATCATGTGGGCCGCTCCGGTGGGCGCTTTCGGCGCGATCGCCGCGGTGGTCGGGGCCACCGGCATCGACGCGCTGAAGTCCCTCGCCGTCATCATGATCGGCTTCTACACGACCTGCCTGCTCTTCGTGTTCGTGATCCTGGGCACGCTGCTGCGGGTGTGTACGGGGGTCAGCGTCTTCGCCCTGCTGCGCTACCTGGGCCGGGAGTTCCTGCTGATCCTGTCGACCTCCTCCTCGGAGTCGGCGCTGCCGCGGCTGATCGCGAAGATGGAGCACCTCGGGGTGTCGCGTCCGGTCACCGGGATCACGGTGCCGACCGGATACTCCTTCAACCTGGACGGGACCGCGATCTATCTGACGATGTCCTCGCTGTTCGTCGCCGAGGCGATGGGCACGCCGCTCGCTCTGGGCGAGCAGATCTCGCTCCTGCTGTTCATGATCATCGCCTCGAAGGGCGCGGCCGGGGTGACCGGCGCGGGCCTGGCCACCCTCGCCGGCGGACTGCAGTCGCACCGGCCGGAACTGGTGGACGGGGTCGGCCTGATCGTGGGCATCGACCGGTTCATGAGCGAGGCGCGGGCGCTGACCAACTTCGCGGGCAACGCGGTCGCGACGGTGCTCATCGGGACGTGGACGAAGGAGTTCGACCACGAGCGGGCCGCCGAAGTCCTCGCGGGGCGGCTGCCGTTCGACGAGAGCACGCTGGTCGACGACGGACACGTGGTGGAGCCCGCCGGACCGGACGCGACGCCGGCCGCCGCACCGGTCCCGTCGCACAGCCCCAAGGACGGCGTACCGGTGTAACCGGTCCGCCCGCACGGGCCGGCCGGGCAGGGCTCGCCCCCACGGTGCCCAGCGCGGCCGGCCCGCCGCATTCTCCGCACTTGCACCCATAGTCGGTATTCGGCCACCGATTAACGAACCCCCATGTTGCAAAAGGTACTTCCGTACCAGGCCGTGTGCATGACATCTTGCGTCCACCACTTGTTTCGTACGACCCGGCACGTGCCCATGCGCACCACCGGGTCATCGGAGGACGCATTGATACCCCACATATCCGGCCGACCTCGACGTACCCTCGTGCTGGCCGCAACGCTCGGCGCGGCACTCGCCTTCGGGGCCCCCGCCGCGCTCGCCGGCACCGTCCCGGTCTCTCCTTCCGGCTCGTCCGCCTCCGCCCCCGCGGCGGCGGCGCCCCAGGCCGCGGCCCCGACTTCCCAGAGTGCGACCTGGGTTGCCGGTACCCGCGCCTACTTCGTGATCACCGCTCCCGGTGACACCTCGGCGGTTCGCAACGCCATCACCGCCAACGGCGGCACGGTCTTCCACTACTACGACGCGATCGGCGTGATCACCGCCCACTCCGCGTCCGCCTCATTCGCCTCCGCCATGCGCGGTGTGAGCGGCGTCCAGCAGGTCGGCGCCACCCGCACCTCGGACGTGCCGGCGGCCGCCTACAACCCGGCGCTGCCCGCCAACCCGGCGCAGTCCACGACCCCTTCGGGCGAGCCGGTCCGCGCCGACATGACCCAGATCAAGGCCGACCAGGCCTGGGCCGTCACCACGGGCTCCGCCACCGTCAAGGTCGGCATCCTGGACACCGGTGTGGACGACCAGCACCAGGACCTGGCCCCGAACTTCAACGCGGCGGACTCCGCGTCCTGCGCCTACGGCAAGCCGGACACCCGTACGGGCGCCTGGCGGGACGTGGGCACCCACGGCACGCACGTGGCCGGTACGGTCGCGGCCGCCAAGAACGGCAAGGGCGTCATCGGCGTGGCCCCGAGCGTGAAGATCTCCTCGGTGCGCATCGCCGAGCCCGGCTCCTCGCTCTTCTTCCCCGAGAACACCGTCTGCGGCTTCATGTGGGCCGGTGACCACGGCTTCAAGGTCACCAACAACAGCTACTACACGGACCCGTGGCAGTTCAACTGCCCGGACAACGCCGACCAGGCCGCCATCATCGAGGGCGTCAAGCGCGCCCAGGAGTACGCGGAGGGCAAGGGCTCGCTGCAGGTCGCCGCGGCCGGCAACTCCAACCTCGACCTGGCCAACAAGACGACCGACACCGAGAGCCCGAACGACTCGACCCCGGTCACCCGCACCATCACCAACGCCTGCCTGGACATCCCGACCGAACTCCCGGGCGTCGTCACGGTGTCGGCGATGGGCACCACCGCCAAGGCCTCGTACTCCAACTACGGCCTGAACGTCATCGACGTCACGGCCCCGGGCGGCGACGCCACCGGCATCTACAGCACCCTGCCGGGCGGCAAGTACGGCAGCATGAGCGGTACCTCGATGGCCTCCCCGCACGTGGCCGGTGTGGCCGCGCTGCTGGCGAGCACCAACCCGGGCATCACCCCGGCGCAGCTGCGCGACAAGCTGGCCGTCCAGGCCAACGACGTCGCCTGCCCGTCGGACAGCCGCTGCCAGGGCACCACCACGAAGAACGGCTTCTTCGGCGAGGGCCAGGTCGACGCCCTCAAGGCCGTCGGCGGCACCCCGCCGCCCGGCAAGTACTTCGAGAACCTCGGTGACTTCGCCATCGGCGACAACACCACCGTGGAGAGCCCGATCACCGTCAGCGGTGTCACCGGCAACGCCCCGGCCACCCTCAAGGTGGGCGTGAACGTCGTGCACACCTACATCGGTGACCTGAAGGTCGACCTGATCGCCCCCGACGGCAGCGTCTACACCGTGCACAACCGGAGCGGCGGCAGCGCCGACAACATCAACCAGGTCTACACCGTGAACGCCTCCGCGGAGGTCGCGAACGGCACCTGGAAGCTCCGGGTGAACGACAACGCCGGCGGCGACATCGGCAAAATCGACTCCTGGAACCTCACCTTCTAGAGGTCGTTCCTTCGGGGCCATCGGGAAGCGGTGCCACCGCTCCCCGATGGCCTCCGTCATGTCGTCCGCCGCCTGGTGCGCAGCACGCAGTCCCCGCAGAGCCCGCCGCCGGGCGCCTGGTAGTAGAGGCAGCAGCTGCGGCGTACGAACGCCACCCCGAGCCCCTCCTCGT
Source organism: Streptomyces sp. NPDC028910 (assembly GCF_055564955.1). Lineage (NCBI taxonomy): Bacteria > Bacillati > Actinomycetota > Actinomycetes > Kitasatosporales > Streptomycetaceae > Streptomyces > Streptomyces sp. NPDC028910. Next base: position 134,994 of record NZ_JBVHVF010000017.1, on the reverse strand, counting down.
GGAGGAAGGTGCCGGTGCCCGCCAGGGCTCCGCCCTCGGCCAGCAGCGCGCCCGCCAGCTCCACGGCCGCGCCGCCCGGAACCCGGTCGATCAGCACGCGCAGCGCCCCGACGAGCCCGGACGCCGCGTTGCCCCGCAGGACCTTCGGCGAGACCCCGTACCGCTCCCGCAGGCCCGCGTCGAGCTCCGACAGGTTCCCGAGGACGCTCTCCCCGAGGGCCTCGGCCGGCAGGTCGGAGGGCTCGGGCAGCCACAGTTCCAGCGAACCCGCGTCCGGCAGCCGCCACCACACCCGGTCGGCGGCCAGGTCCGGCACCCGCGCGGAAAGTGCCGCGCAGCCCAGCCCGAGCGACCACAGCCGGGAGGCGATCCCGAACTGCGCGGTCGAGGCGGCCACCCGTCCGGGACCGCTGCCGATCCGCCGCCCCACCTCGGCCACATACGGCCCGAGCCGCTCCCCGTACAGCGCGGTCAGCGGCCGGAAGCCGGGCCCGGGCGGCTCCTTCCCGTACGGAACGCTGAAGAAGGGTCCTACGGCGGCCACTCGCCGCAGTACGTCGTCCATGGCGGCCATGATCTCAGGTGCGGCGCGACATGATCACGCCGCGCGTGCGCACGACCCGGAATCAGGCCGGGTCCGGGGTCGACCCTTCGAGGATGTCCAGGTAGTGCGGGTTGCGCATGATGCCGAGCACATTGCCGAAGGGGTCGGTGACCGACGCCGTGACGAAGCCCCCGTCACCGTGCGCGGTCACCGGCTGGTACTCCTCGGCGCCCAGGTCCAGCAACCGCTGCCGGACCGCCAGAAGATCGTCGACCGCCCAGTAGGCCACCGCGCCGCCCGGCTCCTTGGCCGCGCCCGGCGGGGCGTAGCGGCGGTCCACGATGCCCAGCTCGTGCTGGTAGTCGCCGATGCGGAACTCCGCGTACCCGGGGCGCTCGAAGTACGGCGCGATCCCGAGCAGCTCGGTGTACCAGGCCTTCGCCGCCTCCAGGTCGTCCGCCCAGAAATTGATCGTCGCAACCCCGCGCAGCATGTGTGTCCTCCTCGGCAGAAACATCATCCCGACTGTACGGCGGCCCCCGCGGGCCCGCCCTGGTCTTGCAAGGACACGGTAGGGCGGACCACTGGGGCCACCAGCACGGCCGGCGGCGGCCCGTCCGGCTCAGAGCCCGGCGAGGAACTCCAGCAGCGCCCGGTTGAAGGCCTCGGGCTGCTCCACCCCCGGCAGGTGCCCGGCCCCCTCGATGACGGTGAGCACCGAGTGCGGCAGCAGCGCGTGCAGGGCCTCGGCCTCCGCGACCGGTGTGTAGACGTCGTCCGCGCCGACCAGCACCAGGCAGGGCTCGGCGGCCTCGGCCAGCACGGGCCGGTAGTCGGGGCGCTCGGCGCGGCCGCGCAGTGCGGCGGCCGCGCCCTCGGGGTCGGTCGCGCACATCATGGCGCTCACCCGGGCGGCGGCCTCGGGCATGCGGGTCACGTTGTAGGGCGCCAGCATCTTGTCGATGACCTCTTCGGCATAGGGCCGCATGCCCTCGGCGATCAGCCTTTCGGCGGTCTCCCGGCGGAGCTTCGCGCCCTCCCGCGTCTCCGGGACCGGAGAGGTGTCGGAGAGCACGAGGGCCCGTACCAGACCCGGGTAGCGCAGTCGCATCTCCATCGCGATCTGACCGCCCATGGACACACCACCGACGACCACCCGTTCGATCCCCAGACGACCGAGGAGGGCAGCGAGATCGTCCGCGAGATCGGCGAGCAGCGCCTTGCCGGGGAGCACCGGGCTTTCCCCGTATCCCCGCAGGTCAGGCGTGATCACACGGTACCCGGCGGCCGTCAGCGCGGCCGTCTGGGGGGCCCACATCGTGCGGTTGAAGGGATGTCCGTGGATCAGGATTACCGGCGCTCCGCCCCGGGGACCCAAGTCATCGAAAATCACAGTCGCGCCATTGCCAAATTGGGGGTTCATGAGAGGACTTTAAGGGGCTACATTGAGCCACTCGCGTTCACCTGACAGCCGGTTGCCTTTCACTCGTGTTTTGCACGGGGGGCGACGTCAGGGACGCAGACTGTGCAACCACCCCACCGCCCAGAAGGACCGAAGGCTCCGTGCCCGTACCCGTACACCTCGCGGGCCGCACCGTGCGGCTCGAGCCCCTCGCCCCCCACCACACCGAGGCTCTGGCCGTGGCCGGGGCCGAGGATCGTACGACTTACGCCTTCACTCCCGTACCCCACGGCGTGCAGGCGTCCCACGAGTACATCGACCGTGCCCTCGCCGATCAGGCGGCGGGTCGATCGCTCCCGTTCGCGGTGGTCAGAGCCACCGACGGGCGGGTCGTCGGTTCGACCCGGTTCCTGGAACTCGACTACTGGCAGGGGCCGCTGGTGTGGCCCGCAGTGCCGGGCGTCCCGTTCGGCGATCCGGCGACGGCGATCCCCGATGCCGCCGAGATCGGCAACACCTGGCTGTCCCCGGGCGCCCAGGGCACCGGCATCAACACCGAGGCGAAGCTGCTCATGCTCCGCCACGCCTTCGAGACCTGGGGTGTCCGGCGCGTCTCGTTGCGCGCCGATGCGCGCAACGGTCGGTCGCGGGCCGCGATGGAACGTCTCGGCTTCACCTGCGAGGGGGTCCGGCGGGCCCATTCGCGGGGGCTCGACGGGGCCGTGCGCAGTACCGCCTTCTACTCGATCCTCGACGAGGAGTGGCCGGCCGTGCGGTCGATCATCGAGCTGAGGCTGTCGGCGGGCGCGCAGCGCAAGCGGCGCCGCAAGACCCTGATCCCGGCCTAGCCGGTAGGGAAAAACGGAAAAACGATCCTGCCCGCGGGCCGGCGACCCCGGCACGTCGCCCCGGTCCCCTCATCCGAGGAAGGCCGGGGCGATGGCCGAGGGCATGAGCCGGACGGGGGCGCCGCTCCCGTCGGCCCGCACGGCGTAGAGGTCGGCGCCGAAGTCCCCGGGCAGGGCGTAGACGACCGTGCGGTCGTCCGTCCAGACCACCTGGTCGTCCACGCTCCGCTCCTCGCCGAGCGGGGTCTCCACGCCGGAGGCGAGGTCCAGGGCGTGCAGCCGCCACGGCGCCTCGGCCGGCCGGCCCGGCACCCGCTTCTTGAACACCACCCGGGTCCCGTCGGGCGACAGCGACGGGCACTCGACGTTCTCGCGCAGGGTGGTGACCGTGCGCTCGGCCAGGTCCCCTCGGACCAGGTGGGTCCGGCCGCCGGTGCCCAGGGTCGCGTAGAAGGTCCGCTCGTCGGCGGCGAAGGTCACGCCCCAGAAGTTCACGTCGACACTGCGGTACGGCTTGCCGTCCTTGAGGATCGCGAAGTCCTCCAGCGAGGCGTCGAGCCTGCCGGTGCGCAGGTCGAGCACCGAGGTCCGCGTCGAGAAATTCGTGCCCGCGTACGAATCCCCGCCGACGAAGACGGTCCAGGCGGCGAGGTGCCCGCCGGGCGAGACCCGGGCGCGGGTCGGTATCCCGGACAGCGGATGCGCGGAGACCTCCTTCAGGCGGGCGTCGAGGACGACGGCCTCGTAGCCGTCCTGGACCCCGCCCTTGTCGGCCCGGAGGCAGATCCCGGTGCCCCCGGCCGCGTGGAAACGCAGGCAACTCACCCCGGACGCGCTGCGGGCCCCCTCCGGCGCGCCGGCCGGGACCGTGGCGAGCTCGTCGCGGTGCGGTCCCCAGGCCATGTTGCGGAAGACGATCCGCCGGCCGCCCTCGCCCGGGGCCAGTGACACCGCGCCCGGAGCGATCTGCGGGCCGCCCGCCCGGGCGTGGTCCTTCTCCTCGGCCCGCGAGGAGGCCCGCAGGACGGCGAGCACGCCCACGGCGGCGAGCAGGACCACCGCGGTGGCGAGGATCAGGATCCGGCGCTGGAGGGTCATGGATGACTCCGGGCGTGGTGGGAGTTCCGGGAGCGGCGCGGGGGCACCATACCCAGCGGCATGTGCGGGGGCCAGGGACGTGCGGTGATCGGAGCGGGAAGCCACCGGCCTTGCCCGAGGCGGGCAATGGCCTTCCCTGGCAGACCCCAAGAGATGGAAAAGTAGGGAACCCTGACATGCTTTCGTTCATCCTTCGAACGGAAGGATCCAGCAGTCAGACCACCCCGCCCCTCTGGGGCAGCACCAGCCGGAGAGCCACCGCACATGTCGTACGCACCCGACGGGCAGCAGTACCAGCCGTACCGGCCGGAAGGGCAGCATCCGACGCCGCCCTACGGCGACCAGTACGGCCAGCCGTACGGACAGCAGCCGCCGAACGGGCCGCAGGACCACCAGGAGCTGCCCGAGCCCCCGCGCCGCAGGTCCCGGGGCCGGCGTTGGGTGATCGCGGGTGCCTCCGTCCTGGCGCTCGCGGGCATAGCGGCGCTCGTGATGAACCACTACGAGATACCCCCCTTCACCGACAAGGGCGCCGCGGTGTCCTTCGGGCAGCCGCCCGCGGACGGCAAGGGACAGAGCGGCGGCGGAACCCAGCAGCCGGCGAACTCCAAGATGCTCATGCCGACCGGGCCGGCCGCCGAGTTCAAGAACTCGATGACGCTCCCCGACGGCACGCATGTGGCCGTCACCACGCTGGACGGCAAGAAGTCCGGCTTCAAGGGCAAGGTCTGGGTCTGGGCGCCCAAGGAGTACAACGACCCGAAGTTCGCCAAGAGCGGCTTCCCGGTGATGATCGCCCTCCCGGGTGGCGCGGGTTTCCCCAACAACTACTGGATGGGCACCGACCTCGGCCTCCAGACCAGCATCAGCAAGTGGTACGCCGAGGGGAAGAGCAAGCCCTTCATCCTGGCCATGCCGGTGCTCAACCCGGCGCCGGACGACAAGGGCATCTACTGGGACGGCTCCGACATCCCCGGCCAGCCCAAGATGGGCACCTGGCTGACCGAGGACGTCCCGGACCTGATGAAGGCGAACTTCCGCACCGTCAAGTCCCGTGACGGCTGGGCCTTCATGGGATCCTCCACCGGCGGATTCGCGGGCCTGAAGGCCGTGCTGAAGCACCCGGACAAGTTCAAGGCCGTGATCGCGTCCGGCCCGGACATCGTCCCGGACTCCTCCCTGTGGAAGGGCCACGACAAGGACAAGGCCGAGAACAACCCGGAGGTGCTGGCGAAGCAGCTCATCGACCGCAAGGGTCCGGACGTCTATCTCGCCTTCCAGGTCGGCGACAGCGAGAACAACAAGAAGACCCTGCCGGACGTGCAGAAGTTCATCGCCACCTACGGCAACAAGGGGCCCGTCCACACCGAGCTGAGGGTCATCAAGGGCGGCCAGCACAACGCCAAGACCTACGTCCCGAACATGGGTGAGGGACCGATCCAGTACATCAGCAAGGTCATGGAAGGACCCGTCGAGTAGACCGCACAGCCCGAGCAGGCCGCTCAGCCGTCGACGCTTGAGCCCGATCGGGCGACGGCCCGCCGAACACCTTCGGCGGGCCGTCGCCGTTCCAGGGCGCCCAGCCCGGATCGCCCGTCACCGCGAACCGCACCCAGGCCGCGTGCATCTCGTCCGCCAGCGCCTGCGGGGCGTCCGGCCCGGCCAGCCAGGAGGCCTCCGGCACGCCGAGCGTGTCGAACACGAAACCCAGCTCCAGGGCGTGGCAGGCGCCGAGCCCCGGTACGCCGGAGGACCAGGCGAACTCGTACAGGAAGCTGGGCGCCGCCCGCCGCGCCCCCGCGAGCCTGCGCAGCGGGTCGCGCAGCAGCCGGTCGGTGAGCAGCTGGCCCGCGAGTTCGGCCGGGCTCGCCCCGGGCAGGGCCGCGCGCAGCTCCCGTACGGCGGCCCGGTCCTTGCCCGCGCGGGCCCGGGCCAGCGACACGGCGACCGGGCCCATTCGGTCCAGCAGCCGCATCCCGCCGGTGGGGGCGAGCCAGAGCCGGTACTCCTCGGTGGTCCACCCGAGCAGCAGGGGCACCTCGTCCGAGACGGCGGCGCCCGTCAGGGCGTCCAGGGGGTCGCCCGGGACCGTGTCCGGATCGGTGACCAGGCCGAAGGCCGGTCCGCCGACGAGCGGGCCGGACCTGCGCAGCACGGCCGCCTGGGCGGCGAGCAGGGTGGGCAGGCCGATGGCCGTGAAGGCCTCGGCGGTGGCGTCCACCGTGAGCAGCGCGGCCATCCGCCGGACCATGGTGCGGACCCTGGGGCGCGGCAGGACCTCGGGGGCACCGCTCTGCAGCACGGCCCGGGCGAAGAGCCCGGCCGCGCGCGGCGCGGCCAGGAGGGAGCCGACGCTGATGGCTCCGGCGGATTCGCCGAAGAGGGTGACGCGGGCCGGATCCCCGCCGAAGGCCTCGATGTTGTCCCGGACCCACTCCAGGGCGGCGATCTGGTCCAGCAGGCCGCGGTTGGCGGGGGCGTCGGGGAAGAGGCCGTAGCCGAGGACGCCGAGGCGGTGGTTGAAGGAGACGAGCACGACCCCGTCGCGGGCGAAGGCGGAGCCGTCGTAGACCGGGACGGCCGAGGAGCCGCGGGTGTGCGCCCCGCCGTGGATCCACACCATGACGGGCAGCCGGGCCCCGGGGGCCGGATCCGGAGTCCACACGTTCACGCTCAGGCAGTCGTCCCCGGGAATGTCCGGGTCGGGCAGCAGGGCCGCGAACGTCTCCGGGTAGGGCACCTTGGGCGCGGTGGGGCCGAACGCGGCGGCGTCGCGTACGCCCTCCCAGGCGGCCGGGGGCGCGGGCGCCGCGAAGCGGAGGGGGCCGACGGGCGGGGCGGCGTACGGAATGCCCCGGAAGACGGCGCTCCCGTGGGCCCCGGTCCGGCCCTCGACCACGCCGGCCCGGGTCCTCACCCGCGGCCGGCCGCCGCACTCGGCGTCGCCCGCCGGGTCGCCCGCCGGGTCGCCCGCTGCGCTCATCTCGTCAGTCCTCCTGAATACCGGTGCTGGGCGCACGGTCGCACAGCCGTCCAACGGGTGACAAGGCGTGACCGTGCCGGGGCCCGGGCCGGTTGGACGGGCATGCGATTCCTGCGTATCAACCCCACCATGCCCGTCCTGCTGCTGGCGGGCACCGCACTCCTCGGCGGACCGGCCCGGGCCGCCGCCGGACCGGACTTCCAGTACGTGGGCCAGGACGACAAGGTCCACGGGCTCACCGCGCCGAGGGGCTGCGTCGAGGCGGAGGGCGGCGGCTCCCGGGCGGTCACCAACAAGACCCGGGGCTCGGCGACCCTCTACCAGGACCCGGGGTGCTCGGGCCGGGTCGTCGGGGTCCTGGAGCCCGGCGCCGTGGGCCAGGTGCTGCCCTATTTCGCCTCCGTGCGGTTTCCCGTCACCAAGTAGGCGCAGCGGCCGTGACCCCACGGCCGCCCCTGCGTTGTATGCCATGTCAAATGCCGCAGAGTCTGTGGCGCCCCATATCTCACGAGGAGATCTTGATGTCGCGTATCGCGAAGGCCATCGCCATCACCGCTGTCACCGGTAGCGCTGTGGCCGCCGGTGCGGGTCTGGCTGTTGCCGATGCCGGAGCGCACGGTGCGGCGGTCGGCTCCCCCGGTGTCCTCTCGGGCAACCTGCTGGCGGTTCCGGTGCACGTCCCGGTCAACGTCTGCGGCAACACCGTCAACATCATCGCCCTGCTGAACCCGGCGTTCGGCAACACCTGCGTGAACGCGTCCGGCGACGGCAACCACCACACCGAGGGTGGGGACTACGGCCACTGATCGGCTGAACTTCGGAAGGGCCCCCGCCGTTCGGCGGGGGCCCTTTCCGGTGTTCCGGCGTTCCACCGGTCCCGGAGTCCCGGGGTCCCGGGTCATTCGTAGCGGTACAGGCCCTGATGGCCGAGGATCTCGCGCGGGGTGATGTTCCACGGCGGCATCGGCTCGTCGAGCGAGATCACCCGGCCGCGCTGGGGGTCGCCGGGCGCGAGCGGCGCGGCGGGCAGATAGCCGGCGCCGGGGTGCTTCTGCTGCCAGCGGTCCCAGATCAGGTCCACGAAGGCGTGGTGCAGCCAGAACGCGGGGTCGTTGGGCGCCGTGCCTCCGGTCATGTGGCCGCCGATCCACTGGTGGACCTTGTTGTGGTTGCGCCAGCGCTCGCTCTTGGGGGCCGCCCAGCCCTCCAGCTTGTTGCGGAAGCCGCCGCGGGCGGCGGTGGAGTCCCAGGGCGAGGTGTCGTAGGTCGGGTCGTCGATCGCCCACTGGAGTTCGGCCCGGGTGGGCAGCGTGATCGGGTTCTGCGGCCGGCCGAGGTTGCGGGTGAGGAAGGCGGACTCCGTGATGCCCACGGTCACCGTCCAGTTGCCCTTGTCGTAGGCGAACGGCCCGGTCATCACCTTGCGGTCGCTCGCCCGGCCGGTGCCGCCGAGGAAGTCGTCGGCCCAGAGGGAGCCGGCCGGGCTGGTGTCGGTGGTCCAGTCCCAGTACGGGATGGACACTCCCGGGTCGAGCGCCTGCAACTTCTTCTCGAAGTCCAGCAGATAGAGCCGGTGCCACGGGAAGAAGGACGGGGACATGTGCCCGACGCGCAGCTTGCGGTCCCGGTCGGGCACGAAGTACTTGTCGTGGGTGCGCACCAGCGCGTCGTAGGTGCCGTTGCGCTTGAGCTCCAGCACCGCAGCCGTGAACCGCTTCTTCTGGGCGCTGGTCAGGTCCTTCTGGTTTTGCCGGGTATGCAATGCGGGGCTCCTCCCCTTCCCGTGGGTGTGTCAGCCGTGGTGCGGGGCCGCCGCGAACGCCAGCTGGGCCGTGCCCAGTTCGTCGACGGCGGCGCGGGCCAGTTCCAGTGGCGTCGCGAAGGACTGGAAGTGGTTGATCCCGCTGAGATAACTCCCGTCGGCCCGCCGCATGACGTGCAGCGGACGGCCGTCGATGCGGACCCCGGCGACGTCGACGGCGATGTGCCGGCCGCGGTACGTCTCCTCCTCGGCGAGCGGCGCCGGGGTGACGGTCTGCCGCGGCCGACGGGCTCGCAGTACGGGGGCCAGGGCCGCGGCCGTGCCGGCGAGCACGGCCGCGGTGAAGGCCGTACGGAGAACCGCACGGCGGGTCAGTGGTGCGGCGGCTGATGCTGCGAACATACGGTCTCCCTCGCTCGGTGGCCGGCGGCTACGGGTCTAACGCCGCGCGGGGAGCGAGGTCACCCGTGAGTGCTACGGAACCGCTTGTAGAAGAGGGTGGTGGGGTGCAGTCGGCCGGCCGGGTCGGTGGCGTAGTCGGGGATGGTGCCGGCCTCCGTCCAGCCCGCGGCGCGGTACAGGTGCTCGGCGCCGCTGCCGGTCTCGGTGTCCAGGAACAGCAGCAGCACCCCGGCCCGGGCGGCGGCGGTCTCGGCCTCGGCGAGCAGGGCCCGGGCGGTGCCACGGCCGCGGGCCGCCGGGTGCACCATGAGCTTGCGCAGCTCGGCGCGGTGGCGGCCGTTGGGCTTGGACTCCCGGTACCAGCCGACGGTGCCGTCGATGCGGCCGTCGCCGCCCCGCGAGACCCAGAGCGCGAGGGAGCCGTCCTCGACGGCGGGCAGCTGGGAGTCCCACCAGGCGGCGGCGCCCTGGTGGTCGAGGCCGGCGAGGAAGCCGAGCGAGGAGCCGCCGTCGACCACGGCGAGGAGGAGGGCGGCGAGTTCGTCGCGATGGGCGCGGAGTCCGGTCGCGGAGAGCGCGGTGATGGTGGCCGTCATGCGGCGAGGATAAGGATCACCCGGGGACGCGCTGGAGGCGGGGGCGGATGCGGCTGCCCGCGCCGTGCCGTGCCGATGCCCGTGCCCGCGCCGGTACCGGCGCCGGTGCCGGTGCCCGTGCCAGGAAGATCGCGGGTTCGTGCACCAGGGCGACCGGCGCGGGTGGCGCGCACGGTGCCGTGCCCGCAGCGGCCGGGCCGGGAACGCCGGCCAGGTGGACGTCCGCAACGCTCGCGTCCCGGCGAGCACGACGGACGGCTCGCCGGGCGCGAGCCGATCCTGTCGGACGGCCCGGGCGCCCCCTGATCCGGCCGGCGCCCGCTACGGCGCGGGGAGTTCCGCGAAGTCCGCGACCAGGCCACGGTGGTGGCCCGCCGTGCCCAGGGCCAGGGAGTCGGCCTTGGCCCGCTTGAGGTAGAGGTGGGCCGGGTGTTCCCAGGTCATGCCGATGCCGCCGTGGAGCTGTACGCATTCCTCGGCGGCGCGTACGGCCACGCCCGAGCAGTAGGCCTGGGCGACGGCCACCGTCAGCGGCGCGTCGGGGGCCGCGGTGGCGAGGGCGTCCGCCGCTGCCCTGGCCGCCGCACGCGCGGAGGCCACGTCGAGCCAGAGCCGGGCGAGGCGGTGCTTGAGGGCCTGGAAGGAGCCGACGGGCCGGTTGAACTGGTGGCGGCCCCGGACGTGGCCGACGGTCTGCGTCAGGCACCACTCGGCGAGCCCGAGCTGCTCCGAGGCGAGCAGCCCGGCCCCGGAGAGCAGGGCTCCCGCGACGGCCGCGCGGGCCGTGGCGGGGTCGGCGACCCGGGTGCCGGCGGCCGCCCGCAGGGTGACGGTGGCGAGCGGACGGGTCAGGTCCAGCGGGACCTGCGCGGTCAGCTCTGCCGAGGCGGCCGGGACGGCGTAGAGCCCGGTGTCGGCCAGTACGAGCAGTACGTCGGCGGCCACCGCGTCGGCCACGGAGGTGACCGTGCCGGTCAGGATTCCCCCACCGGAGTCCCGGACGGCGGCCGGAAGGCGCGCGCCCGGGGCGAGCGTCAGCGGCACGGCCGGTGTGCAGACCGTACGGCCGGAGGCCAATTCCCTGAGTAGCGGGGCGACTTCGACCGTGTCGCAGCCGAGCAGGATCTCCGTCGCGAGCACCGAGCTCGTCAGGTACGGGGCGGGCGCCACGGCCCGGCCCAGCTCCTCCAGGACCACGGCCGCCTCGCGGTGGCTCGCGCCCAGGCCGCCGAGCTTCTCGGGTACGAGGAGCCCCGCCGCGCCGATCTCGACGGCGAGGGTGTGCCACAGGGCCGGGTCGTGCGGCCGGCCGGTCTCCGCCCGGGCGAGGACGCTCTTCGCGTCGCAGCGGTCGGCGAGGAGAGCGCGTACGGCGGAGCGCAGCTCCTCCTCGGTCTCGGAGTAGAGCAGATCGGTCGGTGCGGTGGGGGGCGTCGGTGCGGTCGGCGGCGTCGGTGTCTTCATCGGGCCAGGTCCTTCCAGGCGAGGTCCTTGTCGTCGCGCGGCTCGGGGGGCAGGCCGAGGACACGTTCGGCGACGATGTTGAGGAGGATTTCGCTGGTACCGCCCTCGATGCTGTTGCCCTTGGCCCGCAGGTAGCGGTAGCCGGCGTCGCGGCCGGTGAAGTCGACCAGTTCGGGCCGGCGCATGGTCCAGTCCTCGTACGAGAGGCCTTCCTCGGCGAGGAGTTCGACCTCCAGTCCGCTGATCTCCTGGTTGAGCCGGGCGAAGGTGAGCTTCATGCCCGAGCCTTCGGGACCGGGCTGTCCGGCGACGAGCTGCTGGCGCAGCCGTTCCCCGGTGAGGCGGGCGACCTCGGCCTCGACCCACAGTTCCAGCAGCCGCTGGTGGAGGGCGTGGGTGCGCAGCTCGGGGCGCTCGCGCCAGGCGGCGGCGACCGGTGCGATCATGCCGCCCTCGCGCGGGATGCGCATGCCGCCGATGGAGACCCGCTCGTTCATCAGGGTGGTGCGGGCGACGGCCCAGCCCTCGCCGACGGCGCCGAGGCGGTGGTGGTCGGGGATGCGGACGCCGGTGAGGAAGACCTCGTTGAATTCGGCCTCGCCGGTGATCTGGCGCAGCGGCCGGACCTCGACGCCGGGGGCGTGCATGTCGCAGAGGAAGTAGGTGATGCCCTGGTGCTTGGGGAGCGCCGGGTCGGTGCGGGCGATGAGGATGGCCCAGCGGGCGGTGTGGGCGCTGGAGGTCCACACCTTCTGGCCGTCGACCACCCACTCGTCGGTGGACTCGTCGAGGACGGCGCGGGTGGAGAGCGCGGCGAGGTCGGATCCGGCGCCGGGCTCGCTGAAGAGCTGGCACCAGACCTCCTCCCCGACCCACAGGGGGCGCAGGAAGCGGTGCTTCTGCTCGTCGGTGCCGTACGCGAGGATCGTGGGCGCGGCCATGCCGAGGCCGATGCCGATCCGGCGCGGGTCGTTGTCGGGAGCGCCGGCGGCCTCCAGCTCGGCGTCGACGACGGCCTGGAGGGTGCGGGGCGCGCCGAGTCCGCCGAGGCCCTCGGGGTAGTGGACCCAGGCGAGTCCGGCGTCGAAGCGGGCGCGCAGGAAGTCGGTGCGGGCGGTGGTGGCGGGCGGGTGCGCGGCGAGCAGGTCGCGGACCCGGGCGCGCAGCTCCTCGGCGGCCGCGGACGCGGTAACGCCGGTCATCGGGCACCTCCGTCCGGGGCCGGTACGACGACCAGCCGGCCGGTGGTGCTGCCGTCGGCGAGGCGCTGCACGGCGTCGGCGGCCGCGGCGAGCGGGACGCGTTCGCTGACCAACGGTCTGATGGCGCCCTCGGCGGCGAGCCGGGTGAGTTCGGCGTGGCATGCGGGGATGGCGGCGGGCTCCTTGGTGGCGTACAGCCCCCAGTGCAGGCCGAGGACGGCGTAGTTCTTCACCAGCGCGTGGTTGAGGGCTGGGGCGGGGATGGTGCCGCTCGCGAAGCCGACGACGACGATCCGGCCCTCGAAGGCCACGCATTTGGTGGAGGCGGTGTAGGCGTCCCCGCCGACCGGGTCGTAGACGACGTCGGCGCCGCGCCCGCCGGTGAACTCCTTGACGCGGGCGACGATGTCCTGCGCCGTCCGGTCGATCACGAGGTCGCAGCCGAGCTCCTCGGCGGTGCGCGCCTTGGCCTTGCCCCCGACGACTCCGATGACGGTGGCCCCGGCGGCCTTGCCGAGCTGGACGGCGGCGCTGCCGACCCCGCCGGCGGCGGCGTGCACGAGGAGGGTCTCGCCGGGCTGGAGGCGGGCGCGGCGGTGCAGGCCGAACCAGCCGGTCTGGTAGCCGATGTGCAGGGCGGCCGCCTCGGCGTCGTCGAGGGTGTCCGGGGCGGGGAGCAGGGCGCGGGCGGGCGCGGTGACGTACTCCGCGAAACCGCCGTGCGGCAGGCTCGGGGTGGCGATGACCCGGCGGCCGTCCTCGGTCTCGCCGCAGATCTCGACTCCGGGGGTGAAAGGCAGCGGCGGCCGGATCTGGTATTGCCCGCGGACGAGCAGCGCGTCGGGGAAGTTGACGTTGGCGGCGAGCACCTTGAGCCTGACCTCCCCGTCACCGGGCACCGGTTCGGGAACCTCTTCGAGGCGCATGGCCTCACGGGGCTCGCCGGGGGTATGTACTCGCCATGCCTGCATCCGGGGCCTCCAGCCGCCGTCGAGGAATCACACTCCGCGGGCATACTAAGCGGTCGCTTGCCCATCTGGGAACCACCGGGCGCGCCCGGGCAAACAGGTGATCTTTCCCGGTCCGCCGGATTACCATCAACGGCCAGGTGCCGTACGGCATATGACACGCGTGATCAGGGGGACCACACGATGAACAGAAGCCGCATCAGACGTACCACGTCCGTCACGGGAGCCGCGATCGTACTGGCGGGTCTCATCACGGCGGCGGGGCCGGCCGCGGCGGCCACGACCCCGTGCGCGCCGGACGTCGTCAAGCTGCCCGGCATCAACGGCGACGCCTCGGGCGGCGGGCGGCTGAAGGACTTCGGGGCGGGGGGCCTCGCGGTCGGCTCCAGCGCCAACCTGCCGGTGTACTGGACCGCGGACCGCGCGGCCCACGCCGTCCCGCTGCCCGAGGGCTTCGAGTCCGGCGAGGTCAAGGCCGTGAACTCCACCGGCCTGATGGTGGGCACCGTGCAGCGCAGCTCGGACCGCGCCGTCGCCGCGTTCACCTACCAGCAGGGCGCGAGCGCCGTCCAGCTGCTCAACGGGGGCGCCACCGGCACCTTCGCGCTGGACGTCAACGACGCGGGCCACGTCGTCGGCAGCGACGCGGGCGGCGCCAAGGAGTGGCGCGACGGCCGGCTCGTGCGCGAGCTGCCCGTCCCCGCGGACGCCCACCCGAGCACCAGGATCATCTCGGTCGCGGGTATCAACAAGCGCGGCGACATCACCGGTACGGCGCGGACCGAGTACTACGACGCGGACAGCGACCAGACCGTCACCAAGACCTTCCCCGTGGTCTGGCCGGCCGGCGGCGGCTACCCGCCGTACAGCCTCCAGGTGTGGAACGAGGGCCACTGGAGCGTCGGCAGCCATGCGCACGATATCGACGACCGCGGCCGGGTCATCGGGATCGAGAAGTTCGGCTACCGGGACGACCAGCGCCGGACCGCCGCCATCTGGAAGAAGCCGTACGACGCGCTGCCGGCCGACCCGGGCAAGGTCGCCGGGTACGAACACCTCGAACTCCACGCCGCCAGCCCGACCACGAACGTGGCGGTCGGCACGGCCGTCACCTTCGTCGAGGGGTACCCGAACTACGTCCAGGCCGCCTACTGGCCGGGCCAGGGCCCGGTACTGGCCCTGCCCCACCCCGCGGGGGCGAGCGCGGACTCCCGCAGCGAGGCCTCCGCGGCCTCGGACGACGACCGGGTCGGCGGCTATTTCATGGACTGGAACACCGGCGTGACCAACGCCGTGATCTGGACCTGCGCGAGCAAGCAAGCGTACACACCGCAGGGCTGATCCCGTCCGGGGCATGGTGATCTGAGCGCCCGCGCGCTATCGATGGGCCCATGGACAACCCCCTGCGCGGCCTGCCCGCGCCGCCGCCGCTCGGCGCCGCCGCCCTGCCCCCCGGTACGTACGCGGGGCAGGTGGTCCTCGTGACCGGCGGCGGCACCGGGCTGGGCAAGGCCGTGGCCGCCGAGTTCGCGCGGCTCGGCGCCGACCTGGTGATCGCGAGCCGGCGCTGCGAGCAGCTCAAGGCGGCGCGGGAGGAATTGGCGGCCGTACCCGGCGCGGGCCGGGTGACGGCCGCCGTCTGCGACATCAGGGATCCCGAGCGGGTGGCGGAGGTCTTCGATGCGGCGCAGGCGGCGTTCGGGCTGCCGGACGTACTGGTGAACAACGCGGCCGCCAACTTCCCCTCCCCGGCCGAGGACTTGTCGCCGAACGCCTGGCGGGCGGTGGTGGACATCACCCTAACCGGAACCTGGTTCATGACCCGCGAGTTCGGCCGCCGCCACCTGGCCGCGGGCACCCCGGGGTCGATCGTGAACATCGGCGCCTCGTACGCCTGGACGGGCGGGCCGGGATTCGCCCACAGCGCCGCCGCCAAGGCCGGGGTGAAGAACCTGGTCGAGACGCTCGCCGTCGAGTGGGGCCCGTACGGCATCCAGATCAACGGGCTCGTCCCCGGGCTGTTCCCGCACGCCGACATGACCGAGGACGTCCGGGGCGGCCTGGAGCACGCCGCCCCCGGCACCAAGGACGCCCGACAGCCCGCCCTCCGGGTCGGCGCGCCACGCGAACTGGGCTGGGCGGCCACCTTCCTGGCCTCGCCCTACGCCCGCTTCGTCACCGGCCACACCCTGGTGGTCGACGGCGCGAACTGGCAGCGCCGCTCGGTGGTCAATCCGGAGGTCGTCCCGGTCCGGGAGCAGTTGGGACGCGGCCCGTTCGGCCCGATCGACCGGACACCTTCTAGCCTCCCCTGAAGTGCGGGGGCCGGCGGGCCGCCTTGGCTCCGTAACCCTCGCGGGCGTCGTCCGAGGTGAGGGTGAGGGCCGCGGTCATCGCCACCCGGTCGAGGGCCGCGGGGAGCGCGGCGTCGGCGTACGCGTCGACCGCGCGCTTGATGCCCTGGACCGCGAGCGGGGCGTTCGCGGCGATCTCCGCCGCCAGGGCGCGGGAGGTGGACTCCAGGTCCTCGCCGGGGACGACCAGTTGGACCAGATTCAGGCGCTGCGCCGTCGCGGCGTCGATGCGACGCCCCGTCAGGGCCAGGTACTTGGCCCAGCCCGCACCCGCCTCGCGCGCTATCCGGAGGTCGCCGCCCGCGTCCACGGCCACGCCCAACTGCGCCTCGGGCAGGGCGAAGACGGCGTCCTCGGCCGCCACCCGGACATCGGCCATCAGGGCCAGCTCGAAGCCGAAGCCGAGGCAGTAGCCCTGGACGGCGGCCACCACCGGCTGCGGCAGACGGGCGAGGACCGCGAAGCGCTCGTGGACCCAGCGGATGCCCTCGTAGTAGTTGCGGGTCCGCTCGGCGGCGGATCCGCCGGTGATGGCGCCACCCGGGGCGGTCACGTCGATGCCCGCGCAGAAGGCCCTGCCCTCGGCGCGCAGCAGCACCGTCCGTACCGAGGGGTCGAAGCGGATCCGGTCCGCGAGCAGACCCAGCTGGCGGGTGGACTCCCAGCTCCAGCCGTTGAGCCGGTCCGGGCGGCAGAGGGTGAGGACCGCGATGCCGTCCGCGGCCTCCAGCCGTATCCGCTCCTCACCCTCCGCGATCTCCGTGGAGATGGTGTCGATCACCTTGTCCCGCACCCCCCGGCCCGGCTTCTGACGAGCCGTCATCCTAGGGGTGCGCGGTCAGCGGGGGAAGACCTCGAACGGAACCGCCGGACGCCCGCCGAACCGGTCCGCCACCTGCTGCATGTTCTCGCCGAGGAACGCGCGGACGTACTCCTCGGGATCCTGGTCCGTCAGCGCCGCGAGGTACGCCTTGTGCTCCAGCAGGGACTTCACCGAACGCTCCAAGCCGGGACGGGCGTCGGCCGCGTGCGTGGGCGTGTTGGTGCCGGACACCGCGACCCAGCGCACCCCGTTCCACGGCTCCAGACCCTGCTCCTCGATGAGTTCGGGGAAGATCCAGCGGTTCCCGGCGTCGGCCGCCGCGTCCAGGGCGGCCCGGCCCACGGCCTTGTGGTCCGGGGTGTTCCAGTAGCCGCCGCCCCCCGCCCCGCCCCACGTGTCGCGGTGGTTCATGGTGATCAGCAGCTCGGGGCGGTGGCGGCGGATGGCCGCGGCGATGTCCCGGCGCAGGTCGAGGCCGTACTCGACGACACCGTCGCGGTAGTCCAGGAACTCCACCTCGGACACCCCGACCACGGCGGCACTCGCGCGCTGCTCCGCCTCGCGCAACGGGGCGCACGCGGCGGGGGCGATGGTGTCGATACCCGCCTCACCGCGGGTGGCCAGGAGGTAGACCACCTCCCGGCCACCGTCCGTCCAGTCCGCGATGGCGGCCGCGCATCCGTACTCCAGGTCGTCGGGGTGGGCGACGACCGCGAGGGCGCGCTTCCAGTCGGTGGGCATGGGCTGCAACGGGGCATGCTGATCACGTCGTTCGGTCATACCCCGCACCCTAGGCGAACACCGCGAGGGGGCGGCCGGCACCCCTGCCGGACGCGCCGGAGCCGGGCTGGCCGGCGGGCGGGCAGGCAGGCGGGCAGGCAGGCGGGCTCAGGCCTCGTCGCGTACGAGGGCGAGCAGCCGGTCCAGGACGCGGGTGCCGCCCGCGCGGACGCCGTCGTGCTCGAACTCGTCCGTCACCCAGGTCCGCAGGCCACGGACGGCCGCAGCCGTGCGCAGCGAGTCCGCGGTGTCCACGTACATGTCGTCGTGGTAGACGGCGGCCGCCACCGGCACCTCGTTCGCCGCCAGGCGCTCCGGGTCGTAGAGCGGCTGCCAGCCGGTACGGGCGGCCAGGTGTTCGGCGCTCTCGCGGAGCGGGGCGAGGGACGGGTCGGTGGTGAAGTGCCAGGGGTGGATGGTCTCGCCGGTGAAGAGCAGGGGCTCGTCGCCCTCGAGGGTCTTGGCCGCGTCGAAGCCGGGGTGGCCCGCGCGGACCCGCTCGGCGGCCCAGGCCGTGGGCGTGGCCGGGTCCTGGGCGTAGATGGACTCGTGGATCAGCGCGTAGAGGGGGTGCCCGGCGAAGGACAGGTGCGCGCGGGCGCCCTCCAGGAAGGCGTCGGAGAGGGCCGGGCCGGCGGAGGTCGGGACGAAGGCGTCCTCCAGCAGGTAGTGGAGCTGGTGGCTGCCGTCGCCCACGCCGAGGAGCATGCCGAGGGACTGGAAGGCCTCGACGGTCAGGAGGTGGCCGCCGGGGAGTTCGGCCGGGTGCTCCGCGAGGTGGGCGGCGATCCGGCGGGCGCGCTCCACGTCCATCGGGTAACGGGCGTAGTGGGCCCGGTTCTTGCGCGCGATGCGGGGGTAGGCGGCCTCGTACACCTCGTCGGCGGTGGCGGTCAGCGACGGCAGCCCGCCGGTGATCAGTGCGGCGGTGAGGCCCTCGGGCGCGGTGGAGAGGTAGTGGGTCGTGCAGAAGCCGCCGAAGCTCTGGCCGAGCACGGTCCAGGGCGCGCCGCCGGTCAGGCCGGGGCGGATGGCCTCGGCGTCGCGCACTATGGAGTCGGCGCGGAAGTGGGCGAGGTAGTCGGCCTGCTGGGCGGGGGTGCCGCGCAGGGGCAGGGTCTGCCGGTTCACCGGGGTGGAGCGACCGGTTCCGCGCTGGTCGAGGAGCAGCACCCGGTATTCGGTCAGGGCCCGCTCCAGCCAGGCCTGCCGGCCGATGAAACGGCGGGCGCCGAAGCCCGGACCGCCCTCCAGGTACAGCAGCCACGGCAGCGTCTCGGGGTCCTTGCCGGTGGCGACGACCTCGCGGGCGTACAGCTCGATCCGCTCCCCGTCCGGGCGCGCGTGGTCCAGGGGGACGGTGAACCGGTGATCGGTGAGGACCGTGCCGGGCTGGCGGTAGCTGTGGGCGATGGTCACGGACGGCCCCCTGGGGTACGAGGTACGGCGGACCGCGCCCCGGCCGGGTGACGGCGGAGCGCGGGTGTGGCGGTCCGCCGAGTGTAGTACGGGGCAATGGCGCAGCGTGGGGCTTACGGGTTGCCGCGCGCTCCGGGTGAACCGGAACGCACGGCCAGGCCGGTACGGCGGTCGCCCCGGTCGCCCCGGTCACGGCGCTCGTCGGTCGCGGCGTCAGAACTCGACGACCGAGCGGAGCACCTCGCCGCGTTCCATCCGGGCGAAGGCGGCTTCGACCCCGTCGAGCGGGATGGTCTCGGAGACGAAGGCGTCCAGGTCGAGCCGGCCCTGCAGGTAGAGGTCGATGAGCAGCGGGAAGTCACGCTCGGGCAGACAGTCCCCGTACCAGGAGGACTTCAGGGCGCCGCCGCGGCCGAAGACGTCGAGGAGCGGCAGTTCGAGCTTCATCTCCGGGGTCGGCACGCCGACCAGGACCACCGTCCCGGCGAGGTCGCGCGCGTAGAAGGCCTGGCGGTAGGTCTCGGGCCGGCCCACGGCGTCGATCACCACGTCCGCGCCGTTGCCGCCGGTCAGGCCCTGGACGGCCTTGACCACGTCCTCCGTACGGCCGTTGACGGTGTGCGTGGCGCCCAGGCCGCGCGCCCACTCCAGCTTCCGGTCGTCCAGGTCCACCGCGATGATCCGCGAGGCGCCCGCCAGCCGGGCGCCGGCCACGGCCGCGTTGCCCACTCCCCCGCATCCGATGACGGCGACGGAGTCGCCCCGTCCGACGTTGCCCGTGTTCAGGGCGGCGCCGAGGCCGGCCATCACCCCGCAGCCGAGGAGTCCGGCGGCCGCCGGGGCGGCGGCCGGGTCCACCTTGGTGCACTGGCCGGCCGCGACCAGGGTCTTCTCGGCGAAGGCACCGATCCCCAGCGCCGGGGACAGTGGGGTGCCGTCCTCCAGGGTCATGGGCTGGGTGGCGTTGTGCGTGGCGAAGCAGTACCAGGGCCGTCCGCGCTTGCAGGCACGGCAGCTGCCGCACACCGCGCGCCAGTTGAGGACGACGAAGTCGCCGGGCGCCACCGAGGTGACGTCCGGGCCGACCGATTCGACGACTCCGGCGGCCTCGTGGCCGAGGAGGAAGGGGAACGCGTCGTTGATGCCGCCCTCGCGGTAGTGCAGGTCGGTGTGGCACACCCCGCAGGCCTGGACCCGGACGAGCGCCTCGCCGGGTCCCGGGTCGGGCACGAGGATCGTCGTCGTCTCCACCGGTGCGCCCTTGCTCCGGGCGATGACCCCTCGTACGCGATGCGTCACGTCGTACCCCGCTCTGATCGAATCGGTCTGGATCAACGAACGTGAACGAACGTACACGGGCGCCGCGCGGTACGGGAGTTGTGTCACGCCGCGGCGCCCGGCCCGGCCAGATCCGGCGGTACGGCGGCCCGAAGTGCCGCGCCGAAGGCGGCCACGGCCGGGTGGGCGCCGGCTCCGCTGCGGAAGGCGAGGTTGGTACGGCGTTGCATGAGCAGGCGGGTGAGGCGCACGGCCGGATCGGTGGGGCCCGTGACGCCGAGCTGCGGTACGACGGCGACGCCCTGGCCCGCCGCGACCAGCGCGAGCACGGTGGCGAACTCGTCGACCTGGTGGCGGACCCGTGGCGTGAAACCGGCGGCCTGGCAGGCCCGTACGGTCATGGCGTGGCAGAGGGTGCCGGGGGTGGCGGTGATCCAGGGCGCTTCGGCGTGGGTACGCAGGACCGCGCCCAGGTCGGGTTCCCGGGGCGGGTCGGGGGTTTCCCCGGCGGGCGCGGCCAGGTACATCGCCTCGCGGTAGAGCGGCTCGGTGGCCAGCCCCGGCTCCCGCGCGGCGGGCACGAAGTCGTACGCGTGGACCAGGGCCACGTCCAGGTCGCCGGCCCGCAGGGCGTGCGCCACGGCCGCCGGGTCGGTCTCCGAGACCATCGGCTCCAGCCCCGGATGGCGCCGGGCGAGGGCGACCAGGGCGGCCGGGACGATGGCCCGGGTGGCGGTGGGGAAGGCGCCGATCCGCAGGGCTCCGGCCAGGCCGCCGCGCGCCTCGGCGAGGTCCGCGTCGGCCTGTTCCAGCCGTTCGAGGACGGCCTCGGCGTGCCGGACGAGGTTCTGCCCGGCCGGGGTGAGCCGGACCCGGCGGCCGGTGCGCTCCAGCAGGGGCAGTCCGGCTTCCCGTTCCAGGACGCTGAGCTGCTGGGAGACGGCCGATGGGCTGAAGGCGAGGGCTTGCGCCACGGCGGCGATGGTGCCGCGGCGGGCGAGTTCGCGCAGCAGGCGCAGGCGTCGTACATCGAGCATCGGCTCAGCTTACGAGTCGGGTAAGGAACGCGAACTGGATTTGATCCTTCGGGCGGGTGAGGCTCTTCGGCATGGCACAGGACACGACACAGAACACGACACGGGACATGGCACAGGGCATCGCGGAGACCCTCCCGCTCCACGGGATCCACGTACCGCTCGTCACCCCCTTCACCGCCTCGGGGGACGTCGCGGCCGAGGCACTGGAGGCACTCGCCCACGAGGTGCTCGACGGGGGCGCCACCGGGATCGTCGCCCTCGGCACCACCGCGGAGGCGGCCGGCCTCGACGAGGCGGAGCGCGACCTCGTCACCGGCGTGTGCGCCCGGGTCTGCCGGGAGCGGGGTGCACCGCTGACCGTCGGCGCGGGGGCGAGCGGCACCCGGGCCGCCGAGGCCTCGCTGACCCGGCTGACTCGGTGGCCGCAGGCGCGGGCGGCGCTGGTGACCGTGCCGTCGTTCGTGCGGCCTTCCGCGGCGGGGGTGCTGGCGCATTTCGCGCGGCTGGCGGAGGTCAGCCCCGTACCGCTGATCGTCTATCACATCCCGTACCGCACGGGGCAGCCGCTGGACGCGGCCGCGCTGCGGGCGCTCGGGGCGCTGCCGGGGGTGGCCGCGGTGAAGTACGCGGGCGGCGGCATCGACCAGGACACGGTGGCGCTGCTCGGTGACCTGCCGGCCGGGTTCGAGGTGCTGGCCGGCGACGACGCGTACCTGTCGCCGCTGCTGGCGCTGGGTGCGGCGGGCGGGATCCTGGCCTCGGCGCATCTGGCGACGGCCCGGTTCGCGGAGCTCGCCGCGGCCTGGCGGGCGGGCGACGTGGCGCGGGCACGGCCGCTGGGGCACGCGCTGGCCCGGATGTCGGCGGCCGCCTTCGCCGAGCCCAACCCGGCGGTCGTCAAGGGCGTGCTGCACGCGCAGGGCCGCATCCCGACGCCCGACGTACGGCTGCCCCTGCTGCCGGCCTCGGACGCGGCGGTGACGGCCACCCTGGAGCGACTGGCGGAGCTCGCGGACGCGTCGTAGGGCGAGCCGGACGCCGGAAAGCGTCCACGATGGGCGATTCGGCACCTACGTACGAGTCGCCCGAATGCGGCACGTGGAGTGCGGACTTGCCCGTATTGACCTCGGAGCGGCCGGCCCGTGATGTGGGTCACGCCGGTCAGGCCAACATCATTTCCACCGAGAGGCCGATTCCCTTTTCCCGGAAAGGGAATCGGCTATTGCGGCCGGGCGCCTCCAAGGTCATTTTCCGGGCCGATACCGGGATGTCGATCTATCGGTGGAATTCGGGGCTTGTTACCGCCCGACGGGCTCGCCTACGGTCACCCTCGTTCCTGGTGGTCAGCTGCCGAATACGGCCGCTGCCCGGGCTCTCCCGTCCCCCCACGTGAGGAATTCCGCCATGCCCGCAAAGGGTAAGCACCGTCGGCCCAAGCACCACCCGATCACCCGCAAGCTGGCCCTCGCCGGCACAGGTGGCGCGGCCCTCACCCTTCCGCTGATCAGCGCGACCACCGCCGGGGCGGTGCAGACGACCACCGCTCCCGCAGCCGTTACCGTCGCTCCTGCAGCTGCTGCCGCCGCTCCCGCGACCTATTCCGTGGTCCCCGGTGACACCCTTTCGGAGATCGCCGCGGATCATTCCGTGAGCGGCGGCTGGCAGCAGCTCTACGCGGCGAACCGGACCGTCATCGGCGACAACCCGTCGATCATTCGGCCCGGCATCAAACTGAACCTCGGCACCAAGGCGGAGGCCGAACGCGCCAGCAGGTCCGCCGCCCGGCCCGCCCTCGCCTACGCGAACAATCTCGACGGATGGATCCGCGAGTCCCTCGACGTGATGGCCAAGCACGGAATTCCCGGCACCTACAACGGAATTCACCGCAATGTGATGCGGGAGTCCTCGGGCAATCCGAAGGCGATCAACCTCTGGGACATCAACGCCAAGAACGGAATCCCGTCGAAGGGCCTGCTCCAGGTCATCGACCCGACCTTCCGCGCCTACCACGTGCCCGGCACCTCGCTGGACTCCTACGACCCGGTCGCCAACATCACCGCCGCCTGCAACTACGCGGCGGCCCGCTACGGCTCGATCGACAACGTCAACGGGCCCTACTAGAACCGGTCCCGGCGGCGAACGGCGCGGACGCGGATGCGCAGGGGTGCAGCCGCGTCCGTAGCCGGTGTCAGGAGGCGACGACCTTCTTGACCTTGCCGTCGATGCCGGCGAGGACGTAGCCGCCCCGGCCGTACTCGTCGCTCAGATAGGGGCGCATACAGGGGACCTGGTCCATCATCCAGGGCTCGACGATGACGTAGCGCGAGGTCGGGTTCGGGACGTCGAGGTCCTTCTTGGACTGTTCCAGCAGGCCGGGCAGCGCGTCCCAGTTGACCGTGGCCATGTCGATCAGCGGCTCGCCGTCCTTGACCGTGCCGTTCGGGCCGGTGCGCCGGGCCGCGCCGTCGCGGTACTGCCAGGAGTCGACGGTCTTGGCCCCGGGGGCGGTGGGGACGGAGGCGATGACGTAGCCGTCGTAGACCTTCAGGTCCACGAAGACGGTGGTGCCGGTCTGTCGCTTGAGCGCCTCCAGGGCGGTCCGGATGTTCTCCGGGGTGAGCATGCTGCCCCGGGGCGCGCCGGCCTTGGGGGTACTCGCCTCGGGCCCGGGGGCCGTTGCTCCGGGAGTGGCCGGGGTGGGGTGGGTGGCGACGGCGGGGCGCGTTGCCCGGCCGTCCTTCGCCTTGTCGTCCCCGCCGGAGGTCCCGTCGGGCAGCCACTGGACGATCCCGACGACTCCGGCCGCCAGCACCGCCGTGAGCGCGGCGCCGAGGAGGACGGGGCGTCGCCCGCGCGGGGCGTGCGCCGTATGAAGGGGCGTGGTGGTGCCCGCGGAGGAGGGGACGGGGCCGAACGGCGGCGGGGTGGGCGGCCCGTACTGGCCGTACGGCCCGTACGGGCCGGGGACGACCGGGGAGGCGACGGGCGCCGGGCCGGCCCCCGCGCCCGAACCCGAGCCAGCGCCCGGACCCGCGCCCGTGCCCGCGCCGAGAGCAGTGCTCGCATCGCGGAGCAGCTGTTCCAGCTGCTCCCCGTCGGGCCGCGCCGCCGGGTCCCGTACCAGCAGCCGTTCCAGTACGGGCCCCAGCGGGCCGGAGCGCACGGGCGCCGGGATCGGCTCGTCGAGCACGGCGACGACCGTGGCCAGGCTGGTGGCCCGGCGCAGCGGATGGACCCCCTCCGCGGCCACGTACAGCAGCATGCCCAGCGACCACAGGTCGGAGGCGGTCAAGCCCTCCTCCCCGCGGACGCGTTCGGGCGCGATGTACTCCGGGGAGCCGATCAGGACCCCCGTCGAGGTCAGCCCGGTCGACCCGTGCAACGCCGCGATGCCGAAATCGGTGAGCACCGCCGCCCCGTCGGGGCGCAGCAGCACGTTGGCCGGTTTCACATCCCGGTGGAGGACACCCTCGGCGTGGGCGGCGCGCAGCGCGGACAGCACGTCGAGGCCGAGCCGCAGCACGTCCGCGGGCGGCAGCGGGCCGGACCCCAGCCGGTCGTGCAGGGAGCCGCCCTTGACCAGCTCCATGACGATCCACGGGTGCCCGTCCGCACCCTGGGCCGGTTCGACGATGTGATGGATGGTCACCACGTGGGGGTGGGCGAGGCGGGCGAGCGCGCGGGCCTCGCGTACGGCCCGTTCGCGCAGCTGGTCGGCGAGGCCGGGCTGGGCGGCGGCGGTCGCCGGGTCCGGCGGGCGCACCTCCTTGAGGGCGACCTCGCGGTGCAGGGCGATGTCGCGGGCACGCCACACCGTACCCATGCCGCCGCTGCCCAGGGGCGCGACCAGTTCGAAGCGCCCGTCGATCAGCCGTCTGCCGGCCTCACTCGTGTCCATGGCCGGTCATCGTAGGCGCCGCCGGTGTCAGCAGCGGCGGCGGTCCTCCGTGACCGTGCCCTGGACGGTGGCCACCGTGCGGTCGTAGCACCCGCCCGGCGCCGGGGACCCGTACAGCCGGTAGCGGGCGGAGGTGGTGGCGACCGCGTGCCGCTGGTCGCGGGGGACGTTCGCGGTGTAGGTGGCGTCGCCCGTGTACCGGTCGTCGAGCCGGGAGACGTCGACGCTCCGCCCACCGCGCAGGGTCACGGTGTCCGCGCGGTCGCCGAGCGAGAGGACGGTGCGCAGCCGGTCACCGGCGCCGAGGGTGGTCTCGCCGTCCATCGTGTACGTGCGGGCGGTCCGGGTGGTGGTCGGTCCGCGCGTCACGCTCTCCTCGTCCGTCCATGTGGCGGTGAGCGCGTCCTGGTTCTCGCCGTCGGTCCAGCGGTGGACGGAGGTGCCCCGCACGGCACGGGTGACGGTGGTGGCCACCCGGCCGTGGGAGGTGTCCAGGTGCCCGGCGACGGTCAGCCGGTGTCCGCCCTCGGTGTCCAGGCGGTGCTGTTCGCCGGGCGCGGCGGGCGTCCAGCGGGAGTGGCCCGTCGGATCGCTCTGCTCGTGCCGGGTCAGGGCGCCGGTGACCACCTCCCGGCCCTCGTCCTGCCACAGCAGCAGATTGGTGGGGGTGCTCCAGCCGCTCTGCCCGGCCGGCACCCCGGCGACGGACACCTCGATCCGGTGCGGGCGGCCGTCGTTGAGGAGGGCGGCGTAGGGGGTGAGGTCGTAGCGGATCGGCTGGACGTCGAAGGCGCGCGGGCCGGGGGTGACGTACCAGAGGAAGGGGTTGGACCAGCCGCCCGTCCAGACGGTGGGGAAGGGCGCGGCGATGCCCGCGAGCTGCCCGTCGACGGAGACGCGGACCTCGCGGTGGGGGCCGTCGGCCGCCTTGCAGGAGTACGGGGCCGCCTCCGGGGTGGTCATGTACCAGTACTCCTCGCAGCCGCCGCCGGAGCCAGTGGCGTACACCTCGGCGATGAGGCGCTCGGTGTTGCGCGGGGTGGTGACCGAGGGGGAGGTGAGGGGCAGGACCCGGTCGGGGGTGTCGGGGGCCGTGGTGCGTCCCTCGGCGGCGTAGAAGGTCAAGGTCACCTTGACGTCGATGACGCCGGTGTAGGTGTCGTTGACGACGTTGCCGATGAGCATCTCGACGGGCTGCGGGCGGGCGAGGGTGTCGCGGTAGCGGGTGACGTCCTTCTCCACGGACCAGGTGATGCCGTCGGGCGAGGGCTGGGGCGTGGAGGTGCGCAGGATCTCCACGCCGCCGAGGGAGAGGTGGCCGAGGCGGTCGTACTGGCGGCCCTTGACCTTGCCGTCGAGGCGCAGCACCACCTTCGCCCACTCGCCCGCGCCGCAGGCGGCGGGCGGCGTGTAGCTGCCGTGGTACGGGGTGAAGTCCCGGAACTGCGCCTCGGCGAGGGTCACTTGACAGGACCGGGTCGCGGGCCGGGTGACGGGCGGGGCGGCGGTGAGGGGGTCGTGCCAGTCGGTGCCGAACTCGGCGGGCGGCGGGTCGGTCGGGGTCAGGCCGTGCGCGGGTCCCGCGGCGGCCAGGGTGCCGGCGGTCAGCGCGATCGCGCCGAGCAGGCTCATGATCCTGTGTCGTCTCATGGACCCGCAGTGAAACCCGCCCCGCCGTGGCCGTGCCAGGGCCGGCGCACCGGCCCTGGCCGGTTCTCGTCGGCGGACCTAGCTAGGGGAAGCATCGCAAGGCGGAGGATCGCGTCTCGCACTGGACGTACTTGCGCGGTCCGACAACGCCGCGAGGTGCCGTGCCGGGCGCCGTGACCCGGTGAACCTTTCCGGTCACAGCACTAGGCCGGCAGGACCACCACGCCGTCGTCGTCCGCGTGGACGATGTCCCCCGTGCGGAAGGTGACGCCGCCGATGGTGAGGGGCCCGTCCACCGCGCCCGCGCCGGCCTTGCCGCTCTTGCGGGGGACCGTACCCAGCGCCTTGACGCCGAGGTCGAGTCCGCCGAGGGCGACGCTGTCGCGGACCGCGCCGTTGATGATCAGGCCCGCCCAGCCGTTCTGCTGGGCCGCCCCGGCGAGGAGGTCGCCGACCAGGGCGGTGCGCAGCGAGCCGCCGCCGTCCACGATCAGGACGGCGCCCTCGCCCGGCGTGTGGACGAGGCCGCGCAGCAGGGCGTTGTCCTCGTGGCAGTGGAGGGTCCGTACGGGGCCGGCGAAGAGCCGGCGGCCGCCGAACTGGCGGAACGCGGTGGCGCAGATGCCGAGGGCTTCGCCGTGCTCGTCGTACAGGTCGGCCGTGGGGACGGGGGTCACGCTCATCTCGGTACCGGTTTCCTCGCTGCTCGTTCTCGTACGTCGCTGGTCCGGCCAGGGTAGTGGGCCACCGGTTCAGCGCGGCGCCCGCAGGCGTGCGCGGCCGCTCACCCCCAGAGGGCGGCGATCTGGACGTTGGAGGCGCACATCGGCTGGAACATGACGGGCGGCCGGGCTGTGTCGGGCGTCTGCGGCGACGCCCATGAGCGGTTCCCCGTGGCTCGGATCGGCTCAGACCGCTACGCGGCCGATCGACACGGCCGGTTCGGCCACGGCGGGGGCCACGGCGGGCACCGTGCTCGGGACGACCTCCTCGACGGCGGGCGCCCGGGTCAGCAGGACCACCCCGCGCGCCGCGATGAAGGCTCCGGCCCCCGCCAGCAGCAGCCCCGCCACGCCGCCCTGGAGCCGCTCGCCGAGCAGGATCATGCCGATGGCGGCCGCGGCGAGGGGGTTGGCCAGGTTCACCACGGCGAGCGGGGCGCCGAGCCCGCCCCGGTAGGCCCGCTGCGACAGGAGCATCCCGCCGACCGCGAACACCACGACGAGCAGGGCCACGGCGACGACGCGGCCGCTGAGCAGGGCTCCGCCGCGGGCGCCCGCCACGGCCACGGTCTGGGTCAGTGCGGAGGCCGCCGCGGAGGCCAGCCCGGACGCCGTCGCGTGCCTGAGCCCCGAGCGCGGGTCCTTGACCGCGGTCAGCATCAGGATCGCGCCGGCCGTCGCCCCGGAGACGGCCAGCGCCTCGACCAGCGTGAGGGTGTCGTCGGGGGCCGGCCCGGAGGCCGGGAGCAGCAGCAGGCCCAGCCCGGTGACGGTGGCCAGGGTGCCCCGCCATTCGGTCGCCGCCACCCGGCGACCGGCTCGGCGCGCTCCCAGCGGGACGGCGGCCACGAGGGTGAGCGCGCCGAGCGGCTGCACCAGGGTGAGGGGCCCGTACCGCAGGGCTGCCGCGTGCAGCAGCGCGGCGGCCGCGTTAAGCCCGGCCGACCACCACCAGGTGCCGGAGCCCAGCAGGGCTGTGGCGCTGCGCGCGGCTGCGGCGCGGGCGAGCCGCTCCTGGGCGACGGCTGCGGCCGCGTAGGCCACGGCCGAGGCGAGGCAGAGCCCGACGGCGAGGGCGGTGTCGTTCACTGCCCGGCCCCTGCCCCTACGGCGGCGGTGGTGCTCTCCGGGCGCGGCAGCCGGCGTACGGCGGCATCCGGGTCGGTGGCCGAGGACGCGTCGTCGGTGGCCGAGGACGCGTCCGGGTCGGTGTCGATGTACGGGGCGCTCGCGCGAGGCCGCGGGATCAGCAGCAGGGCCACCCCGAGCAGGACGGCGGCCACGACCGCGTCGAGCCAGTAGTGGTTGGCGGTGCCCACTATCACGAGGAGGGTCAGCAGCGGGTGCAGCAGCCACAGCGCGCGCCATCGTGACCGGGTGGCGGCGATCATGCCGAGCGCGAGCATCAGCGCCCAGCCGAAGTGCAGCGAGGGCATCGCGGCGAACTGGTTGGCCAGGGTGTCGGCGTCCGGCGCGGCCCGGTAGACGGTGGGCCCGTAGACCTGTCCGGTGTCGACGAGCCGCGCGGCGGGGAGCATCCTCGGGGGCGCGAGCGGAAAGGCCAGGTGCAGGACGAGGGCGGCTCCGGTGAGCACGGCGAGTACGCGGCGCGTCCACAGGTAATGGCCGGGGCGGCGCAGGTAGAGCCAGATCAGGAAGAGCGCGGTGGCGGGGAAGTGGACGCCCGCGTAGTAGGTGTTCGCGGTGTGTACGAGGGCGTCCCCGTGCAGGAGCAGCCGCTGTATCGCGCCTTCGCCGGGCAGGTGCAGGGCGCGCTCGGCGTCCCAGATCCGTACCGCGTTGCGGAAGGCCTCGCCGGTGCGGTCGGTCGAGAGCAGCCGGCCCGCCTTGTAGACGGCGAAGAAACCCGCGACGAGCAGCAGCTCGCGTATGAGGCGACGACGCGCGGCTCTCGGTCCGGCTGCCGGCCCGGCAGGTGTGGTGTGGGCGGTCATCCCCCGGTCTCTCTTTCCTGTTGACGCGCACAGCGACACGCCAGTGTATCGATACATGAGCGTATCGATACGTTGGTGTACCGATACGGTTGCGTTCCCGTACACTTCTTGTGGAACTTGCCACCGCAGCGCCCCCCGAAGAGAGCCGCACCCCATGACGTCGACGCCGACCCCCGCGCGCCGCTCCAAGATCACCCCGGAGCGGGAGCAGGAGTTCTACGACGCCGTTCTGGAGCAGCTGCGCGAACACGGGTACGAGGCCCTGACCATGGAGGGCATCGCCGCCGCGGCCAGCTGCGGCAAGTCCACGCTCTACCGGCAGTGGAAGACGAAACCCCAGCTGGTCGCCGCCGCCCTGCGCGCCGGCCGGCGGGGCACGCTCGTCGCGGTGGACACCGGGACGCTGGCGGGCGATCTGCGCGAGGCGGCCCGGATCGCGGCCGGCACCTCGGGACGGGACACCCGGCTGATGCAGGCCCTCGGACACGCCGTGCTGAGTGACGAGGAGCTCCAGGCAGCCCTGCGCGAGGCGCTGGTCGAGCCGGAGCTGGCCGCGTTCGACGTGATGGTGGGGCGGGCCGTGGAACGCGGCGAGATCGCCGCGGACCATCCGGCCGTGGAGTTCCTGCCGGCGCAGCTGATGGGAGTGCTCCGCATCCGTCCGGTACTGGAAGGCCGCTACGCGGACGCCGACTACCTGGTCCGGTTCGTCGACGCGGTCATGCTCCCGTCCCTGGGTCTCGCACCCTTCCGGCCCCCCCGGCCCCCGGCCGGCCGGACCCCCTGAACCGGCGGGCCGCCGTCCTGATGACCTGACGGCGACCTGCCCGCGCTGCCTCGTGGGGACGGCGGCAGCGCGCCACCCGGACCGGGCGGCGGCCACTCACTCGAGGAGTGGCCGCCGCCCGATCTGTGCGGCTCCGCGCCGGACCCGGCGGCCGCCTTCAGCGGACACCGCCCATGGTCCGGGTGAATTCCTCCGGGTCGGCGTCGAATCCGTGCAGCCGCGCGTCGAGCGACCAGGCGCCCGAGGCGTCGCGGGTGAACTCGGCGACGGTGGCCGCGGTGGCGAAGGGCACCGCCGCGAAGTCGTCCTGGGCGAGGTCGACGTGGCCCTCGCGGATCCGGAACCCGGTGCCGGCGATGTCGGCGAAGGTCTTCGCGCGGCCCGCGGCCGCGCCCGCGCCGCCCGCTACCGGCCCCGTGGCCGCCCCGGTGTTCTGAATGACCACGCCGACGACCACGCGGCTCAGCTCCGGTGCCATCCGGTCCAGTTCGATGGTCATCACCTCGTCGAAGCCGAAGCCCTGGCCCGTGTGGCTGTCCCGGTTCAGGGTGATGGTTCCGTCGGGCGACCGGCTGCCGAAGTGCACCAGCTGGACGGGCGTCCCGCGCAGGTCCGCGGCGCCGTAGACCGCGGCCACGAGGTCGAGGTCGTTCGCGGGCGTGCCGGCCGGGCTGGGGTCCCACCGCAGCGCGACCTCCACTTTGGCCAGGCCCTTGCGTACACCGGTCACCGAACTCCCCCTTCGCTCACGGGTATTGCCCGCTCATGATCCCACGCCACGCCCGCCGCGGTCCGAACGACCGTACGTTCCCGGCCAGTCCGGCCGGGACCCGAGGCGACCCCCTGCGGGTTACCAGTCGCCGTCCTGTACGGGTTTGCCCGGCCTCGGGGCGTTTCCGAGCGGCTTGACCTGCCCGGGTGCCGGCTCCGCCCACGGGGTGTGGTCGTCGCCCAGCCACTCCCCCACCGGTTTGACCTGATTCAGGGAGTCGGCCGGTGCGAGGTCGGCGGCGGACTCGTCGTAGTAGTCGAACCAGGGCAGCCCGGCCCGGGTGTAGGCGGCCCGGTCGATCGGCGAGGGCGGGGCGTCCTCCCTGGTGATACGGCGCCACGCGGGCGGGGGCACCAGGTGGACGAAGACCCGTGCGGCCGGCTCCGCGGCCCAGTCGGACAGCGGGCGTTCGTCCCGGTAGACCTCCTGGCGCATGGCACCGCCGACGCCGAGCCCCATCGCCGGAGCCGCGGGCGGACCCGACCTGCCGCGCGCGCGGGCAGCCGAGCCGGGAGCGCCGCCCGGGGCCGCCATCATCGGCGCGGGCACCGGGCCGCCGTAGCCGCCGAAACCGCCGACGGCGCCGGGCGCGCCGGGCGCGGGCGGAGCCCCGTAGGTCCCCTCGCCCGTGCCCGGGCGCGGAGGTGCCAGCCGGGCCCGCTCCGCCCGCCGCCACTCCTCCAGCGCCGCCGCCCCCAGCGCGAACGCCTGGAGCTGTACGCCGCCGGTGGTCTCCTCCCCGGTGACCTGGCCCTCGACCGTGGCGCCGAGTCCCAGCGGTACGGCGACGAACTGGCGCACCGTCCCGTCCCCGGAGTTGATTCCGTCCAGCCAGGGTTGCCGGGGCAGCACCAGGTAGTTCTGCGGGGTGCGCGCCAGACTTCCCGTCCAGCGCTTGCCGGAGACGGCGCACACCTTGCCGACGCCGACCTGGAGCGCGGCGGGCTCCCGGGTCCCGCCGAAGCTCAGCCACATCGCCTCGCGCAGGTACACGGGCAGCATCACGCCGCCCTTCGCCAGCCACTCCGGCGGCACCGTGTCCGGATAGTCCTCGACCCGCCGCAGCGGGAACTCCCCGAGCCCCGGCGGCAGCGCGTGCGTACCCGACTCGGGCAGCCGCAGGGTCCGGATGAACCGGATCTGCACCCCTTCGCCCAAAAGCAGCGCATTCCCGTCCACCCGTACGGAACCTGTCCCCACGCCCGCCCCTTTCTCCTGCTCCAGTCCGGATCCACCGCAGGATCTGCGGCAGATCCGGATCGTTATGCTCAAGTTTTGCT
Organism: Streptomyces sp. NPDC028910; assembly: GCF_055564955.1. Lineage (NCBI taxonomy): Bacteria > Bacillati > Actinomycetota > Actinomycetes > Kitasatosporales > Streptomycetaceae > Streptomyces > Streptomyces sp. NPDC028910. The sequence goes on along the minus strand of NZ_JBVHVF010000017.1, from coordinate 102,970 downwards.
CAAATCTAGTGACGCTGCGCCCGTGAGCTTCCTAGCTTCCTCGTACACATGTCTCGACGTCCCCGTACGTTCTCGCGGTTCCACACGTCCCGGAGATCGCGGTGACGCGTCCCGCGTTCCAGGAAAGAGTGCAGCATGAAGGTTCCCCAGGCCGGTGCGGTCGCCGCAGTGATCGCCCTCGCCCTGACCGCCTCCGGGTGCGTTGGTGACGACGAGGACCAGGGGACCCTCTCCATCGGCATCAAGTTCGACCAGCCGGGCATCGGAATGCGCGAGACCGGTGGCACGTTCAGCGGTTTCGACGTGGACGTCGCCACCTACGTGGCCAAGGAGCTCGGCTACAAGCCGGACCGGATCGAGTTCAAGCAGGTCTACAGCAACGACCGCGAACTGCTGCTCCAGTACAACGAGGTGCAGTTCGTCGTCGCGAGCTACTCGATCAACGAGAAGCGCAAGGAGAAGGTCGACTTCGCCGGCCCGTACTTCGTCGCGCACCAGGACCTGCTGACCCGCGCCTCCGACACCTCCATCACCAAGCCCGAGGACCTCAACTCGAAGACCATGTGCTCGGTGACCGGCTCCACCTCGGCCGAGAACCTCAGGAAGAACCTCGCCCCCAAGGCGGGCCTGCTGGAGCAGAGCGGTTACTCGGACTGCCTCGTCGCCCTTCAGGAGGGCCGCGTCGACGCCATGACGACGGACAACGCCATCCTGGCCGGGTACGCCGCCCGGAAGGGCAACGAGGGCAAGTTCAAGCTGCTAGGCCAGAACCTGAGCAACGAGAACTACGGCATCGGCCTCAAGAAGGGCGACAAGGAACTCCAGCGCAAGATCAACGACGCGCTGAAGAAGATGGTCGCGGACGGCTCCTGGGAGGCGGCCGTGAAGAAGAACTTCGGGGCGGACTACAAGTACGAGCCGGCGCCGGCCATCACAGCGGTCGGCTGAGGATCGTCCAGGCGGTGGCCGGGTCCGACCGGTCGCAGCCGAAGCGGGCGTTGACCACGTAGCGGCCACTGTGGCCGGGACCCGAACACGGGGCCCGGCCGCGTGGCCTGTCCTGTTCGACCCGCTCAGACCACCGGGGCCTTGCTCCGCAGCACGGTCAGGAACTCCCGCATCCAGCGCGCATGGTCGGGCCAGGCCCTGGCCGAGACCAGCGTGCCGTCGACCACGGTCTCGGAGTCCTCGAAGGCGGCCCCGGCCGCCTTCATGTCCAGCTCCAGCGCCGGATACGCGGTCACCCGGCGGCCGCTCAGGCCCCCGGCCGCGGCGGTGATGAGCGGGCCGTGGCAGATCTGGGCGATCGGCTTGTCGGACTCCGCGAAGGCGGCCAGGATCCGCCGCACTTCGGGATCGTTGCGCAAGTACTCCGGTGCCCGGCCGCCCGGGACGACCACGGCCGCGTAGTCCTCCGTGACCACGTCCACGAAGGCCAGATCGGCCGGCCAGGTGTAGCCGGGCTTCTCGGTGTAAGTGTCGAAGCCGTCCTCGAAGTCGTGGACCACGAACCGCAGTTTCTTCGCCTGCGGCGCCGCGATGTGGACCTCGTACCCCTCCTCGCGCAGGCGCTGGTACGGATACAGGACCTCCAGCGACTCGGCCGCGTCGCCGGTCACGATGAGGATCTTCACTGCCATGGCTGCTCCCGATAGGGCTGTTCATGGTCCGGTCGGGCCCCGCTGGGGCCATCGCTACCCTGCCCGCGACGGGCCCACGGCACACCCCAGGATCCGCACTCCGGACACGTGGTTTTTACCTGTTCGGCACATGACAATGTGAACCTCGCACTGCCACTGACACCCCGCCAATTCCCCGGGCGGGGACTGTGCGTATGGAGAGGTACCCCCCACCCGATGAGAATCTCGCACCTGACTCCCTGGGCGGCCGGCCTCGCCTCGGCCGCCCTGTTCGCCGTACCGGCGTCGGCGTCCGCCGGCCAGCAGCGGGCGGCAGCCCCGCAGGCCTCCGCGTCCACTGCCACCGCGGATTCCGCGGCTGCCGCGGCCGCCACGGACTCCACCGTGGTGGACTCGTACTACGCGACCGCCGAGGGCAAGACCGGGGCCGCACTCAAGAGCGCCCTGCACACCATCATCAAGAGCCAGTCCAAGGTGAGCTACGACGGCGTGTGGAACGCCCTGAAGGTGACCGACCAGGACCCGGCGAACCCCAACAACGTCATCCTGCTCTACTCCGGCCGCTCCCAGTCCAAGGCGACGAACGGCGGCGGGGTCAACGACTGGAACCGCGAGCACGTCTGGGCCAAGAGCCACGGCGACTTCGGCACCGCCACCGGCCCGGGCACCGACCTGCACCACCTGCGCCCCGAGGACGTCACCGTCAACAGCACCCGGGGCAACAAGGACTTCGACATGGGCGGCGGCCCCGTCAGCGAGGCGCCCGGCAGTCTGACCGACGCCGACTCCTTCGAGCCGCGCGACGCGGTCAAGGGCGACGTGGCGCGGATGCTGCTCTACATGGCCGTCCGCTACGACGGCGGTGACGGCTTCGCGGACCTGGAGATGAACGACCGGGTCAACAACGGCACCGCCCCGGCCCACGGCCGGATCAGCGTGCTGAAGCAGTGGAACCAGATGGACCCGCCGGACGCCTTCGAGCAGCGCCGCAACCAGGTCATATTCGACACGTACCAGCACAACCGCAACCCGTTCATCGACCACCCGGAGTGGGTCGACTCCATCTGGTGACCGAGGCCGGGCAGCCATCACGGCCTCCGGGGATTGGGCGGCGCCAGGCCGGGTATTCGCAGGCCAAAGGCTGCGGTCCGCGCCCGACGGCGGCAGCCGACGGAGGTACGTCGTGATGGACGGAGCCGGACTCTCCGATCGCGAGCAGCGCGCCCTCTCCGCGATCGAGGCACAGCTCAAGGGTGACCGTTCGCTCGACCGGATGCTGAGTTCCGCGCACCGGCGTCACCGCACCGTGGGGGCCTGTCTGCTCGGTGCGGTGACGGTGACGCTGTTCATCGCCGCCTCGGTCACCGTGTCACAGCCCCTGCTCTGGGGCTTCGCAGCCGCCTGGACCCTGACAGTGGTCACCGCGCTGCCGCCGCTCGGCCGATGGGCCCGCCGCCGCTGGCAGAACAGGGACATGGACAGGGACACCCCCTAGCCTCAGGGGCCGGGAGCCTCAGGGGCCGGGCGGGTCCAGCCGGTCGGCGAGGGTCTGGAAGCCGGACCAGGGCAGCTCGGGCGCGCGGGCGTCCCACACCTTCTGGGAGAGCGCGGCCAGCGGCAGCCGGATGCCCGCCGCCACCTGGGCCTGGGTCTGCGCGCCGGCCAGGTCGCACCAGACCGCGAGGCGTCCGCCCAGGATCTGCTGCGTGTACGTGGCCGGGACGGCGGTGGTGCCGCGCAGTACCAGCGGGGTCCACTGCTCGTAGATCCGCCGGCCGGTGGGGTACGTGAACTGGTTCGGCTCGCCGAGCACGTAGTACAGGTACTCGTCGTTGAGGTTCACGAGCTTGCGGCCCTCGCGCAGGTACTCCAGCGGTGGGCGGGCGCCGATTTCCTTGCCGGTCCAGTACTCGACCTGGATGTCCTTGGCCGCGCTCACCACCCCGCCGGCGAAGAAGCCGTCGTTCCACGCCTTGAGCGCCTTGCCCGACGGACGGACCACGTCCGCGCGGTCGTCGAGCCAGCCCGTCGCCAGGTCCTGCACGCGGGCCGTGGGCCCGTACCGCTGGCGCGCCGCGTTCGCGAGCTGCGGGAAGGAGGTCTGCGGATCCCGGTAGACCAGCGCCTGGTACTCGTCGGCGCCCAGGTGCCAGGCCCCGCCGGGGAACAGTGGCAGGTACTCGCGCAGCAGTTCGTCGATGAGCGTGGCGGCCGCCGGGTCGGATATGTCCACCGCTCCCTTGACCGCCCTGCCCTGTACGTCGCGCAGTTGCAGGTCGGGGTGGGCGCGCAGCACCGCGCCGAGGTGTCCGGGCGAGTCGATCTCCGGAACCACGGTGATGTGCAGCCGGGCGGCGAGTGCCGTGATGGCGCGGACCTGCGCCTTGGTGAGGTGCGGGGTGGAGACGATCTCGGGGTGGCTGTCGGACTCGATCCGGAAGGCCTGGTCGTCGGAGAAGTGCAGGCCGAGCTGGTTGAGCTTGAGGTCGGCCATCTCGCGCAGCCGGTCCTCGATCCAGTCGGGCGTGAAGTGCTTGCGCGCGATGTCGAGGTTGAGGCCCCGCTGGGGCTTGGCCGGGCCGTCGCGCACGGTGCCTTCGGGGGCCGAACCGGCGCTCCGCACGGCCTGTTTGAGGGTGCGGGTTCCGTAGAACACCCCGGCCTCGTCGGGGCCGTTGATCCGGACGCGGCCGTCCTGGACGGCAAGGGTGTACGACTCGGGCGAGCCCGCGCCCCCGGCGTCCAGGGACAGTTCCACGTCGCCGGAGCGCGGGGCCGCTTCCTCGCCGTATCCGATGCGCAGTTCACCGGCGAGCAGTGTGGCCTCGTCCGACAGCGCGGCCGCGTCGCCCGGCGCGACGACCACGCGGGCCTCGGGGGTGGGCTTCCAGCCGGGGCCGCTGGCGGGCACGTGCTCCCGTACGGCCGGGATCGTGCGCGGGGCGGTGGACAGGGGCGACGGCGGCGTCGGCGCGGGGGCGGCCGAGGGGGCGGCTGCGGGCGGGCCGGCCGCCGTCGTCGCGCTGTCCGGGGCGGTGGGGGCGGGGGCGCGGGCCTGGTCCGAGGAGGCCGTGCAGCCCGGGACGGCGAGGGTGACCAGCGCGGCGACCGTTGCCGTCGCGATGACGTGGATCCTCCTGTACCGCTTCGGATTCCGCATCATGCACCCGTGTCCCCCGTACCAACGTGGCACGCGGGACACGGGCGCGCGACCCGGGGAGTTGAGGGGATCAGTGGTGGGCGGGGACGGCCGCGGAGACCTCGGGAGCTCCGCCCGTGACGACCAGGCCCCGGCCGTCCGGACGTCCGGCCGTACGGCGTTCCAGTGCGCCGGAGATGAGGGCGAGCACCAGGGCGGAGGCGGCCAGCGCCGCGCCGACCCAGTTGGGGGCGGTCCAGCCGAGGCCGGAGGCGATCACGAGCCCGCCGAGCCAGGCGGCGAGGGCGTTGCCGAGATTGAAGGCGCCGATGTTGACGGCGGAGGCCAGGGTGGGGGCCCCGGCGGCCTGGTCGAGGACCCGCTTCTGGAGCGGCGGCACGGTGGCGAAGCCGAGGGCGCCGATCAGCACGATGGTGACGGCGGCGCCGGCCTTGCTGTGGGCGGTGAGCGTGAAGACGGCCAGCGTGACGGCGAGCGCGCCCAGGGACACGTACAGCATCGGCATCAGCGCGCGGTCGGCGTACCGGCCGCCGATCAGGTTGCCGCCGACCATGCCCAGGCCGAAGAGGACGAGGAGCCAGGTGACGGAGGAGTCGGCGAAGCCGGCGACGTCGGTCATCATCGGGGTGATGTAGGTGATCGCGGCGAAGACGCCGCCGAAGCCGAGGACGGTCATCGCCATCGCGAGCAGCACCTGGACGTTGCGGAAGGCGGCGAGCTCGCGGCGGATCCGTACGCCGCCCGCGGGCCGGGGCAGCTCGGGGACCAGCCGGGCGATGCCGAGCAGACCGGCGACACCGAGCGCGGCGACGATCAGGAAGGTGACGCGCCAGCCGAGGGTCTGTCCGACGAGCGTGCCCAGCGGGACGCCGACCACATTGGCCACCGTCAGGCCGGTGAACATCATGGCGATGGCTCCGGCCTTCTTCTCGGGGGCGACGAGTTCGGCGGCGACGACGGCGCCGATGCCGAAGAAGGCGCCGTGGGCGAGCGAGGCGACGACACGGCCGGAGAGCATGACGCCGAAGGCGGGGGCGAGTGCGGAGAGGACGTTGCCCGCGATGAAGAGGCCCATGAGCAGCATCAGCATGCGCTTGCGGGGGATGCGGGTGCCGAGCACGGTCATGAGCGGCGCACCGAGGACGACGCCGAGGGCGTAGCCGGTGACCAGGAAGCCCGCGGTGGGGATCGAGACGCCGTACTCGCCGGCGACCTCGGGGAGCAGGCCCATGATCACGAATTCGGTAGTGCCGATCCCGAAGGCCCCGACGGCGAGGGCGAGGAGAGCGAGAGGCATGGGGGAGGTGCCCTTCAGGGGAGGGGGAGGTGCGGGGTGCGGGGTGCGGCGAGGGGAGGCGGGGTCGCCCAAGGTTGCCGGCGCCGCTTACATGCGTCGAGGTTAGTTGCAGACGCGGGTTATTTGCAAGCGCGGGCTATTGCAGACGTGTCCTATCCTGGGGTCACACGCCTCGCACGGCACTCGCACGCGCACTCGCACCCCGCACACGGCACACGGCACACGGCACGCTTCGACGGAGGAGCCAATGACGGCCACGGACAGCGCCCTCACCGCCCTCTCCCAGGGCTGGTGCGCCCTCTCCCTCCTGCACGGGCGGATCGAGGCGCACATCGAACGGGCCCTGCAGGCGGGGCACGGCCTCAGCGTGCGCGAGTACTCGCTCCTCGACGTCCTCAGCCGCCAGCACAACGGGCCGGGTGGCCACCTGCGGATGCACCAGGTCGCCGACTCGGTGGTGCTCAGCCAGAGCGCCACGACCCGCCTGGTCAGCCGGCTGGAGGACCGCGGCCTGCTGAACCGGTACCTCTGTGACACCGACCGGCGGGGCATCTACACCGACGTGAGCGAGGCCGGCCTGGCCCTCCTGGCCGCGGCCCGGCCCACGAACGACACCGCCCTGCGCGAGGCCCTCGACGAGGCCGCGCGCAACCCGGAACTCGCCCCGCTGGTAGCGGCGGTGGAGAACCTCCGCACGTCCTAGCAGGCGCTAGCAGGCCCTAACGCGGACCGGCGTTCCTCGGCGGCGAGGACGTCGCGACGCCTCCCGCCGCGGCGGACGGACTCGTCGACGGCGGCACCGATCCCGACGGTTTCGGCGAGAGCGGCGCGGACGGGGTCACCGACCCGGTGGGGTGCGAGGACGCGACCGGGCTTCCCGACGCGTCCACACCCGGGGTCGGCTTCAGCGGTCCGGATGACCGCGGGGTGGGTGACGCCTCGGGCTCTGGGGGCTCCGGGGACGGTCCGGGGGCCGTGATGCTCGGCGGGGTGGCGGGCGGCACCGGGCGGGGCGCCGGATCCGGGGCGAGCAGCAGGTATCCGATCCCCGCGGCCGCGGCCGCGGCCAGGCCCGCGAGGGGCAGCGCGAAGCGCCGCAGCCTGTCCACGGACAGCCGTCCCACGTGCGGTCCCGGCGGATCCGCGGGCCGCAGCCGGCGGACGTCGATGCTGTCCGCGCGCGCGTCGAGGGCCTGCCGCAGCCGGCGCTCGACGGGGCGTTCGACGAGGAGTTCGCCGTCACGCGTCATATCCGTCCCTCCAGAATCCGTTCCAGGGCGTCCAGGCCGCGGCTCGCGTTGGACTTCACCGCTCCCCGGCTGATCCCGAGGGTGGCCGCGATCTCCGCCTCGCTGAGGTCGGCCCAGTACCGCAGCACCAGGACCTGCCGACGGCGCGGCGTCAGCCGGCCGAGCGCGGCGAGCACCTCGCGGTGCGCCTCGTCCAGGACCACGTGGTCCTCGGCGGACGGTACGTCGGCCTCCGCCGACGGGGTCCAGGCCCGCGCGGTGCGCCTGCGGCGCAGCACGGAGCGCGAGGTGTTGACGACCGCGGTACGCAGGTAGCCGAGGGCGTTGTCGACCTCGGTGATCTGCTCCCCGTGGCGGCGGTAGAGGGCGGTGAAGGCGTCCTGGACCACGTCCTCGGCGGTGGCCAGGTCATCGACGAGCAGCACCGCCAGCCGGACCATCCGCAGCCGGTGCGCGTGATAGAGCTCCGTGACGGTGGGCGGCCGCGGGTCGCCGCGGCCCGTGTGGTCGTACCCGTACGAGGACCCGTACGGGGAGCCGGGCGAGGAGCTGGACGGGGAGCTGGAAGAGGAGCCGTACGAGGAGCCGTACGACCGCGGGGAGGCCGGCTGGGCGGAACGCTCCCTGCGCAGCAACGACCACAGGCCCCGCCACGCCCGGCCGAAGCCGGGCGTGAGGGGGCCGACGGGTGGTGCGAGGTGGAGCACGGGATTCCTCAGCTGTTGGCGCGGCGCCGCACGGCGTACAGGGCTCCGGCGCCGGCGAGGACCAGACCGGTGGCTCCCGCCCCCATGGCGATGGTGGTCGCCGAGGAGCCAGTATGCGCGAGCTCGGACCCCTCGGGTGCGGCGGCGGCCTCGGACGGGGACGCGCTGGGCCTGGGACCGGTCCCCGGGGTCGTCGGGAAGGCACTCGGAGCGGCGGTCGGAGCGGCACTCGGAGCGGCGCTCGCAGGGGTGGTCGGAGCGGCGCTGGGAGCGACGCTCCTCGTGTCCGTTCCCGCGGTCGGCGGGGTGCTGACCGACGGAACGGGCTTGCCCCCGCCCGCGGTGGGAGCGGCACTGGCCGGAACGCTGACCGCCGGGGAGGGCGTGGCCGAACTGCCGCCCGCGGCGGAGGCCGGCCCCGCGAGGCCGACGACCATCCCGGCGACCGCCCCGGCGGCGCCGGCGGTGGCGGCCGTGCGGCGGACGGCCAGGGGGACACGCTTCAGGTTCTTCACGGTGGTTCTCCACGGTCGGGTCGAGGGCGTGGGACCACGCCCTTCACCCCCGCACGACGCGCGACCCTCCGGGAGGTTGCCGCCGTTCCGGAAAAACTTTTCGCCCGGCCTCCGGCAGTCCGCCCAGTGCCGTGCCGAGGAGGGCGATGCCCTCCTCGATCTCGCCGGCCGAGCCCGCCGCGTAGCCGAGGATCAGGCCGGGTGGGCCCGGCCGGACGCGGTGCCAGGACAGCGGGTGGGTCTTGACCCCCAGGGCCAGGGCCGCCGAGGCCAGGTCCGTGTCGTCGAAGCCGGCGCCGTCGAAGGTGACCATCAGGTGCAGTCCGGCGGCCGCCCCGTGCACCCGGGCCCCCGGCAGCCGGTCGGCGACGGCGCGGAGCATGGCATCGCGGCGGCGGCGGTGGCGGCGCCGGACGAAGCGCAGGTGCCGCTCCAGTTCGCCTGAGTCCATCAGCCTGGCGAGGACCAGCTGGGCGAGGACCGGATTGCCGAGGTCGGCGTAGCGCTTGGCGGCGGTCACGGCGTCGCGCAGGCGCGGCGGGACCAGCAGCCAGCCCAGGCGCAGGGCGGGGGCGAGGAGTTTGGACACGCTCCCGGCGTAACAGACCGCCTCGGGCAGCAGGGCGCGCAGCGCGGGGACGGGGGCGCGGTCGTAGCGGTGCTCGGCGTCGTAGTCGTCCTCGATGACCAGTCCCCCGGCGGCCGCCCAGCCGAGCAGGTCCCGGCGCCGCTCGCCGTCCAGCACGACCCCGGTCGGGAACTGGTGCGCCGGGGTGAGCAGGACGGCCCCGGCCCCGCTCGCCCGGAGCTCGGCCACGTCCAGCCCGGCCTCGTCCACCCGTACGGGAACCGTCTCCAGCCGCCCGTGCTCCAGCTGCTGCCGGGCCCCGAGCGAACCGGGGTCCTCCACCGCGACCCGGTGCACACCCTCCTCCCGCAGGACCTGCGCCAGCAGCCCCAGGGCCTGGGCGACGCCCGCGACGATCACGACCTCGTGGGGGTCGGCGCGGATCCCGCGGTTGCGGGCCAGCCAGCCCACGACCGCCTCGCGCAGCGCGGGCGCGCCCTGGGGGTTCCCGTAGCCGAAGTCGGCCGGGGTGAGCGCGGCGAGCACCCGGCGCTCGGCCTGCAGCCAGGCCGTACGCGGGAAGGCGGTCAGGTCGGGCACGCCGGGCGAGAGGTCGATCCGGCAGGGTACGGCGCGCAGGGCGTCGACGAGCCCGCCGCGCGCGGGTGCGGCGGAGGGTGTGGCCACCGGTGGCGGGGCGGCGACGACCACCGTGCCGCCCCGGCCCCGTCCCGAGACCTGGCCGGTCTCCGCCAGCCGCTGGTAGGCCTCGGTGACCAGCCCCCGGGAGACGCGCAGTTCGGCGGCGAGGACGCGGCTGGCCGGGAGCCGGCTGCCGACCGGCAGCGTGCCGTCGGCGATGGCGGCGCGGAGCCGGCCGGCCAGCCAGTCGGTGCGGCCGCCCGGCGGGGCCTGGCCGACGTCGAGCTGGAGGAAGTCCGAGCCCACGGCACCGCCGGCGGCTTCCGGCCGGGTGGTCCCGTTGGACTCCTGCGTTTTGGACCCCTCGGGCACCACATCTTTGGACCTGCTCATCGGTCCATTGTGCCGCCAGGCTGGACGTCATGAAGACACCATCCACCACCTTCCGGGACCTGGTGCCCGGTATCGCCGGCATGGCGCTGGTCGGCAGCAGCGTCAGCGTTTCCCGTGCCCTCGTCGACGCCCCGCTGTTCGCCACCCAGGCCGTCCGGTACGTGGCCGCCGCGCTGTTGCTGCTCGCCCTGGCCCGGGTCGCCCGGGTGCCGGTCCTGCGGCCGCGCGGGCGGGAGTGGCTGTGGCTGGCCGGGATCGCGGCGACCGGGCTGGTGCTGTTCAACGTGGCCGTCGTCCGCGGGGTCGCGCATGCCGAACCGGCGGTCATCGCCGTGGCGGTGGCCTCCGTACCGATCGTGCTCGGTCTGATCGGCCCGTTCCTGGAGGGCAGGCGGCCCAGCCGTCAGGTGCTGCTCGCCGCTCCCGTCGTGGTGGGCGGGGCCGTACTGGTCGAGGGAACGGGCCGGACGGACGCCGCCGGGGTGGCCTGGGCCGCGCTCGCGCTGGCCTGCGAGGCCGGGTTCACCCTGCTCGCCGTGCCGGTGCTGCGGCGGCACGGCCCCTGGGGGGTGTCCGTGCACGCGGTGTGGCTGGGGGCCCTGATGCTGGTGGTGCTCACCTTGCTCTTCGAGCGCCCCTCCGACCTGGCGTCGCTCGGACCGGCCCAGTGGGCGGCCGCCGGGTACCTCGCCGTCATGGTCACGGCGGTGGCGTTCGTGCTCTGGTACCGCACGGTGGCCGCCGTGGGCTCCGGGCGGGCCGGGCTGCTCACCGGGGTCGCGCCCCTCGCCGCGGCGGGTGCCGGAACGCTCGCCGGCAGCGGGGTCCCGGGCCCGGCGGTGTGGCTGGGTCTGCTCGTAGTGATCGCCGGGCTGGCGGTGGGGCTCCGCCCGGGCCCGGAGCCGCGTACGCCCGCGCCCCTCGCCGCACCCGGGACCGAGCCGCACTCCGCATCGCACTCCGCGCCGCACTCCGCGCCGCACTCGGCACCGTCGGCGCCTCGTACCGACCGGGCGGCCGCATCCTCTTGAGGGTGCCCGGCCTTGTGGATCACAATCCGCAGATGGCCACACCCCCGTGCAGCAGTTGGATGCGGTACTTCTCCCCCACCGCCAACCACCGCAGACTCGGCCTGGTCTGCCTCGGGGTGGGCGTGCAGCAGGGCGTGCTGCCGGTCGTCGGTCCCCGCACCCTCGACCACCACGTCGCCGTGGTCGTCACCCGCGGCCGGGGCTGGTTCAGCCACGGCGGCCGGCCGCCGCAGCCGGTGACCGCGCCCGCGCTGCTGTGGCTGGTGCCGGGCGTGGAACACCACTACGGGCCCGACCCGCTGACCGGCTGGGACGAGTGCTTCGTGGACTTCGCCGGGCCCGGCGTGGAGGCGTACACCGATCTGGGCTACGTCACCCCGGACCGCCCGCTGGTGCCGCTCGGCGGGACGGCCGGGGTGCAGCACGTCGTCGACGGGATCGTACGGGCCGCCCGGCGCGGCGGCCCGCTGCTGGAGGTCGAGGCCGCGGCGGCCGTGCACGGGCTGCTGGTGGCCCTGCGCTACGCCCGCGCCGAGGCCTCCCGGCACGGGGACGCCGTGATGGACACCCTGGCGCGGGACGCACTGCTGCCCATACCGGTGGCCGAGCACGCCGCCCGGCTCGGGATGCCGCTGCCCCAGCTGCGCCGGGCGGTGCGGCGCAGTACCGGGGAGGGGGTCAAGGAGTACCTCCTCGGTATCAGGCTGAGCCGGGCGAAGGAGCTGCTGGCCCGCACCGACCTGCCGGTCGCCGCAGTCGCCCGGCGGGTCGGTTACGAGGATCCGGCCTACTTCAGCCGGCTCTTCAGCCGCCGGGTGGGCATGGCTCCGGTCCGCTTCCGCGCCCAGCAGTCGGTTCGGGGCCCGGTCCGCTGACCGGCCGGATCGCGCGCCGCGCGTAGCAGAAGAGGTGCTCCTCGGGGCCCGCCTGGGCGTCGGCGGGCCGGAAGTGCGCGGTGTGGTGGTGCAGCACCTCCAGGCCCCGGTCCGCGAGCCTGGCCAGGTGGTCCGCGGTGGAGAGGCTGCTGACGGTGACCTCGTGGCCCATCCACTCGATGTCCAGGCCCCGGATGTCCCCCGGCACCGTGGCCATGACGAAGTACCCGCCCGGCGCGACCCACGACGCCATGCGGTCCAGTGCCGCCGCGACCTCCGGCTGGTCCATCACCAGCAGCGGGAAGAAGCTGCACACCGCGTCGAACCCGCCCGGTTCGGGCTCGTACGTGCGCACGTCGGCCTGTTCGAAGCGCGCCCGCGGGACCCGGGCGCGGGCGAGGGCCACCATGGCCGACGAGACGTCGATGCCGGTCACGGCGCAGCCGGCCCGGACCAGTGCCTCGGCGGTGGGCCGCCCGGTGCCGCTGCCCACGTCCAGCACCCGGGCCCCGCGGGGCAGCCGCGCGGTGAGCCAGTCGAGTGCGTCCAGCTGCCCGGGCACCTGCCCGAACACCTCCTCGTAGCGCTCCCCCAGCTCGTCGAACACCTCTGCCGCTGACTTGCGTTGACGCATCGGGCCCGTCCTTTCGTCTTCGGGCCACCACCGTACGAGCGGGGCGCCGGACACCCCTAGGGACGGTGGCCGATGTTGAGTTCCGCGATCGAGGTCCACGGGTTGCCCGCCACCTCGCTCGTGGCCTTGAGCCGGACGTAGCGCGCGGTGCGCGCCGCGAAGGTGACGTCCTGCTGAGCCGTCGTGTTCGGGAAGGTTCCGGCGGCCGCGGCCGGCCCCCAGGTGAGCGCGTCGGTGGAGGTGAACACCTGGTAGCCGGCGACGCGTCCGTTGCTCTGCGACTGCCGGGGCAGGTAGTGCAGGGCCGAGACGTCGTACGTGGCGCCGAGGTCGAGGGTGATCTCGTGCGGCATGGGCGCGGTCGCGGCGTACCACTGGGTGTGCCAGATGGTGGAGGCGTCGCCGTCCAGGACGTTGGCGGCGGCGCCGTTCTCCCCGGTGGTCTCCTGGCTGTCGACCGCCTTCACGCTCATCTGGCTCTGCGGGACGAGCAGTTCGCCCCCGTCGGCCGGCCCGAGGTCGTCCACGATCAGGTCGTCGAGGATGAGGTCGGCCTCGTTGTGCGAGCTCTCGGGGGTGACCTTCCGTACGCCGATCCAGGCGTCGGCCCCGGCGGTGAAGGTCTTGGTGAACGTGGTCGGGGTACGGGCCTGGTTCAGGGCGGTGGTGGTCTCGGTCGTGCCGGAGCCCGTGACGAACTGGTAGTCGCCGCTGAAGCCTGCCTCGTAGGAGAAGGTGACCTTGTACGCGCGTCCCTGGGTCAGGCGCAGGGTCTTCGGCAGGGTGCGGTAGACCAGGCCGGTCCGCTCCTCGTGCGACTTGAGGGAGTTCTGCCCGTTGATCACGTCGTCGACCAGCTTCCCGCTCCAGCCCGCCTGCGTGTACGGGGCGTTGCGCTGGGCGATGTGCGTGCGCGGGTCGGTGGCCGAGCCGCCCGCGCCGCCGAAGGCGAAGGGGCCCCAGCCGGCGTCGACGTTCTCGAAGTCCTCGGCGAAGAAGTGGCCGCCGAGCGGGGTGCGGGCGGAGCGGACCACCCGCACGTCGTCCAGATGGACCGTGCCGGTGCCGGATCCGGCGGCCGCCGACAGCTTGAGGGTGGCGGTGGACTGTCCGGCCGGGACGTCGAAGAACACCTTCATGCGCTGCATCCTGGTGCCGTTCTTCTCGCTGCCGCCGAGGCTGTTCGTCAGCGGCGAGGAGTCCGCGTACACGGAGGCTGCGGCGCCGCCGGCCGGGGTGACGGTGAGGGTGGCGGCCCGGCCGGCCGGGGTGGAGACCCAGACGGAGGCGGCGTGGGTGCCGGGGGCGAGGCCGGTGAGCTGCTGGGAGACGGTGGGGGTGGTGCCGGGGGCGAAGGTGAGCTCGCTCTGGCCCTGGGCGTTGCGGGTGACGGCGGCGCCGGTTCCGGTGACGGTCCAGGCCTTGAGGTCGCCCGCGTAGAAGGAGGGGTCCTTGACCGGGGTGCCCTCGCCCCACCTCGGGTCGGCCTGGGCGGGCGAGGCGCCGTCGGTGACCACGTAGGCGGTGCGGGCGGCGGCGTTGATGGTGATCTGGTTGCCCGCTCCGACGGCGAGGTCACCGACGAACCGGCGGCCGGCGTCGGTCAGTTGGTGGAGCTTGGGCGCGGTCCAGCCGGCGGGCAGGGTCCAGGTGGTGGAGCCCGCCTTGTCGTTCCAGTGGTAGAGCTTGCCGCCGCGGGGCAGCAGATAGCTGTCCCCGGACAGGACGGTGCGGCCGGCGGTGGTGATCCGGCGCTTGTTGCCGGCGGTGGTGACGGTGGTGCCGTTCGCGAGGGTGACCGTGTCTGCGGTCCACTTCACGATCGGGGATTCCTGGAGGTACTTGGTCGGCAGGTTGACGGCGAAGGTGGTGTTCAGGAAGGCGGTGAAGTCCTTCTTGCCCTGCCAGCCCTCGTGGGCGGTGATCTCGGCGCCGCCGAGCAGCGGGTTGCGGGCGATCCAGTCGTCCTTGGTGTGGTTGGCGATGAACCGGGCGATGGTGGAGTTGATGCCCTTCAGGTCGCTGCCGCCGTAGTTGACGTCGGCGGCCCAGTGGTGCCACAGGGACTGCTCGGTGAGGGTCTGGGGGAACTCCGTCGCCAGTTGGAGACCGAGGCCGGAGATCTCGCGCTGGAGCCTGCGCGAGACGTAGCCGTCGCCGTACCAGACGTCCACGTAGAGGAAGTCGAGTCCGGGAGCGGCGGCCTTGAGGTCCTGGAGGCGCCTGAGGCGCTCGCCGGACTGGCCGTCCTTCCTCGTGTCCACGTAGTACGACTGGTCGAGCCAGTCCCAGCCGAGTCCGCCGCTCTGGTGGGCCGGGTCGAAGGTCGCGGAGACCGGGTACTCCTCGGTGGCGTTGACGTGCACCCCGAAGTCGGCGTTGTAGGCCTGGCCGGCGGTGGTGAGAGTGTTCAGGTCGGTGGCGCCGCCCAGCTTGGACCCGATGTTCTTGTAGTCCATGTGCGCGGAGTCGTGGCCCTCGGAGGCGTATCCCTTGAGGAGGACGAACTGTCCGAGCCCGTCCGTGGCGAGGCTGACCCGCTTGGTCTCGTCGAGGGTCTGCGCGAAGGGGTGCGTGGCCTGGGAGGCGAAGTTGAAGGGGATCCGCTGCACCACCCGGTCGGCGGTGTCCTGCCAGCCGGTGGGCGGGGTCCAGATGTCCCGGTGCGCGATGGCGGCGTCCTGCCAGTCCACGACGGAGTCCGCGTTGCGGTCGGCGGTGATCGCGATACGGGCGTACGGGAGCGGCTCGGTGTCGGAGTCGGCCGCGCCGGCGGCCCGGTGGAGCCAGGCGCCGCTCCACAGCCCGGCTCGGCGGTAGGAGCCCTTGTCGGTGACCCGTTTGCTGATCCGGCCGTTCTCCCGTGCGGTGCCGCCCGAGGGCGTGTCGTAGAGGGAGTTGGAGTCGATGGCGGCGGCCAGCTTGCCGGTGTTGGCCAGGCCGTACATCACGGTGGTCGCGGCCGGGTCGACGGGGGTGCTCGCGGTGATGGGGGTGAAGGTGTCCCCCGTGCCGGTGGTGGCGGTGTGCATGTTCGCCGTGGAGAGCGCGGCGCCCGGCTGGTCGCTGCGGACGCTGACGAGGTGGTGGTCGGGGATCGCGAGGCTGCGTACGCGCAAGGAGGCGGTGTCCTCGATCGCGGTGACCTTGAACTCCACGGTCGAACCGGTCACCGAGAGCCGGGACCTGATGGTCACGCCGGAGAAGGCGAGCGCGTAGTCCACGCCGGAGGCGGAGGGGGTTGCGGTCACGGTGGGGGTGAAGGCCGTCCCGTTGACAAGGATGGTGCTCAGCGGGTCCTCGTTGCCGTGCAGCACGTCGCCGGTGGCGCGCCGGGTGTAGCTGATGACCCGGGGGAAGCCGCTGTCCACGCTGACGGACAGCTCGGGCGAAGTGATCGTCACGGGTGCCGCCGCCGCGGCGGGGGCGGTGGGCGCGGCCACGACCAGGGTGGCGACCAGGCCGGCCACCGCGGCTGCGGCCGGCCAGAGGGGGGTGCGCATCGGACCTCCGGGAGTCGGCTTCCTCGGCGGAAGACCGCTCGGCACGCAGTCCCGAACGGTCCGCTCACTGACCTGACAGCTTGCGGACCGGGGGCCGGGCAGGCCCATGGACAAAGCGGAGCGCCGTCCTGGACTTACGTGACGGGAGGCGGCCGGAGGTGGCCGAAGGTGGCCACAGACGGCTGAAGGTGGCCACAGATGGCCGAAGGTTGCCGACGAAGGTCAGGCGGAGGCGGGGACCAGGACCACGGCCGTCCCGTACGCGCACACCTCGGTGCCGGCGTCGGCGGCGTCGGTGACGTCGAAGCGCATCATCAGCACGGCGTTCGCGCCGCGCGCCTTCGCCTGTTCGATGAGCCGCTCCATGGCCTGGTTGCGGGTCTGCACCAGGGTCTTGGTGAGGCCCTTCAGCTCGCCGCCGATCATCGACTTCAGGCCCGCGCCGATCTGGCTGCCCAGATGGCGGGAGCGCACGGTGAGGCCGAAGACCTCACCGATGACCTGCTCGACCCGGTAGCCGGGGACGTCGTTGGTCGTCACCACGAGGACGCCGGTCTCCTGCGCCCCCGACCCGCCGCCGTAGTCTTCGATACCCATGGCACCCACTCTGGCCCGGCCCGGCGCCGCCCGCATCCGGGGAGCCGCGCGACCAGGGCGTCCGAGCGCGCGCTCAGGGCATTCGGGCGGCGAGGCCGAACTCGTGGGCCACGACCACGGCCTGGGCGCGGCTGGACAGGGCCAGTTTGCTCATGCAGCGGTGGACGTGCGTCTTGACGGTGGCGGCGCTGAGCACGAGCCGGCCGGCGATGTCGGCGTTGGACAGGCCGGCGCCGACCAGGGCGAGCACCTCGCGCTCGCGCGGTGTCAGGGTGTCCAGGCCGGGGTGCGGTTCGCGGGCGACCGGGGCGGCGTAGGTGTCGATCAGCCCGCGCAGGGCCCGGGGGCTGAACAGCATCTCGCCGGCGTGCACGGTGGCGATGGCGGCGAGCAGGCGGTCGGGCGGGGTGTCCTTGACGAGGAACCCGCTGGCGCCGACCCGCAGCGCGCGGAAGACGTGCTCGTCGGAGTCGAAGGTGGTCAGGACGAGCACCTTCGGCCCGCCGTTGGCGGGATCCTCCCGGCCGGCCAGGATCCGCTCGGTGGCGGCGATCCCGTCCGTGCCGGGCATCCGGATGTCCATGAGGATGACGTCGGGCCGGGTCTCGGCGGCGAGCCGGACCGCCTCCTCGCCGTCGCCCGCCTCGCCGACGACCTCGTAGCCGGGTGCGGCGGTCAGCAAAGCGGTCAGTCCGGACCGGATCAGGAACTGGTCATCGACGACGAGTACGGACGGCATCCGCGTCATCCCCTCCCGGTCGCGGCACGGGGACCCGCAGCCTGACCTCGAAGCCGCCCTCGGGGACGGGCTCGGCGGTGACCGTGCCGTGGTAGATCGTCGCCCGCTCGCGCATGCCGATCAAGCCCTGACCGGCCGTCTTCTGAGCGGCGGCCCCCGCGGGCGCCGTCGCGCGCAGCGGCGGGCGCCCGCTTCCGTCGTCCTTGACCCGTACGTGGACCTCGTCGCCGCCGTAGTGGACCCGGACGGTGGCGCGCGCCTCGGGGGCGTGCTTGATCACGTTCGTGAGGGCCTCCTGGACCACGCGGTACGCGCACAGGTCGATCCCGGGCGGCAGCTCGTACGCCGTTCCCGTGATCCGTACGTCGACGGGGACCCCGGCCTCCCCGACCCGCTTGACCAGCTCCTCCAGCCGCCCGAGCCCGGACACCCGGGCGTCGCCCGGCTCGGCGTCGGGCGCGGGGCCCTCCGCGCGGAGGACCACCAGCATCCGGCGCATCTCGGCCAGCGCCTCGCGGGCGCTGTCCCCGACGGTGTCCAGGGCCTTGCGGGCGGTCGGCGGGTCCGCGGAGAACACGTAGGCGGCGAGTCCGGTCTGGACGGAGATCACCGAGACGTGGTGGGCGATGACGTCGTGCAGCTCGCGGGCGATCCGGATGCGTTCCTCCGTCACGGCCCGGCGGGCCTTCTCCTCCTGTTCGACGCGGAGTTGGCGGGTGAGTTCGCGCAGTCGGCGGGATCCGTCGCCGGTGATCCAGCAGACGATGGTGGTCACCGTCACGAAGCCCACGCTGAGGGCGCCGATGCCCGGCTCGGCGAGCCGCGTGCCCCACAGGAGTACGGCCAGTGTCCCCACCGCGCACCGGGCCGAGACCTCGCGGGGGCGCAGGGAGGCCACGGTGTAGAGGGCGAGGGCCAGCCCGCAGACGGCGACGACGTGGTAGTAGCCCAGGGTGAAGTAGGTGGCGACGCAGAGCGCGGTGCTGGTCAGGACGGCGACGGGGAAGCGGCGGCGCAGCGCGAGGGGCAGGTAGACCGCGGCCAGCAGGGCGTAGGCGAGCGCGTCGGTGTCCCGCCAGTATCCGTTCGGGTCCGGCCAGTTGCGGAGCATCGTCGACGAGATCCAGAGCGAGCCGACGGCATACACGATCTCGCCGACGACCGGAAGCCCGGCGCGGAGCCGGGCCGCCGCCGGGTGTGTGGCAAAGCGCACGTCAACCCCCTTGTGTACACCCCTGGTTGTATAGGGTCACTCCCCGAGGTGGTAGGCCGGTCTCAACCCGTGGATGGGCGCGGCCGGCAGGGGTCCGCCCCTAGATTTGGCTCCGCCGGTTCACCGGCCGGCATCGGCCCTGTCCCCCCGGGGCCCCGCTGTGCGGCCGTGCCCGTTCGGGGGCGGGCACGGCCGCCGCACACCGGCGGAGCGAATTGGTCATATCGGGCTAAGCGACGGTGAGCCACCGGAGCGACGGGCCCCGCCCTGGTCATAGTCGTCCGTGGCAACCACGTGGTTGCCGCCCCGCGCCGCGCGCCGCGGCCGGGCGGAAGTCTTCGTAGAGGAGCCGGCTCATGCTGAAGCCCACCAGAACCACCCTCGCTCTCGCCACCGGAAGCCTGGTTCTCGGTCTGGTCGGAGCGGGCACGGCCGTCGCGGACGATGGTCCGGCGGACCACACGCCCCCGCGGGAGATCATCGTCGGCGAGAGGCCCTCCGGTCAGCCCGATGGGTACCCCTATGAGAGGTACGCCACCGGCCGGGTCGTCTCGAAGGGTCCGCTGAAGGTCCGCAGCAAGCCGAGCACCCACGCGCGGATCGTCGGCCAGGTGTACCCGAAGAGCAAGCTCGAGATCTCGTGCAAGAAGTCCGGCGAGACGGTCGACGGGAACCGCCTCTGGTACCGCCTGGCCGAGCGCTACGACGACGGGCACAACGACACCACCTGGCCCGACCGCGCGGCGTACCACGAGGAGCGCTGGGTCTCCGCCCGCTACGTCAAGAACCTCACCCAGGTAAGGTACTGCCGCTGACCCGGGGCCGGGCCGGGCGGTCAGTCCGCCGGGCGTACCGTACGCGGTCCCACGCACCGCACCCCGTACGCCCGGACCCGCTCGCGCAGTTCGCGGTCGGCCGTGACCACGACGCAGCCGCGCTCCGCGTGGGCCGCGGCCAGCTCCACGATCCGGTCGTCGCCGCTCCCGGGCGCCGAGTCCACCCGTACACCGGGAACGGACTCGACGCCCCGGGCCTCGCCTTCGACGACGAGGATGATCTCTTCGCCTGCGCCCCGCCCGGCCAGCCGGTCGCGCAGCCGCTCGGCCGCGCCCCGCCGGTCGCGCCACCAGCCGTCCGGCACCGAGCCGACGACGTTCGCGGCGTCGACGATCAACACGCCCGCCACGGCGGCCGTCCCCCGGTTCCTGTCGTCACAGCAGCTCTCCCTAGAAGTCGCCGTAGTTGACCTGCCAGGTGGGCAGGCCCATCCGGCGCCAGACCGCGACCACCCGGTCCCGGTCGTCGAGCGACACCCGTATCGCGTACCGGTGGCGGACGTGCGCGTCGAACAGCTCGGCCTTCACCACGTCGTCGCGGCGCGTGTCGCCCGCCGCGCGCATCCACAGCTCGTCGTAGGGCACCTGGTGGCGCCGGAGCCAGGACTCGGTCTGCGGACGGTGTTCCTCGCTGCGCCCCGACAGCAGCACGATCACGTCACCGTCGGCGCGCCGGAAGGCGTCCAGCGCGTGCCGTACCGGCTCGTTGAGCAGGTCGAGCTCGCACCGCGAGAAGTCGTACGGTCCCCGGTCGCCGGTCAGCGCGAGGGTGCCGTCGATGTCGCACATCACCGCCGCCGGCAGCGCCGGGTCGGGGACGTAGGGCGTCACGGGCGGCGCGGCTCCGGCGCCGGACCCGCCGTTCATCCACTGCTCCGTCAGCCGCCAGCCGCCCTTGCGCGCCTTCTGGTGCTTGTCGGCCAGGACGCGGATGATCTCCTCGCCGACCTGCCGCTCCCGGGCGGCGTCCCGGCGCAGGCACTCCTCCAGCGGGACGTCGGTGAAGTCGTGCACGACGAAGGTCGCGAGACCGCCGACCGCCGCCTTGAGCCGCTTGGGGATGTGCTTGGTCAGGTGGGTGTTGTCGACGACCACGTCGAAACCCCCCTCGACCGCGGCGCGGACCGCCGCGTCCTGGACGGCCAGTACGGTCTGCTCGTGCGCGAAGCTGCGGCCCCGCTCGGGGTCCGGCAGGTCGAGCATGGCGCGCAGGTCATCGAGGTTCACGCGGCGCATGCGGCCGCCGGAGCGCGCCTGGAGGGCGCGCGCCGCGGTCGTCTTGCCGGAGGCCGGCAGGCCCGTCATGACGTGCACGACGGGCAGCGCGGGCTCCTGCGCTTCGGCTTCCGCCGTGACGCCGGCGGACGGTACGGGAACGCGCGGGGCGACCACAGGCGCGGGCGCGGGAGCGACCACAGGCGCGGGCGCGGGAGCGGGCTTGCGCGCGGGCGGGCGCGCCTCATCGGGCACTGCGGGGTTCTCCTCGTCGGTGATGTAGGGGTCGGTCGTCTCCGGGCGGACCTGACGCCAGCTGGTGAGTGCGGTCGGCCTGCCGTCGAGCCGCAGGAACATCGCGGGGCGGACCCCCCGGTCGTCCAGCTCCTTGACGGCGCGGGCGAAGGCGCCGCGGTCGGCGGCCAGGTGTTCGAGGCCCGCGTAGGCCTCGTCGATCGCACGCTCGTGCCGCGCGGCCTCGTCCTCCAGGCGCGCGATCACCTCGCGCACCCAGAGGTCGAACTCGTCGGGCACCTGCTCCAGCAGGGCGTCGAGCGGCTTGCCGCCCGACGCTTCGACCTCGGCGACCGTGCAGTTCAGGCCCTGCGCGAGCTGCTTGGCGGGCACGCCGGCGAACCGCTGGATGCCGTGGGCGCGCCAGATGTCCCGCTCGGTGACCTTGGTCAGCACCCGGTGGAGCCGTACGTACTCCGACAGTTTGGCCTTCGCGCGCACGCCGGAGGCGAACCGCAGCACGAAGCCCTCCGCGTCGGTCCCGGTGGCGGTGGCGCCGCCGGGCAGGGTATTGGACTCGGTCAGCGCGATCAGCTCGTCGATGGGCATGGCGGGCCACACCGTGACGACGGAACCGATCCCCTCCCAGTGGGACGCGGCCTCGGCGAGCGGGACCTCCTTACCGTCCTGGCCGAAGGCCGCGAGGAGGACGAGGTCCCGGCGGTCGCCGTAGTCGACGACGATGCGGTTCTGCGGGTACAGGATCTCCGCGAGGTAGGTGGTGCCAGGGCGCAGGCCGGCGGTGTCCTTGGCGTCGAGCCGGCGCTGGGCCCAGGTGGCCTGGGCGCTGATGAAGGACCCCTTGGAGGCGACCCGCCAGCGGCCCGCGTAGTGGAAGACGACCGCGAGGCTGCCGTCGACCTTGTCGTACACCTCGAACGGCTCGTCCGGGAGTGCGGGAGCGTACGGCTGACCCGACTCGTGCTCGCCGACGTTGAAGAACTTCGGCAGGGGCAGCGCGACGATCGCGCCGGTGGTGTCGTCGGCGACGAGTCCCCGGCAGCGCGTGGTGACCTCGTTCCAGACGCGCTCGTACTGGGCCGTCCGTGTGTACGTGTAGATGGACAGCGGCAGTTCGGGGTGCGACTTGCGGGTCACGTACCCGGCGTCGATCGAGTCCGCCAGCGCCTGTGCGGGCAGCAGGTCATGCAGAGTCAGGGTCTCCTGGCTCATGGGTTCCTCCCGGATTGAGATGGCTCATTCTCACGTGCGGGAGGCTGTGCCGGGTACTCAATTATGCCTGGTCCGGGCACTTCCCAGCCGGTTGATGTCCGCGGGCCGCAGGATGTGGCCGGGGACCTCGGTGCCGGGCGTGGCGACGGCGATCATGGCCCGGCCGAAGGCCTCGGAGGTGATGACGAGGTTCGGCGCGACCCGCCGCAGCAGCGGGACCAGCGGTGCGGTAAGCGCGTAGAGCAGGCGGTAGAGCCGGGTCTTGGAGGGCACGCCGCGCACCGGCTGGACGATCCCGGGGCGGAACATGTAGGCCCTGAAGGGGAGTTCGAGCAGGTCGTTCTCGGTCTTCCCCTTCACCCGGGCCCACATGGAACGGCCCCGTTCGGTGCTGTCCGTACCCACCCCGGACACGTAGACGAAGGTCAGGCCGGGATTGGCGGCGGCCAGCGGCCGGGCCACCGCGAGCGTCAGGTCGTGGGTGACGCGCCGGTACGCTTCCTCCTTCATGCCGAGGGAGGAGACCCCGAGGCAGAAGAAGCAGGCGTCGTACGCGGCCGGGTCGATCTCCGCGGCGGCCAGGTCGGACGGGTCCTCCTGGACGCGCTCACGCAGCTTGGGGTGGCTGACGCCGAGCGGGGTGCGTCCGACGGCCAGGACGCTCTCGACGGAATCGTCGCGCAGGCACTCGCGCAGGACGCCCCGGCCGAGCATTCCGGTCGCGCCGAAGAGGATCACGTTCACGGGAGGCAGCCTAGTGACTAGTGGCAGACGCAGAACTCGTTGCCCTGCGGGTCGGCGAGTGTCGTCCACTTGAAGGGGCCCTGCTGGCCGTCGTGGAGGTGCCGGGCGCCCTTGGCGATGAGCCGCTCGACCAGGGCGTGCGGGTCGTCGGAGCCGATCTGGACGTCGAGGTGGACCCGGTTCTTGACCGTCTTGGGGTCGAGGACGTACTGGAAGAGGACGCGGGGCGCGCGCTCCAGGCCCTCCGGGTGGCGGATGCCGGTGCCCGCCTTCCAGACGAGGGTGCCGCGGTGGGTGGTGGTGTCGGCCTCGGTCGCCTGACCCGCTTCGATCGCGCCGCGGATGAACTCCTCGTCGCTCGGCTCCACTTCCCAGCCGAGGGCGTCCGCCCACCAGTCGGCGAGCGGATGCGGATCGGCCGAGTCGATGACCACCTGGAACGTGTACGCCATGCAGGGACCCTACTGAGGAGGCACTGCCGTCGCCACAGGAGCGGGCGCGCGCAGGAGGCGGCGGCCGGCTGCCCCGTGGGGACGGGGCCGGCGTGCTTCGTCATCGGTCCGGCGTCCCGGCGCCGGGGCCCGAGCGGGGGCCGGCGCGGGGGCCGGCGCGGGGGCCGGAGCCGGAGCCGGGTGCGCGCCGGGCGGTGGGGTGGGCGGTGAGGCGGGAGGCGACCAGGGCGGCGAAGGTCAGCAGCCAGGCGGTCACGGCGATCCAGAGCAGGACTTCGCCCAGGGGGCGCAGCCAGGCGATACCGGCCGGGTCCGCCACGGAGAGGCAGGCGGCGGCGGTCATGCCGAGCGGGAAGACGGTGGCCCAGCGCCGGATGTCGTAGCGCGGCCGGGGGTGGCGCAGCTCGGCGGCGAGCAGGACGACGTACCAGACGAGGGAGAGGGCGAGCGTCGCCAGTGTGACGGTACGCAGGGCCGTGTGCGCCGGACCCGTCCATACGGGTGACGCCGTGAGCTTGGACCCGGCCAGGGCGGTGATGGCGAGCGCCCCGCCCGCCACCCAGTGGTCGCCCGCCCCGCCCACCACCTCGCGCAGGTCGAAGCGCAGGAGGGTCGCCCCGTAGAGCAGCAGCCCGAGGCAGAAGGCGGCCAGCGCCGCCCGGGCCAGCCAGTCGTGTAGGCCGGCGGCGGCGAGGACCGCCGCGAGGACGGCCAGCCCCTGGGTGGCCACGCAGCCGAGGAACGCCACCCCCGGCATGCGCCGCCGCCAGTGCCGGACGTTGAACAGCAGCCCGGGCCAGAGCGCCGCGGCCAGCGCGAGCAGGGCGGCGGCCGCGGTCTGCCACCCGAGCAGGGAGAGCCGGGTGCCGATAACGGTGGTCGCGGCGACGGCCGTCAGCGCGGCCGGGGTGTCGGCCTCGGCGCGGAACCGCCCGCGGTCGCCCAGCAGCCGGGAGGTGAAGTCGGCGGCGAGTACGAGCCACAGCGCCCCGGCGACGGCCAGCGCTGCCAGTGACGGCACCTCGTGCCCGGTCAGGCGCAGGCCGACGGAGATGATGCCGGTGGCCATGACGGCGGCTCCCGCCGCCGGCGGCAGTCCGGCCCACCAGCCACGGCCAGGGAGGATGCTCATCCCTCCAGCGGACCCCACCGGTCCGCGGGCCGCCAGCGCACAGGGCCGACCGGCGCGCTGGGAACCTCCGGGGCCGGCGCACGGGACGAGGGCAGCATGGTGCGGGCCGTGATCCTCCAGCTCCCCCAGGCCGTGCTGCCGCGGCCCGTCGAGAAGGCCGTCGCCGCCCAGCACCACATCTCCCGCGACGGCTGCACCTGCTGTTCCAGGGTCAGCCGGAGAGCTGCGCGCCCGGGCCGCGCAAACCTTTTGCACGCAAGATCAACAGAGCTTGCGCGCGATGCACACGCAGGGGTGCGGCCCGGTCCTAGGCTCTGGGTGAGACGAGGACCTGCCGGTCCGTCACAGGGGAACGGACCGGCGGGTCCCGAATCCCCGTGCGCGCCGTCGGCGCGGCCCACCGGCCGCCGGGTAGCGTCGGACCGCCTAGGAGCCGTCCTGTTCATCAGACCGGTGGCCGGAACTCGCGCTTGCCAGGCCGATTAGGCCTACCTAACCTGTGGCTCGCCCGCGCCCGAGAACCTCGGCACGACTTCGGGATCCGTCCCCGACCGAAGGAGCCTCCCCCCATGAACGCACGTCTCGACCATGCCCAGCCCTATGCCGTCGGCCTGTTCCGGATCGTCACCGGACTGCTCTTCGCCTCGCACGGAGCCGCCTCCCTCTTCGGTGTCCTCGGCGGTGCGCACGGCGGAGGAACCATCGCTGCCGGCACCTGGCCGGGGTGGTACGCCGCCGCCATCCAGCTGCTCGCCGGCGCCCTGATCCTCCTGGGTCTCGGCACCCGGGCGGCCGCCTTCGTCGCCTCCGGCTCGATGGCGTACGCGTACTTCACCGTGCACCAGCCCGAGGCGCTGTGGCCGCTCCAGAACGGCGGCGAGGCCTCCGCGATGTTCTGCTGGGCCTTCCTCCTGATGGTGTTCACCGGACCCGGGGCCTTCTCGGTGGACGGGCTGTTCACCTCCCGTGCCTCCGGCTCCGCCTCCTCCGCAGGCCGGGAGGAAGCCCGCACGGAGACCGTCACCGCCTGAGGAATCGATTCCGCGCCGATGCCCCCGGCGCCCGGGGCTTGCGGCTTGCGGCTTGCGGCTTGCGCCGTACGACCGGGTCCTCGGGAGATAGCCTGACGGGATGGACGAACTCAACGGGGTGGAGATCGTCGGCTTCGCGGACGCGGCGGCGTTCGAGGGCTGGCTTGCCGAGCACCACACGCGCCATGAGGGTGTGTGGATCAAACTGGCCAAGAAGAAGTCCGGCATCGCGTCGGTCACCGATGACGAGTTGGTCGACATCGGACTGTGCTACGGCTGGATCTCCGGGCAACGGCGCGCCCTCGACGAGCGGTACTACCTGCAGAAGTACGTGCCGCGCCGGCCCAAGAGCCTGTGGTCACAGGTGAACGTGGACAAGGTCGCGGTGCTGATGGCCGAGGGGCGGATGCGCGAGCCCGGGCTCGCCGAGGTGCGCAGGGCGCAGGCGGACGGGCGATGGGCGCGCGCCTACGAGTCGCAGAAGACGGCGACGGTGCCACCCGATCTCGCGGTGGCGCTCGATGCGAACCGCGAGGCCGGGAAGGCGTTCGAGGCGCTCGACAAGACCGGGCGCTACCTGGTGATCCTGCCGCTGCTCCAAGCGGTCACACCGGAGGCCAGGCAGGCTCGGCTCGACAAGGCCCTGCGACTGCTGACGGCGGGCGGAACACCGGGATGATCCGGTCGACGCGGGCCCGGCCCGATCGGCACGGGCGCACAGGTTCCGGGGCGGCTGCGATCACCCGTCGGCGGCGCGGAGAAAAGACGTCGGGCCCGGCCTCCCCAGGGGAAGCCAGGCCCGACGGGACGCGGAGCCTCGGCTCAGGCGTTCTGTTCGCGGGCCTTCTCGGCCCGCTCCGCGTTCTTCTCCTTGATCCGCACCGCTTCCTTCCGGACCTCGGCCTGGGTGGCGCGCTCGCGCTGCAGCCACTCGGGAGATTCCTTCTTCAGCGCTTCGATCTGCTCGGTCGTGAGGGGCTCGGTGACTCCGCCACGGGCGAGGCCCGCGATGGAGACGCCCAGCTTGGCCGCGACCACCGGTCGGGGGTGCGGACCGTTGCGGCGCAGCTCCTGCAGCCACTCGGGCGGATCTGCCTGGAGCGCACTCAATTCGCTGCGCGAGACGACACCCTCCTGGAACTCAGCGGGGGTGGCCTCGAGGTACACGCCCAGCTTCTTCGCCGCGGTCGCGGGCTTCATCGTCTGGGTGCTCTGGTGCGACGTCATGGTGTCAAGAGTATCGAGCGTGTGCGCTACCTCCGACCACGACCGGTAACCTGGCGGGGTGACAGGCTCGGAAGTACCCCATTCGTTCCGGCTCGCTTATGTCCCCGGGGTGACACCCACCAAGTGGGTGCGGATCTGGAACGAGCGGCTGCCCGACGTCCCGCTGACCCTCGTCGCGGTGTCCCCCGCCGAGGCGTTCGGCGTACTGCGGGCCGGCGGCGCCGACGCGGGGTTCGTCCGGCTGCCGGTCGACCGTACGGACCTCAGCGCGATCCCCCTCTACACCGAGACCACGGTGGTCGTGATCCCCAAGGACCACCTCGTGGCGACGGCCGACGAGGTGTCCACCGAGGATCTCGCCGACGAGATCGTGCTGCACCCCCTCGACGACACCCTCGACTGGGAGCAGCTGCCGGGGCAGCCCGCGATCGAGCGCCCCGAGACGACGGCGGACGCGATCGAGCTGGTGGCGGCGGGGGTGGGCGTCCTCGTCGTCCCGCAGTCGCTCGCCCGTCTGCACCACCGCAGGGACCTCACCTACCGGCCGGTCTCGGACGCGCCCGAGTCGCGGGTGGCGCTGTCGTGGCCGCAGGACGAGACCACCGACCTGGTGGAGGAGTTCATCGGCATCGTCCGCGGCCGGACCGTGAACAGCACCCGGGGCCGCCCCCCGACGCCGGCGCAGCCCAAGACGAAGCGCAAGCGCCCGGACACCGGCGCCGGCGCCGGCACGCAGCGGAAGCCCGCGTCCGGGAAATCGGCGTCCGGAAAGTCGGCGTCCGGCAAGTCCGCGGGCAAGAACCCGCGCGGCGGTTCCGGCGGCTCCAAGGGCGGCAAGAGCGGCAAGCCCCGCCGTCGCCCGTAGGCGGCCGGGCCCCGCGACGGCATGGCCTCGGCGCTCCGCGTCGCCTGGCGGTGTATGCAGGAGGGATGGATTTCCGGCTGTCGCTCACACGTCACCACCGGTCCGGGCGGGTAGGCCACGCGCAGCTGGCGGTCCCGTTCGCGCTGATCGCCCTCGTGACGGTGGTCGACATCCTGGCTCCGCCGGAGGTCCACCTCGGGCCCTTCCTGGTCGCGGCGCCGGCCGTGACCGCCTCGTTCGCGGGGCCGCGGATGACGGGCTTCGTGGGGCTGGTCGCCGTGCTGGCCCAGGCGGTGGTCGCCGTGGCGCGCACCAGCCTGACCGATCTGAACCACACCTTCCAGATCACCGCGCTCATCATGATCTCGGTGTTCGTGACCTTCTTCGCCCACTTGCGCGAGGTGCACGAGAAGGAACTGGTCCAGCTGCGCTCGGTGGCGGAGACGGCCCAGCAGGTGGTCCTGCGGCCGCTGCCCGACCGGATCGGTCCGCTGGGCGTCGCCTCCGTGTACCTGGCCGCGGCGGCGGAGGCCCAGATCGGCGGCGACCTGTACGCCGCCGCCCGTACGTCCACGGGGACGCGGCTGATCATCGGCGACGTCCGCGGCAAGGGCCTGGAGGCGGTCGGGGACGCCGCTCTCGTACTCGGCGCCTTCCGGGCCGCCGCGCACCAGGAGGCCGAGCTGCCGGGGCTCGTGGACTACCTGGAGGCGGCGGTCTCCACGGACCTGGACGGCGCCGGGGACCAGGGCGAGAGCTTCGTGACCGCGGCCGTCCTGGAGATCCCCGACGACGAGCCGGTGATGCACGTGGTCAGCTGCGGCCATCCGCCGCCACTGCTCCTGCTCCGCGACGGCGGGGCCGTTCCCCTGGAGGTGGCCCGTCCCGCGCCGCCCCTGGGGCTCGCCGGGCTCGTGGCGTCGGCCGTCACCGCTCAGACCTTCGCCTTCGCGGCGGGTGACGTCCTGCTCCTCTACACGGACGGGGTTCTGGAAGCGCGCGACCGGACGGGCACCTTCTATCCCCTCGCGCAGCGC
The DNA here is from genome assembly GCF_055564955.1 of Streptomyces sp. NPDC028910. Taxonomy (NCBI): domain Bacteria; kingdom Bacillati; phylum Actinomycetota; class Actinomycetes; order Kitasatosporales; family Streptomycetaceae; genus Streptomyces; species Streptomyces sp. NPDC028910. Next base: position 74,200 of record NZ_JBVHVF010000017.1, on the reverse strand, counting down.
GTGGTCGCCTGGTCCGGCCTGCGCCCGCAGGCCCTGCTGGACCAGTTGTGCGAGGACCTGCTCGCCCACGCGACCGGCAACACCCTGGACGATGACGCCGCGATGGTGGCGATCGAGCGAACCGCGTAGCACCCGGCGGGATTTGTCAGAATCGGCCCATGCTGACCATCGGAACGATCGTCATGGGCGCCGCGGACGTGCGGCGGGCCGCGGAATTCTGGGGCCGGGCGCTGGGCTACGTCCCGCGCGGCGGCGAGGTGGAGGACGGCTGGACCGTCCTGGTCCCCGCCGACGGCGGCGGTCCCGGCCTGGCGCTCGGCCGCAGCGTCACGCCCGTACAGGAACAACCCCGCGTCCACCTCGACCTGTACGTGGCGGACGCGGCGGAGCAGGAGGCGGAGGTGGCTCGTCTGGTGTCCCTGGGTGCCCGGCACGTCGACTGGGACTCCTACCCCGAGGACCCCGATTTCGTGGTCCTCGCCGACCCCGAGGGCAACCGCTTCTGCGTCATCGACACCACCCACGGCTGACCTCCCGACCGCGTGCGGGAAGTTCCTCGGTCCTCGTCACCGCTTTGGACGTCTTCGGACCCCCGAGCTCGCTTCCTGAGGCCTCGCTTACCGCTTCCTTAAGCGGAGCCTAAGACTCATGAGTGCCGCACCGAAACGAACGATTGTCCGTTTCGGTGCGGCTAGCGTGCTGCCGCATCACCAACTCCCCAGTAACCACAGAGGCAGGCACGCCATGGGCAGCACAGTCGGTCACCGGCGCAGGACGAGTCGTACGGCCAAGGTCACGGGCGCGGTCGTGGCGGCGGCGGTGATCGGCGGTGCGGCCTTCGCCTTCACCGGGACCGCGCAGGCGACCTCCGTCGGCGCCGCGTACACGAAGTCCAGTTCCTGGAGCGGTGGTTACACCGGCCAGTACGTCATCACCAACCACACCGGTCAGGTCCAGTCGGACTGGACGCTCCAGTTCGACCTGCCGGCGGGCACGAGGATCGACTCCCTCTGGAACGGCGCCCACACGGTCGCCGGTCAGCGCGTCACCGTGAAGCCGGCGAGCTGGAACCGGCAGCTGGCGCCCGGGGCCTCCGTCACCGTGGGGTTCGTCACGAGCGGGTCCGGCTCCCCGGGCGACCCGACCGGGTGTCTGATCAACGGGACGAAGTGCTCGGTCGACCCGGGCGCGACGGCCCAGCCGAGCGGCCGCCCCACCGCCCGCCCCACCGTCACCGCGACCCCGGCTCCGACCGCGCCCGTCACGTCCTCCGCGCCGACCGGGACCGCGTCACCCTCCCCCACGGCGACCGCCACCGTCCCCGGTGGCGGCGGCGCCCGCTTCGCACCGTACGTGGACACCTCGCTGTATCCCGCGTACGACCTCCTCGACACCGCGGCCAAGACGGGAGTGAAGGAGTTCCACCTCGCCTTCATCACCTCCGGCGGCGGTTGCGCACCGCTGTGGGGCGGTGTCACCGATCTCGGGAGCGACAAGGTCGCCGCCCAGATCGGCGCGCTGCGCGCCAAGGGCGGCGACGTCCGGGTGTCGTTCGGCGGGGCCGCCGGACACGAACTGGCCCTGAACTGCGCCACCGTGGACGATCTCGCCGCCGCGTACGGGAAGGTCATCGACCAGTACCGGCTCACCAAGGTCGACTTCGACATCGAGGGTGCGGCCCTGCCGGACACCGCGGCCAACGCGCGCCGCGCGCAGGCCATCGCCCGGCTGCAGAAGTCCCACCCCGGCCTGGACGTGGCCTTCACCCTGCCCGTCATGCCCGAGGGGCTGACCCAGCCCGGCGTGGCACTGCTGGCCGATGCCAGGAAGAACGGCGTGCGGATCGACGCCGTCAACATCATGGCGATGGATTACGGGCCGGCGTACAGCGGGGACATGGGGCAGTACGCGATCCAGGCCGCGACCGCCACGCAGGCTCAGCTCAAGGGCGTGCTCGGGCTCTCCGACGCGGCGGCGTGGAAGGCCGTGGCCGTCACGCCGATGATCGGCGTGAACGACGTCACGAGCGAGATCTTCACCGTCGCTGACGCGACGCAGCTGGTGGAGTTCGCGGCGGCCAAGGGGATCGGCCGACTGGCCGTGTGGTCCTCGACGCGCGACAAGCAGTGCGCGGCCGGCGCCGTGAACTACGCCGATGCCACGTGCAGTTCGATCCTCCAGCAGCCGCTGGCCTTCACCAGGGCGTTCGCGGCGTTCAAGTAGCCCCCCCCCGCCGGCGGCGCCGCCCGCTAGGTCGTCTCTTTCGGATCTTGTCGGTCGAGCCCGCGTTGTCCGGTGCGATCCCGTCCGCATCACGCCTGCCGAGCGGGCGGATCCCGCCATGGTGTCCGTGAGGTCACCTTCGGCGCCGGTGGGCCGGGTTACGGTCCGGCCATGCTTTCGAACACACGGACCCCGCCGCCGTTCCCCGCAGTCGCCGCGCCCTGCTGCGCACCGCCGTCGCGGGCACGGCGGCCGCCGGAGCGGGCCTGACGCTCGGTGCGGCCTTCCCCGCCTCCGCCGCCTCGTGGGATCCGGAGACCGCCGAGCGCGTCACGACCCCCGCGCAGGCGCTGCGCCGGCTGGCGGCCGGCAACACTACGAACTGAGCGACCAGCACGTACGCACCCTCGCCTGACAGCGGTGGCACCTGCGGCTCATCCCGGTCGCGGGCGCGACCGGGATGAGCCGGGATTCACGACCCTCAGGTGTTGACGCAGACGGCGCCGCCGGCCGGGTTGACCAGCCCGATCACGTTGATGCTGTTACCGCACACGTTGATCGGAACGTGGAGCGGGACCTGGATCAGGTTGCCCGACAGGACACCGGGCGAGAGGGCAGCGACACCCTCCGCGGTGGAGTCCGCGGACGCCGAGGAGGCACCGCCGATGACCGCCAGGCCCATGACCAGGGCAAGACCCGCATTCTTCCAAACACGCGACACGTGGCATCTCCTTGTCACTGCACAGCGGTGCCGGAGCACCGCACGGCCCCGAGGAGGGCCGTCCCCCTCTTCATCGGCAGCGACGGCCACCAGAGACGGTTCGGACCGGTCGGTTCCCTCGAAGAGGTGCCCCCGCGCCTCCGTTTGGAGGTAGCCCGGACGTTGCCACCGCCCGTCTCTTCGAATAGGGAACAAACGAACCGCCGGTGACGACGCGGGCCCGCGGCGCGGCTCGACCGCTTCTTCGCCTTCGGGCAGGCCATCGGCTCGTGACGGGTGAGCACCGAGACCGATCGCTCCATACAATCACGCGAGGAGAGCAGAGGCAGAGACAGCGGCCGATACCAGGGGGGACACCGTGCGGGTCCATGTCCATGCGCGCCACGAGCGAGTGATCGAGCTCGTCCGTGAACACGGCAGCCTGAGCATCGCCGATGTCGCCGCCGAGCTGGGCGTCTCCATGGTCACCGTACGGCGCGACGCGGGACTCCTCGTCTCCGAGGGCCGGCTCGGCCGGGTGCACGGCTCGCTGGTGTGGCCGGGCAGCGGCCGGCCGGCGCTCGCACCCGCCCCGGCCGCCCCGCCAGCCAGGGAGGGGACCGTGGTCGGCATGATCGTGCCCACTATGGGCTACTCGTTCTCCGAGATCGTCCAGGGCGCCCGCGAGGTGCTGGCGCAGCGCGGAGCGCGGCTCGTGCTCAGCCTGTCCGGCTACCTGATCGAGGAGGACCAGGCCCAGGTCGAACGGCTCGTCGCCGCGGGAGTCAACGGCCTGCTGCTGACTCCCAGTTGGGGGGAGGGCGCGCCCGGCTCCGGTGAGACCGGCCCGATCCTGGCGGCTTCCGTGCCCACCGTGCTGGTCGAGCGGTGGACCGCGCCCGGCAGCCCGGCCCACCACCTCGACCGGGTACGCTCGGACTCCGCCTACGGCGCGGGCTCCGCCGTCCACCATCTGGCCGCGCTGGGCCACCGCCACATCGCGCTCGCGCTCCAGAGGAGCCCGCACACGCGGCAGTTGAGGGCGGGCTTCGAGGACGCCCTGACCACGCTCGGACTTCCCGAGGCGCCCGCGCCCCACTTCGATCCCGGCCGGCCCGCCTCCGAGTCGGAACGCTACGACCTCACGCTGGAGTTCCTGCACCGCGGTGTGCGCGAGCACGGGATCACCGCCGCCTTCGTGCACAGCGACGCCGATGCCGTCGTCCTGGTGCCGCGCCTCCAGGCACTCGGGATCCGCGTCCCCGAGGACCTCGCCCTGGTCGTCTACGACGACGAGGTGGCCGGTCTGTCCGAGCTCGCGCTCACGGCCGTGGCCCCGCCCAGGCGCGCGGTGGGGGCGGAGGCCGCCAGGCTGCTGCTCGACCGGCTCGGGGCGGAGGCGGACGGACCCCGACAGCACATCGAGCTGCTGCCCCAGCTCCGCGTGCGCGACTCCTGCGGGGGCAGGTCGAGCCAGGTCTGATCGTTTGAACGATCGATCCTTACATGCCTCTTGAGCGCCATTTCGCACGCATGCTACAAACGGTCAGCGGGGCGTCCTCCCACCCCGCTCCCCGCGTGAGGCCGTCTCCTGCTGCGCGCGCACGCGTGCCGTCCGACGGGCCGGTCCGCGCTCCAGCTTGGAGGCTCCATGTCCCGCCCATGGTCCCGCCGTTCCTTCCTGCGCTTCTCCGGGAGCACCGCCTTGCTGACGGGGATACTCCCGGTGGGCGCGCTCCCGACGGCCGGGGCGGCGTCCGCCGCGTCCGCCGCCGGCGATGAGTACGACACCCTCCGCGCCACGTGGCGCGAGATGCTGCTGGGCAGCGGGTTCGACCCCGCGGCCGCGCCCTTCGCCGGGAAGCTGGCGCTGCTGGGCCGTCAGGCCGGCGAGCACCGCTCGGCCATGGCGCCCGCCGCCGGGTCGCTCTGGCCGGACCTGCCCCTGACGCTCTCCAGCTCGATCACCGGCAGCTATGCACGGCTGGGCACCATGGCCCAGGCGTACGCCCAGCCCGGCACGGGTCTGACCGGCGACGGCTCGCTGGCCACCGACATCCGGACCGGCCTCGACCACCTCTACCAGCAGGTCTACAACCCGGCGAAGAGCCAGTTCGGCAACTGGTGGGACTTCCAGATCGGTTCCCCGCAGATCCTGCTGGACATCAGCACGATCCTCCACGGGCAGCTCTCCGCCACCCAGCTCGCCAACCACCTCGCGGCCGTCGACCGGTTCGTCCCCGACTCCTCGGTCTCCCGCTACACCGGCACCAGCACCGGCGCCAACCGCGTGGACCTGTGCCGCTCGCTCGCCCTGCGCGGCATCCTCGGCAAGAACGCGGCCAAGATCTCGCTCGCCCGCGACGCCCTCTCCCCCGTCTTCCCCTTCGTCACCGCCGGAGACGGCTTCTACGCCGACGGCTCCTTCGTCCAGCACACCTACCTGTCCTACACGGGCTCCTACGGCGCGGTGCTGATCGGCGGCCTGGCCGGACTCTTCTCCCTGCTCAGTGGTTCGACGTGGGCGGTCACCGACCCCAACCGGCAGATCATCCTCGACTCGGTGGAGCAGTCCTTCGCGCCGTTCCTCTACAACGGCCTGATGATGGACGCGGTGTCCGGGCGCGCCACCAGCCGGGGCAATCCAAGGACCAACTCCTACGGCTTCCAGGGCGGCGACCACGGCCGAGGGCACGGAGTCCTCGCCTCCATCGCCCTGTTGGGCACCGCCGCGAGCAGCTCGGAGCACCAGCGCTGGCGCGGCCTGGTCAAGGGCTGGATCCAGCGGGACTACTACAGCCCCGTGCTCTCGGACACCGACCTGAGCGTCGCGGCTCTGGCCCGGCTCAAGGCCGTACAGGACGACAACGCTGTCACGGCGCTCGCGGAGCCGACCGGGCACAGGCTCTTCCCCAGCATGGACCGGGCCGTCCACCGCCGCCCCGGCTGGGCGGCCTCGATCAGCATGGCCTCCCAGCGGATGGGCCTCTACGAGACCGGCAACGGGGAGAACCTGCGCGGCTGGCACGCGGGCGCTGGCATGCTCCAGTGGTGGGGGAACACGTACGGCAACGGCCAGTACACCGACGCCTTCTGGCCCACCGTCGACCCGTACCGGCTGCCGGGCGTCACCGTCTCGAAGAAGACGCTCGCCGACGCCGAAGGCGGTGCCTGGGGCCTGCCGAGGCCGGACGTGAACTGGGTCGGCGGCGCCACGGACGGGGAGTACGCGGCCATAGGCCAGTTCGTCCGCGGTCTGTCGAGCACGCTCTACGCCAAGAAGGCGTGGTTCTGTCTGGCCGACTCGATCGTCTGCCTGGCGGGCGCGGTCCGGGCCACCGACGGCGTCGCGGTCGAGACCGTGGTCGACAACCGCAACCTCGGCGCCACCGGCTCCCAGGCGCTCACCGTGAACGGCGCCGCGCAGTCCACCGCCCTCGGCTGGTCGGCCACCCTGGCCGGCGCGGGTTGGGCGCGGATAGCCGGCCACGGCGGGTACGTCTTCCCCGGCGGAGCCACGCTCAAGGCGCTGCGCGAGGCCCGGACCGGGTCCTGGCACGACATCAACACCGGTGGCGCCACCGACCCGATCACGCGCCGCTATCTGACCCTCTGGTTCGACCACGGCGTGGACCCGGCCGGCGTCGCCTGCTCCTACATCCTGATGCCGGGAGCCACCACCGCGGCCACCGCGGCCCGGGCCGCCGACACCGGCTGGCTCACCGTCCTCGCCAACGACAACGATCAGCAGGGCATCAGGGTCTCCTCGCTCGGCTTCACCGCCGTCGCCTTCTGGTTCGCCGGGACGGTGGGCGGCCTGAGCGCCGACAACCCGGCCTGTGTCCTCGTACGGGAGCACGGCGACGGTACGGCCACGCTGTGCGTCAGCGACCCGATGCGGATGCGGACCGGCCTCACGGTCACGTGGCACCGTCCGGTGACCTCCGTACTGGCCAAGCCGGCCACGGTCACCTCCGCCACCACGGGCTCCGCCCTCACCCTCTCCTTCGGAGACCTCACCGGTCAGGCGGGCGCGACGCAGCGGATCAAAGTCGCGCTGTGATCGCGGGTCGGCCGGCGGCGACGACGGCGTCCAGTGGTGCGGGTGTTGGGCGCGCACCCCTCTACTTCACCGCGCCGGCGGTCAGCCCCGAGCGCCAGAAGCGCTGCAGGCAGAGGAAGGCGATCACCAGCGGGATCACGGCGATGAGCGAGCCGGTGATCGCGAGCGAGTACATCTCGGGGCTCTCCGTCGTCGAGATGTTCCACATGTGGAGGCCGAGGTTGACGGGGTACAGGTCCTTGTCGTTCAGCATGACCAGCGCGCCGTAGAAGTTGTTCCAGCTCGCGGTGAAGGAGAACAGGAACAGCGTCATGAATCCGGGGGCGAGCATCGGCAGCGCGATGGTGCGAAAGGTCCGCACCTCGCCGGCGCCGTCGACCCGGGCGGCCTCCAGGACCTCGTACGGGACGTAGCCCTCGGAGAAGACCCGGGCGAGGTAGACGCCGAACGGGTTGACCAGCGAGGGGATCAGCAGCGCCCAGTAGGTGTTGGTCAGCCCGGCCTGGGAGGCCAGCAGGTACATGGGCAGGGTCAGGACCGCTCCCGGTACCAGCACGCCCGCGAGGACCACGCCGAAGAGCTTCTCCTTGCCGGCGAACGCGTACTTGTCGAAGGCGTAGCCCGCCGCGACCGATATCAGGGAGGAGAGGGCGGAGCCGACCACGGCGTAGAGGACCGTGTTGAGCAGCCAGCGGCCATAGATGCCGTCGTCGTGCGTGAAGACCTCGTGGATGTTGGAGAGGAGGTTGAACTCTCCGAAGCTGAAGCCGCTGGTGCCGAAGAGGTCTCGGCGGTTCTTGGTGGCGGCGACGAGCAGCCAGCTGATCGGCATCAGCGTGTAGAGCGTCAGCATGATGAGTACGGCGTTGACGGCGGCCTTGGAGGCCCAGGCGCGCGGGACCCGGGGCCGGGGCCGGAGCCGCGGGCTGCTCGGCGCCGCGGGGTCGGCGGGGTCGGCGGGGGTCGCGGCGGTCCGCCCGGCGGCGCGGGGTCGCAGGCCTTGCGTGGTCATGCTTCCTGCCACCGCTTCCCGATCCGGGTCACCGCGTAGGACAGCGCTCCGGCCACCAGGGCCAGCAGCAGGGACGCGGCGGCCGCGCTCGCGTAGTCCTGGTCGATGAACGCCTTGCTGACGATGTACATGGTGGGCGACCAGTCGTTCCCGAGGGCCTGCGCCTTGTCGGAGAGCAGCTTGGGCTCGGTGAAGAGCTGGATCGCTCCGACACTGGTGAACAGGACGGTCATGACCACCGAGGATCGGATGATCGGCACCTTGATGCCGAGGGCGATGCGCCAGGCCCCGGCTGCGTCGACGGTGGCCGCCTCGATGACCTCGCGGGGCACCGCCTGGAGCGCGGCGAAGAAGATCACCATGTTGTAGCCGACCCACTGCCAGACGGCGATGTTGACCATCGAGGAGAGGGAGTTGCCGGGTGAGAAGAAGTTCCAGCCGCCGCCCGCGCCCTCGATCCATTCGATCACCGGGCTGAGTCCGGGGGTGTAGAGGTAGATCCAGACGATCGCGGCGATCAGTCCGGGCACGGCGTGCGGCAGGAAGAAGGCGAGCTGGAAGAAGCGCCTGGCCCGGGCGTAGGCCGAGTCGACCAGCAGTGCCAGGCCCAGCGCCCCGCCGATCACGACCGGGATGTACGCGAGGCAGTACGCGGCGACGTTCAGGAAGGACGCGCGGAACGCCGGGTCGGCCAGCACCGCCGCATAGTTCGCCAGGCCCGCGAAGGTGCGCTCGACGCCGCCGAACCCGAGCCCCGAGGACTGCTCCCGGTACAGGCTCATCCATGCCGCGTACCCGACCGGCGCCACCATGACGAGGGCGAAGAGCGCGAAGAACGGGGTGAGGAACAGGGTCGCGGCGCCGCGTTGGTTGCGGCGCAACGTGCCGGCGGTGCGCGGCGGGGTGATGGGGGGTGATGCCACGGGAGACTCCTTGGCGGTGCGGGTGGTTCCGTTCCCAGGGAGGTGGCGCGGCCCGGCGGATCGGGCGGCCACCCCCGGCCGGATCACTTGGCGAGTTTGAGACCGCGGCTCTCGATCGCCGTACGGGCCGACTCCTGGGCCTTCACCAGGCCGCTGGCCAGGCCGTTCTTGGCCGCCTCGTCCTTGAAGTCGGCGTTGACCTTGCCCCAGACCGGGCCCCAGGTCCATCCGGGGAGGATCGTGTCGACCTGCTCACCCGTCAGCTTGTAGAGGTCCTGGCCGCCGAAGTAGGAGGTGTCGAAGGCCTTCGCGGCCACCGCGGCCATGGCCGGGTTCGCGGGCAGGGCGCTGCTCGGGTTCTTCAGGGCGCTGATCCGGGCCTCCATCGAGGCCGGGTCCGTGGTGACCCACTTGATGAACTCGGCTGCGGCCTCGGCGTGCTTGCTGCCCTTGGTCACGGCGAAGCTGGTGCCGCCGTACATGCCGCTGGCCGCAGTGCCCCAGTGGGGGACGGGGGCGACGCCCCACTTCTCCTTGAGGTCGGGCATGGTGGAGATCATCGCTCCCGCGCTCCAGGAGGCGCCCAGGATGCTGACGGTCGTACCGTCGGCCTTGGACTTGTTCTCCTCGGGGGTGCCGGCGCCGTAGTTGAAGACCAGGTCGTCCTTGAGCATGCCCTGCCAGAAGTCGGCGACCTTCCGCGAGGGGGCGTCGTCGATCTCGGGCTTCCAGGCGCCGTCCTCGATCTGGAACCACTTCGCGCCGGCCTGCCAGGACAGGGCCGCCTGCAGCGGGGCGTCGGTGGGGAAGGAGCCGATGCGCGCCTCGGGGTCGGCGGCCTTGATCTTCTCGGCGGCGGCGCGGTACTCGTCCCAGGTCTTCGGCACGCTCACGCCGTACTTCTCGAAGAGGTCCTTGCGGTAGAAGTACACCTGTGGGGTGGCGTCGAAGGGGACCGACCAGGTCTTGCCTCCGAAGGTCACCAGGTTCTGGACTCCCGCCGGGAAGCTCTTCTTGACCAGTTCGCCGGACGAGGCGGTGAGGTCCTCCAGGTAACCCTGGCTCGCGAACTCGGGGACCATGCTGTACTCGATGGTCGCCACGTCCGGTGCGTCACCCGCCTTGATCGCGTTGCTGATCTTGCTGTAGCCGTCGGCGCCGCCCGGTATCTGGGAGAACCGCACCTGGATGTCGGTGTGCGTCTTGTTGAACGCGGCGGCCGCTGCCTCGGCGCCGCCGGTCCAGGTCCAGTACGTGAGGGTGACGGGCTTCCCGTCGTCCTTGGCGGCGGACGAGTTGGTGGAGTCGGAACCGCAGGCGGAGGTCAGCAGGGCGAGGGACACCGCTGCGGCCACCGCGCCGTAGGCACGCAAGGACTGAACCTTCATGTGGACTGCTCCTTGGCGAGTGGGCTGAACGAGTCGAATCATTCGCTCCAGCGACTTTGAACGTCAAGGCCATGTGAACTATTGATCAATACGATCAACTCCCACCTGACTCCCCGGCGGCCGCGGCTCTCAGGCCGTTCGGTCAAGGTCCTCGCGCCGCACCCCGTGGGCGAAGGGCAAGCCCGCCGCGTAACGGGCGATCTCCTCGATCGCGGAGTCGGCCATCCGGTGGAGTTCGTTGCCGAGGGAGCCCGCGATGTGCGGGGTGAGCAGCACGTTCGGCAGGTCGTACAGCGGGGAGTCGGCCGGCAGCACCTCCGGCTCGGTGACGTCGATGACCGCCTGCAATCGGCCGGAGGCCAGCTCGTCCGTGACCGCGGCCGCGTCGACCAGGGAACCGCGGGCCGTGTTGATCAGGGTGGCGCCGTCGCGCATCAGCGCCAGCCGCCGGCGGTCGATCATCGACCGGGTCTCCGGCAGTTCCGGTGCGTGCAGGCTGACCACGTCGGAGATCCGGCAGAGCTCGTCGAGCCCGACGGCGCGGGCGCCGAGGATCCAAGCCTGATCATGCGTCAGGTACGGGTCGTGGACAAGCAGTTCGAGGTCGTACGGGCGCAGGAGTTCCATCACCCGGCGGCCGATCCGGGAGGCGCCGACGATGCCGACGGTCCGGCGGTAGTTGCCCGCGTGGCCGTATCGGAGGTGCCAGTCGTGCGGGGTGCCGCGCACGCTGCGGTACTCCTCGCGCAGCTGCAGCACGCGTTTGTTGGAGAGCAGGACCATGGCGACGGTGTACTCGGCCACCGGTACGGAGTTGGCCAGCGCGGCGGAGGAGACGGCGATGCCGCGCTCCCAGCAGGCGTCGGTGACCAGCCGCTTGACGGAGCCGGCCGCGTGCACGACGGCCTTGAGGCGGGGCGCGGCCGCGAGGACCCGGGCGTCGACGGTCGGCGCTCCCCAGAAGGTGAGGAGGACCTCCGCCTCCGCGAGCGCGGCCGCCACCGCCGGTCTGCCGAAGTCGTCGACGACGAACTCCGGGTCGAGTTCGGCGACTTCGCGGAGCCGGTGGACGGCGGCATCGTCCAGCAGGCGGGGACGGAGCTCGGGGACCATCGCGAGCAGGGTTCGCGGGCGGCGAACGGGCATCTGGGTGCTCCTTGCGGCTGAGTGAGGCCGCGCCGACTCTAGGGAGCCAGATTCCGATCGTCAAGATCCATCAATCATATAGCTCTATACGTTCATAACGCTCAAGCGGCGCCGACCGACGCCTTGCCGTCACGACGTCCGCCCGGGCGGTGCCTCGAAGCTCGTGAAGGCGCTCCGCTTCGGCAGGCGGTAGGTCTCACGGCCCGTGATCGCGTTGAGGATCGTGGCGTTGCGTACCGCACCGATGTCCAGGTTGGGTGCCGAGACGCCGTGGCTGTGGGTCTCGGCGTTGGCCACGAACACGCGGCCGGTGACGCCTTCGGCGAGCTCCACGGAGTGGTCCAGGCGCACGCTGTGGCGGCCGCGTCCGTCCCGCAGCAGCAGGTGCTCGACCGGTTCCAGGAACGCGGGCGGGCGATTGCGGTAGCCCGTCGCGGCGACCACGAGGTCCGTGGTGTGCTCGAAGACCTGGCCGGTGTCGCGGTGCACGCAGGTCAGGACGGCCCGGCCCTGCGCGTCCAGCGCCGCGGACCGCACCGTGATGCCGAACCGCAGTTCCACCTCGGCCAGCCCGTGTTCCAGCTGGCGTCGGTAGAGCAGTTCGTGGATCTCCTCGAGCGTGTCGGTGGAGATGCCCTTGTAGAACTGCCACTGCTCGCCGGTCAGCCGGTCCCGTACGTCCTGCGGCAGCGAGTGGAAGTACTGCATGTACGCCGGCGTGGTCATCTCCAGGACCATCTTGGTGTAGTCGAGCGGGGCGAACGACGAGGTCCGGGTCAGCCAGCTCACGGCGGGGCCGCCCTCGACGTTGCGGCCGAGGAGGTCCACGGTGACCTCGGCCCCGGACTGGCCGGAGCCGACCACCGTGACCTTCCCGGCCCCGGCCACGTCGGCCGCCCGGTACAGGTAGTCGGAGGTGTGCAGCAGCCTCGACGGGGGCAGGCCCGCCAGGGCCTGCGGAACGTACGGCGCGGTGCCGATGCCCAGGACGAGGTCACGGGCGTGCATCCGCAGGCGGGCGCCGTCACCGCGTGCGGCGAGCACGGTGAACCGCTCCTCGGCGGCGTCCCAGCGGACTTCCTCGACACGGTGCGAGAAGTGCACCGAGGGAAGCTTCGCCGCCGCCCAGCGCAGGTAGTCCTCGTACTCGCGCCGGGAGGGGAAGAAGTTCTCGCGGACGGTGAAGGTGTAGAGCCGGTCCATGTCGTGGAGGTAGGTGAGGAACGAAAGGGGGTGGCCGGGCGCGACGAGGGTGACGAGGTCCGCGAGGAAGTTCACCTGCATCGAGGCGTCGCCGAACATCATCCCGCGGTGCCAGGTGAGTTCGGGCTGCTCCTCCAGCACCACCAGGTCGAGACCGTCCACGGTCGAGGCCAGGGCGGCGAGCCCCAGGTTGAACGGGCCGCAGCCGATGGCCACCACGTCGTGCTCGCTCGTGAGTTCGCTCATCGGGGCATGTCCTCCTCCCTGCGGGGGCGCACCACGAAGGCGGCCGTCTTCTCGGGCAGGGTGACCTCCCTGACGTGCCGGAACCCGGCGGCGGCGAACGCCTTGAGCGAGGGGAGGTTGGTCACGTCCGGCTCGGCGACCACCCGCGGGCATCGCGGGTCGGCGGCGAGCAGGCCCTCGGCGAGCGCGCGCAGCAGGCTCCGCCCCAGGCCCTTGCCGGTGCGGTTCACGTCGCCGATGGCGATGTGCAGACCCAGGTCGCTCGGGTGGTGCGCGTAGTGCTCGGCGAGGCGGTCGCGCAGCACCCGGTACACCTCGACGTACGCGAACGGGCGGCCGTCCAGGCTGATCACCACGGGCAGGATGGCGTCGCCCGCGAGGTGTCCGGCGATCTCCTCGGCCCAGCGCTCGCGGGGCCACGCCTGGTGCCAGAACGCGTCGATGTGCGGTGACTGCATCCAGCCGTGCACCACGTCCAGGTCGGCGCCTTCGGCCCGCGCCACCCGGGCCGACCACGGACTGCTCAGCCGGGGCAGGGGAGGACCGGGGACGGTGCCGCTCAACTGCGCCGCGTCGTCCTGATGTAACGGCTGTGCCGGGGTCATGCGCTCGTCTCCTGGAGGGGGTTGGGGGCGTCGAGGTAGACGGACTGGGCGTCGAGGGGCGCGAGGACCTCGTCGATGCCGTGCAGGCGGGTCAGCAGGTTGCCCTTGCAGGGCAGGGTGTCGGCCTCCAGCCAGCGGCGGGCGAGCCGGTCGCCGTCGGGGCCGGCTTCGGCGAGGGCCGGCAGCGCGGCCCGCAGCCGGTCGGCGAGGACGCAGAGCAGCGCGCGCTCGTCCGCCAGGCCGTCGACCGCGAGACAGCCGACGACCGACAGGGCCTGGTTGCGCAGCATGTAGTACGACAGCCGGTCGTCGACGAGGGCGTCGTCCACCACGGCGAGGGTGGAGGAGCCGGCTCCGAGCTGCTTCAGCAGTCCGGGCAGGTACGAGGCGGCCAGGTAGTAGCCCTGGTTGTCGCGGAACGTGCCGCCGGTGACGCGGCCCCGTGCGTCCAGCCGGACCAGGGTGTTCTGCTGGTGGGCTTCCAGGCCGATGCCGGTGGCGGCGTACAGGTGCAGCATCGGGACCAGCACCCGGTCGGTGTAGTCGGCCGTCCACTGCTCGGCGGCTCCGGCGCCGAGGCCGCCGACCAGTTCGCCCAGGGCGCTGCGGCCGAGTCCGGGGCGCGGTGCGACCAGGCCGACCAGGCAGCGCAGGTCTTCGATGCCGTCGGGCACTTCGCGTACGGCGACGTCGAGGCCGGTCACCGCCGGCCCGTCCGCGCGGCCCGGTTCGTCCACCGCGATCCAGGCGGGGTCACGGGTGATGGCGAATCCCGGGTGGGCCGCGAGGGTGCTCCGCGCGTACCCGGCGTCGAGGAGCCGGTTGATCTCCAGGCCGCGGCGCAGTTCGGTACGGGTGGACTCGCGCCGGGAGTTGGTCAGCCGCAGGCCCAGCGAGAGCTTCAGCATCACGTCGGCGTCCGGCCGGTACACGGTGCGCACGCTGGAGGTGGGCCACCACTCGGGGCCCAGCTCGCCGAGCGGTTCCAGTGCGCCCGAGGCGATCAGGGCGGCGATGCGCGGGCGGTGCAGCAGGTCGCGGGCCTGCCAGGGGTGGGCGGGCACCAGCACCCGGCCGTCGTCGGGACGGCGTTCGGCGAGGTCTGCGAGGAGGGCGACGGTGTCCCGTCCGGCGAGGGCGGGCGCTTTGTCCACGGAGTCGTGGGAGACCACCGACTCGTCGGCGGCGAACCAGTGCAGCCGGAAGGAGCCGCGCAGTTCGGGTGAGAAGGCGGCCGCGTCATTGTCCGAGATGCCGTCGCGGCTCTTGGGCGCGGGGTGGTTCAAGTGGCCCAGGATCAGCGCCTGTTCGGCGTCGAGGAAGCCGTCCACCCCGGACGGCGGCCGCGGGTTCGCCCGGCGGTCGGAGATGAAGCGGGCGACGCGGCGTACGGACTCCGCGGTGCGCTCCACCAGATCGGCGACCTCGCCGGCCGGGACGCCGCCGGGGCGGCTGCCGCCCCGTACGGCCGCCTCGGTGGACAGCAGCGCGACGGCAGTGACGGGGTCGGCGCTCGCGCCCAGCGGGCCTCCGGGCCCCTCCAGGCGGGTGGGGCCGAAGCGGTGCAGGCCGGTCGGCGATCGGTGGGTCACCTCGGTGACGAGGGCCAGGCCGGCGGTGGGGAGTTCGATCCGCAGCGGCCCGGGCGCGACCGGCGTTCCGGTCTCCAGGAGCCAGCAGCGCAACAGCGCCTCGACGTGGGCGTGTTCGGCGGCCCCGCGCGAGTCGAGCGTGTGCAGCGGGTCGGCGGGGACGGTGGTCGGGGCGCCGGGGGTGGAAACCGTGGCGGTGACGCTCATGCGGCGCCCTCCTCGATCTGTCGTTCACAGGTGCGGCCGGCGTCGAGGACGAGGTCCACGAGGCCGTCGATGTCGTCGGTGGTGGCGGTGGGGTTGAGCAGGGTGAATTTCAGGCAGACCCGTTTCGGGGAGCCGGGTACGCCGCCGACGCCGGCCTCCGTACGTCCGATGAGCGCGTCGCCGGACTCCAGCAGGCGTCGGCGCAGTGCGGCGTTGAGGCTGTCGGCGGCCCGGGGGTCCGCGCCGGACCGGGAGTCCGCGCCGGACCGGGAGTCCGCGCCCCGGTAGCGGAAGACGACGGTGGTCAGTTCGGCCGGGGCGACCAGTTCGAGCTCCGGTTCGTCGAGGATGCGGCGCTCGGCGTGCCGGGCGAGGTCGTGGCAGGCGTCGACCATGCGGCCCATTCCGGTGCGGCCGTAGGTCAGCAGGGTGGCGGCGGCTTTCACCGCGTCCGGGCGACGGGTGGTCTGCAGGCTGCGGCCGAGCAGTCCGTCGTACCCCGCTTCCGAGTCGTCGACCGGGTTGAGGTAGGCGACTTCGCGGTCGAGGGCGGTGAAGGCCGACGTGTCGGACACCAGGAGGGCACTGGCGGCGGCGGGCTGCCAGCCGATCTTGTGCAGGTCGAGGGTGACGGAGTCGGCGAGTTCCAGCCCGGCCAGCCGGTCGGCCAGCCGCTCGGAGAACAGGGCGCCGAATCCGTAGGCGGCGTCCACGTGCATCCAGAGGCCGTGCTCCGTGGCGATCTCGGCGATCTCGGGGAGCGGGTCGATGGAGCCGAAGTCCGTGGTCCCGGCGGTGGCGATGACCGCCAGCGGCGTCCGGCCGGGGCCGAGTCCGCGCAGGGCCTCGGCCAGCGCCCGCGGCCTCATGCGCCGCCGCTCGTCGGTGGGCAGGAGGTGGACCGCCGCCTCGCCGAGCCCGAGGGCGGCGCAGGCCCGCTGTACGGAGAAGTGGGCGAGTTCGGAGCAGAACACGACCGGGCCGGGCAGGGCGGCGACCCCCTCCTGGCGGGCGTTGACACCGGCCCGCGCGGCGGCGGCGTCCCGGGCCAGCAGCAGGCCCAGCAGATTGGACAGCGAGCCACCGGGCGTGAGGACGCCGTCGGCACGCTCCCCCAGTCCCGCCAGGCGGGTCAGTGCGCCGATGAGCCAGCGTTCGACGGCGATGGCCGAGGGGCCGGAATCGTAGGTGTCCAGCGAGGCGTTGCTCGCGCTCGCCAGGGTGTCCGCGGCGACCGCGACCGCCAGCGGCGGCGGTTGCAGGTGGGCCGCGGCCCGGGGGTGGGACAGGTCGATGCCCTGCTCCACCAGCAGGGTGGCCAGCCGCTGGAGGGCGGCCTTGGCGCCGAGCCCCTCGGCGGGAAGGCGGGCGGGTCCCAGGACCCGGGCGGCCGCCGCGAGGACGCCGGAGGGGGCGCCGGCCGGTAACGGTCCGTCGGGGCGGCGGGCGGTCAGCGCGGTGTCGATCGCTTCGGCCAGCGCGTCGGAGACCTCGGCGAGGCCCTCTCGGGATCCGGCCAGGAGGGACGTGGGGAAGGGGAGGGACGGAGGGTAGGACTCGGTGACGGGTGGTGCCTCGGTGAGCGGTACGAGCGGTATCACGCCCTGCCTCCTCAGGCCTCTGCCAGCGGGTTCGGGTGCGTGCCGTTCGGATACAGCGCGTGGCGCAGGGCGCGGTCGCCGTAGCGGGTCACCACGATCCGGTCGCGGTTCAGGCCGTAGCGCGGGATCTGGGGGGTGAGCAGGTCGTACTCCGCGAACCGCTCGGACAGTTCGGGGAAGCGCTTCTGGAAGTCGAGGATGCACTGGCGGACCATGCGCCAGAAGGTCTTCTCGGGCACGCCGAGCTGGTCGGCGCACAGGGGCGCGAGGTAGCGGAAGTGGCCGACGAAGACCTGGTCCATCACGTGCTGGCGGATGATCGACGGGTGCTTGCGGGGCAGGACGTGGTCGTGTCCGTCCGGCTCCGGTCCGCGCTCGGGCACGTCGGTGAAGGACACGCACACGTCGTCGACGAAGTCCTTCAGGTACAGGCGGGTCGGGACGTCGTTCTCGTCGTACCCGATCAGGGTGTTCTGTCCGTGCGGGTTGAAGGTGACCCCGTAGCGGTACAGCACGTGCAGCAGCGGGACGAGCAGGGTGTCGAAGAGCCGGCGCAGCCATTCCTGCGGGTCGAGGCCCGAGGCGCGGACGAGTTCGGCCACAAAGGCGTCGCCGGTGTGGTCGACGTGCAGCAGCGAGGCGAAGGTACGGACCCTCTCGTCGGGGTCCTTGCGCGCGGTGACCGAGTCGCGCCAGATGCAGCCCAGGGTCTCCAGGTGCTGGTACGGCGCTTCTTCGAGCTTGGACAGGTAGGGGTGGCGGACGGTGACGGAGGCGACCTCGCCGAGGAAGACCGTGCGGCACTCCGTGGTAAGGAACGCGTCGCGCTCCACCAGTCCGCGCAGCCACTGCGTGACCACGGGCGCGCCCATGGTGCAGTGCGGTGGTATGCCCCGCCAGACGAGGGTGTTGAGGATCTTCAGCGGGAGTTTGACGTCGTACCGGTCGGGGGTGGTGACGTTGGCCATGGTGCGGATGGACTGGCCGGGGAGGTACGCGTCCGGGCTGTCGCCCAGCGGGATGATGCGCTGCTGCGCCACGTCGGCCGCGTGCAGGATCTGGACGGCGTGGTCCCACTGCCAGGGGTGCACGGGCATCCACACGTAGCCCTGCGGGTCGACTCCGGCCCCCTCCAGGACCGTGGTGAAACGGGCCCGGGTCACCTCGTCGAGCTCGCGGGCCAGGATCTCCTGTTCGGACAGCTCCGAGGTGCCCCGGAATTCGGCGAGACCGCGGTGCACGGCCACCCACTGGAGCGGGAGCGACTGGGCCGATTCGGGGGCGTACTGCCGTACGTCGGTGGCCGAGAAGCCGATGCGGCCCTTGTTCGCGACGAGGAGGTTGTGCCCTGTCATGCGGCACTCCAGCTCCGTATGGCCGAGCCCGCGCAGCTCTGCGACGCTCTCGCCGCCGTGCGCGGTGCGGGCGGCGTCGACGGCGAGCGTGGCGGACAGTTCGGTGAAGTACGTGGCGATCGTCGAGGCGTCGCTGCCGAGGGTGGAGGCGGCCTCGAGGAGGAACTGCTGGGCGTCCCAGGCCGGTTCGGCCACGGAGTTGCCGAGCATGCTGGTGGCCGTGCGGGTGATCGAGGCCGGGTCGACCCGCAGCCATCCGAAGGCGCCGGGCGCGGCGCAAAAGGCGTACGTCGTGCCGCTTTCGAGGTCGACGCGGTAGCCGCCGTCGCCGGTCTCGACCGCTTTGAGCATGTCCTCGAAGCACCACTCGCCTATCGCCTTCGCGAGAAGCCGTCGATTGGCTTCCCGCCAGGCGGCGGGGCCCACTTCGGATACCGCGGGTACGGGATGGTCGGGGCGGATGCGCATCAAAGAGCTCCGATGTCTGGCTGGATCGGCTCGCCCCGGCAGGAACAACCGGAGCGAAGACAGATTAGGTAAGGCTCACCTAACTCACAAGTGCAACTTCCGGCCAGAGATGCGGCATGACACTTCGTCACTTATATGATTAGGCTAGGCTCACCAAACCTTCTCCTTCGGGCTTCTTCTTCGAGGTGATCAGCGGTGCCTTCCTGCCATCGCACTCCCCGGTGGACTTTCGCCCTGGTCAGCGCCGGTGGCGTGATGATGACCCTTGACGTCACCGTCGTGAACGTCGCGCTCTCCGACATCGCCCGGGATCTGGAGGCCGGTCTCGGCCGGGTGCAGTGGACGGTGTCGGCGTACTCACTGGCCTTCGGAGCGCTGCTGCTCACGGCGGGGGCACTTTCCGACCGCATAGGACGGCGGACGGTGTTCACCGCCGGAATGGCCCTGTTCACCCTCGCCTCGGCCGGATGCGGACTGGCGCCCGACACCGCCACGCTCATCGCCGCCCGCGCCGCCCAGGGTCTGGGCGGCGCCATGGCGTTCGCGCCCACGCTCGCCCTGCTGGCCGCCGCGTACGAAGGCACCCGCCGCCAGGCCGCCATAGCGGCCTTCGCGGCCATAGCCTCCGCGGCCGGCGCGCTGGGGCCGGTGGTCGGCGGCCTGTTCGTCGAGGCGCTCGGATGGCGGTGGATCTTCCTGGTCAACGTCCCGATCGGGATCCTCGTCGTGGTGGGCGCACTGGCCCGCATGCCGGAATCCGCCGCGCCGCGCGAGGGCCGCCGGCGGCTGGACCCGCTGGGCGCGGTGCTCGGCGTCGGCACCCTCCTCGCCCTGCACTACCCGCTGGTGACCGGCCCGGAAGCCGGCTGGACGGCGCCGCAGGTGCTCGCCTCGGCGGCCCTCGCCCTCGTGCTCGCCGGAGGTCTGGTGGTCAGTCAGCGGCGGGGTGGCGGGCTGATCGACATGGCGCTCCTGCGGATTCCCGCCTTCTCGGGAGCCGCGGTACTGGGGTTCCTCGCCCGGATGTCCAGCCTCGGCGTACTCGCCTTCACCACGCTCTGGCTGCAGAGCGCCCATGCGTACTCGGCGCTCGAAGTCGGCCTGCAGCTCCTGCCGCTGACGGGCAGTCTGCTGCTCGCGGGGCTGTTCGTCGCACGGTTGCAGAAGACCTTCTCCCCGCAGGCGCTGGTCGCCGGTGGCTTCGCCCTGCAGGGGCTGGGGCTCCTCGCACTGGCCGCCGCCGGGGCGGACGCCGGGCACGCCGCGAGGGTCGGCGGGCTGGTGCTGCTCGGCGTCGGCGGGGCCGTCATCTTCCCGCCGTTGATGGGCGTGGCGGTGAGCGCCGTGCCCGCCGAGCGGGCCGGAATGGCCTCCGGGCTGACCAATGCCTGCTACCCGCTCGGCACCGCCACCGGCGTCGCCGTCTTCGGCGCGCTCTTCTCCGCACGCCTGGAGGCGGGACTGGCTTCCGGTCCGCCGGCCGGCGCGCCGGCCCGGACCGCGCTGGAGACCGGGCGGTTCGAGCTGCTCGAACCTGCCCTGCGGCCGCTCGCCCGGTCGGCCTTCTCGGGTGCCTTCACCGCCGTCTGCCTGGCCTCCGCGCTCGTCTGCCTGCTCGGCGTGTTCGCCGCACGCACGCTCAGGAGCGAGGCGCAGGCACGCGGTGCGGGCGCGCGCGAGCGCCCCTCCTCCCCGGTCGCCCAGACGTCCTGAGTCCGGCGCTCGCCCAGACGCCAGGAGTCGGGCGGCCGCTCAGACGTCCTGAGTCCGGCGCTCGCTCAGACCTCCTGGGTCCGGCGCTCGCTCAGACCTCCTGGGTCCGGCGCAGCAGCCACACCAGGTACGGCGCCCCGACCAGGGCGGTGACGATGCCCACCGGGATCTCCGTCGGGGCGAGCAGCCAGCGGCCGAGCGCGTCCGAGGAGACGACCAGCACCGCTCCCAGCACCGCCGCCATGGGCACCATCCGTGCCGTGCTGTTGCCGACGATGCGCCGGGCCAGGTGGGGGGCGACCAGTCCCACGAAGCCCACCGCGCCGACTGCCGCTGCCGTACCGGCCGCCAGTACCGCGCCCGCACCGAGGACCAGCAGCCGGGCCCGGCCCAGTTCCAGGCCGAGCGCGCGCGGCAGTTCCTCGCCGAGGGCCAGCAGGTTCACCGGCCGCGCCGCGATCACCAGCAGCATCGCGACCAGGGCCGGCACGGCGAGCCAGCCGAGCGCGGTGAAGTCCCGGGCGTACGTGCTCCCGGCGAGCCAGCTCAGTGCGGCCGAGATGTTCATCTGGGCGCCGACCACCATGATGTTGACCAGGGCCATCGACGTGGCGGCGGCGCCGAGGCCGACGAGGACCACCCTGGTCGGGTCCAGACCGGTGCGCCCGCCCTCTCTGCTCCCCCGGGCCACGAGGACCACCAGGCCGAGCATCAGCACACCCCCGATGCCGGCCGCGGCCGGCAGCGCGGCCGCCGGAGCCGAGGGGACGACGAGGATCACGAGGATGGCGCCGAGGGACGCCCCGCCCGTCACGCCCACGAGCCCCGGCTCGGCGAGGGGATTGCGTACGACCGCCTGCACGGCGGCGCCGGCCACGGCCAGGCAGGCGCCGGCCAGGGCGGCCACCAGGATGCGCGGCAGCCGGTACGACACCACGGCGTCGGTGATCTGCCCGGCGGAGCCGAACAGGGCAGACCAGAGCTGGCTCCAGCCGATGTGCACGTCACCCACGCGCAGCGACACCACCATCGCGAGAACGAGGGCGATCAGTCCGCCCCCCAGCGCCACCGCGTACGCCGGAGCCCTGCGCCGGCCGGAGACCGTGACCGCCGCTCCGGTGTCGGCGTCTCCGGTGCTCACCCGGCGGGCGAGCAGCATGAAGACCGGGCCGCCGATGAGCGCGGTCACCACGCCGACGGGAATCTCCGAGGTGTAGACGGCGGACGGCGGCACGGCCAGTTGCGCGGTCGCGTCCGCGGCCAGCAGCACGGTGGCTGCCAGCACCGCCGACATCGGCATGAGCAGGGCGTGCTTGCGGATCCCCGCCTGGCGGACCATGACGGGAGCGATCAGCCCGACGAAGCCGATGGGCCCGGCGAGGGACACCGCCGAGGCGGACAGCAGCACCGCGAGGAGGAAGGCGGCGGGGCGGATGCGTTCCACCCGTACGCCCATGGCCTCGGCCGTCTCGTCGCCCAGCGCCAGCAGGTCCAGGGGGCGGGCCAGCAGCGGGGCCAGCAGGGCGCCGACGGCCACGACCGCACCGAGCGTGAGAGGGCGTTCCAGGCCGGACTGCATCAGGGTGCCGTTGCCCCAGAAGAACAGACCGCGGGTGGCCTGTACGTCCAGCATCTGCAGGAACTCGGCCGCGGCGGTGCCGGCCAGTGCGACGGTCGCTCCGGCGAGCAGGACCCTTCCGGGCGTGAGTACGCCGCCACGGCTGAGGAGGTAGACCACGGCCATGGCGAGGAGGCCGCCGATGAAGGCCGCGCCTCCGGCGGGCAGCGGGCCCAGGCTCACCCCGGTGAACGCCACGAGCACCACGGCGAAGTAGGCGCCGGCGTTGACCCCGAGGGTGTCGGGAGCCGCCAGCGGATTGCGGGTCGCCCCCTGGACGAGGACTCCGGAGATTCCGAGGGCGACGCCGACGACCAGTCCGGTCAGCGTGCGCGGCAGGCGGCTGCCCACCAGGACGTCCTGCGTGCGCGGATCGCCGTGGCCCAGGAACAGGTCCACGATGTCGCCGATCCCCACACCGGAGGCCCCGAGGCCGAGGTGGACCACGGCGACGAGGCACAGTACGAGGGCCAGGGCGCCGCCCACGAGCACGGCTCGTGGGCGGCGTCCGAGCGAGCGGGCAAGGAGCGTCATCAGACCTTCAGGGCCTTGCCGGTCTCGTCGAGGATGTGCATCGCCGACAGCGGGCCGCCGAAGAGCCAGGTGCCGGGGTCGAGCGGGAGGGCCTTGTCGTTCTTGACGAACTCCATGCCCTTCCAGACCGGGTTGCCCGCGAGGTCCCCGGTGAAGGGGTTGTCCTTCTCGGCGGCGACGTACAGGAAGGTGGCGTCCTGCTCCACCTTGGTCAGGCCCTCGACGCCGACCGTGGTCATGCCCCAGGCGTCGGGCTCGCCCTTCCAACCGTTCTTCAGGCCCGCGAGGTTCAGTACCTGCGGCGCGATGGCGTCATCGGTGAGCATCCGGATCGACGCGGTTCCGTTGGCGGTGAAGCCCTGCGCGACGGCGTACTTCAGACCGCCCTTGCCCGCCTTGTCCAGCCGCCCCTTGAGATCGGCGGCCTTGCTGTCGATCTGCTTGTTCACCTCGGCCGCCTTGTCCTCCTTCCCCACCGCCTTGGCCAGTTCGGTGAAGTTCTTCTTCATCGTCTGGAGTTGGGGCTTGGTGGTGTAGGTGAAGGACACGACCGGGGCGATGTCCTGCAGCGCCTTGAGGTTCGCCTTCGACCGGTCGTTGTCGATCACGATGAGGTCCGGCTGCAGCGCCCTGATCTTCTCCAGGCTGGGCTCGTTGCGCGTGCCCACGTCGGTGACGCCTGCCGCGAGACCCGCTCCCTTGGCGGTGATCCAGGTCGCGTAGCCCTTGTTGTCGGCGTTGCCCACCGGACTGACGCCGAGGGCGACGAGTTCCTCGGTGTACGTCCACTCGAGCGTCACCACCTTCGTCGCCGCCTTGTCCAGGGTGACCTGGCCCTGCGCGGTCTCGACGGTGATCTTGCCGGGCGCCGCCTTGCCGCCGGCGGGCTTGTCCGCGGCGGGTTTGCCGCCCGCCGCGTCGCCGGCCGTCCCGTCGCCGCAGCCGACGGCCGTCAGCGCGAGCGCCGCGGCGGTGGAACCCGTGGCGAGGGCGCGCAGGATTTTCTGCATGGTCGAACTCTCCTTGTGTGCGGGTGGGACGGGCGGACCTCGGGGTGGAGGTGGGGCCGTGGGCTCAGGAGGTGGCGGTGGCCCCGGCCGACTCGGCGGCCGGCTCGGAGCGTTGGGGGAAGCAGGCCAGGTATCCGGTCCGCGGGTCGCGGACGACATTGACCCGCAGGCCGAAGGCGTGCTCGATCACATCCGGGATCAGCACGTCGTCCGGTGTCCCGGACGCCGCGATCCCGCCGTCGGCGACGACCACGACCTCGTCGGCGTAGGCCGCTGCCTGCATCAGGTCGTGCAGCACCACGCCGCAGGCGATGCCGTGCTCACGGGCCAGCCGCCGCACGACGTCGAGGACCTCGAACTGGTGGCGCATGTCGAGGTACGTGGTGGGCTCGTCCAGCAGCAGCACTCCCGCACGCTGCGCCAACACCATGGCCAGCCAGGCCCGTTGGCGTTCGCCGCCGGAGAGTTCGTCGAGTCGACGGTCCATCAGGGGAGCCGCGTCGGTGACTTCGAGGGCCCATTCGATCGATTCGGCGTCCTCGCCGGTGTGCCGGGCGAGCGCGCCGCGATGGGCGTACCGGCCGTGGCGTACGAGCTCACGTACCGTCACGCCGGCCGGGGCGTGCGAGGTCTGGGGAAGGAACGCCAGCCGCTGGGAGAGCGTGCGGCGGGCGAGCTGACGAAGCGGTACGCCGTCGATGCGCACCTCGCCCGCAATCGGCGGGAGCAGGCCGGCAACGGTGCGCAACAGGGTGGACTTGCCACAGCCGTTGGGACCGACCAGCACGGTGATCGCGCCGGCCTTCAGCGACACGTCGACCTGTTTCAGAACCGGGCGTCCCGCGTGCCCGACATCGAGAGCGTCCGCCACCAGACGGACGTCGCCTAAGGACACCACATGCCTCCCCACCACCGAACCGATCGCGCCACCATACAACTTAGGTAAGGCACACCTAAAAGAAATGGCACGCCTCGTCGGCCTTGTGATCAGGTCGAGATCTCCCGCACTACCGCACGCCCCCTGTTCACCTTCACTCCCCCTTGCGAGGGCGCCCGTCTCGATGATGACGAGACCACCAGGACCGGTACGACAGCCACACGAGCCCTACGGGAGGGCTTCGCTCACGCCGTCTACGATCATCATCCACATGGGCTGGCCGCCCGTGCCGAATGCCGAGGCCAGGGCGTATCCGATCGCGGCGTCCACCGGCTGGATCTCGGGACCCTCCTGCCATTCGGCGATGACCATCTCGTCGCCCTCGGAGGAGAAATCACCCAGGTGCACGCGGTCGCGGGTCAGCCGGCTGCTGGGGACGGAGTCCGGGACCAGGCGGTAGCCCGCCCCGCCGTACTTCACGTCCACCCGGTACGAACGCCTGCTCAGCCTGCCCTTGGCCGGCCTCAACTCGACTTCCAGCCCGTCGATCCGCATGGTGAGGTGGGCGGCGTCCCGCGTGCCGATGGCGATGTGCGGGTCCGCTTGCGAGGCCGGATCACGCTCCAGGATCACGTGGGGGATCGTCTCGCCTTCGACCTCAAGACGATCCTGGCCGTCCTGCCGGACGGTGATCCCACCGAAGCGCGTGTCCTCGATGGGTGCTCGGTGCATGTCGTTCACGGGTACGGGTCACTTCGGTGATGGGGCGGATGGTTGACGCCGGCTGCTGCCCTCAGCGTAAGCGGTGAGCCGGCCGCTCGCCCTCCGCACCGGGCGCTCCTCATATCCGGTGCCGCCTATCGAGAAAACCATCCGTAACCCTCATGGGTGCGGTTACGGTCTGTGCTCATGAGGTTCCTGCATACTTCGGACTGGCATCTGGGCCGCCGGTTCCACGGTGAAGACCTGATCGACGCTCAACGCCAGTTCCTCGACCACATCTGCGATACCGCCCACATCGAACAGGTGGACGCTCTGCTGGTCGCGGGTGATGTCTATGACCGGGCCATCCCCGGCCTGGACGCGGTGCGTCTGTTCAGCCACGCTCTGCACCAGCTGGCGGACCTGGGCATACCGACCATCATGATCAGCGGGAACCACGACTCGGCCCACCGCCTGGGTGTCGGCTCCGGTCTTCTGGCCCGGGCCGGGGTGCATCTGCGGACCGACCCGGCCGACGTCGCCGCCCCCGTCCTGCTGGGGAGTTCCGACGCTCCCGTGGCCGTCTACGCGGTGCCCTACCTCGAGCCGTCGATGGTCCGCATCCACCTCGATGCCGAAGCCGCGTCCCACCGTGCCGTACTGACGGCCGCCCTGGACCGCATCCGCTCCGACCTCGCCCACCACCAGCCGCCCGGCACACGGTCCGTGGTGCTGGCCCACGCCTTCGTCACTCCCGGCACAGGCCGGTCCGAGGAACGTGACGAGCTGGTCCAGTCCACCAGCGAGCGCGACATCAGCGTCGGCGGCGTCGCCCACGTGGGCGCCGATGTCTTCGACGGGATCGACTACGTCGCCCTGGGCCACCTCCACGGCCCCCAGCGGGTCACCGACCGGATCCATTACAGCGGCTCCCCGCTGGCCTACTCCTTCTCCGAAACCAAGCACGACAAGTCCTTGACCCTGATCGACCTGCCTGCGGGCGGCGCACCCACCGTCACCCGCACGCCACTGCCCCCGCACCTGCGGCTTCCCCTGGCGCGCCTGACGGGCCGCCTGGAGGACCTGCTGACCGACCCGGCTCACGAGACCCTGACCGAGTCCTGGCTCCATGTCACGCTCACCGACACCGCCCGCCCGTACGAACCCATGGCCCGCCTCAAACAGCGCTTCCCCCACACCCTGCAACTCGACCACATCCCCGCCGTCATCCCCGCCCAGGCCACCACCAGCCCCACCTACAGCGAGCGGCTGCGCGGCCGGGGCGACCTCGACATCACCCAGGACTTCATCACCACGGTGCGAGGCACCGAGCCCACCGGCGAAGAACGCGCCCTCCTCCAGGAAGCGATCGACAACTCCCGCGTCAGCACCCAGGAGAAGGAATCCGTCTGACATGCGCCTGCACACCCTGCACCTGCAGGCTTTCGGCCCCTTCGCCGGCGCCCACACCGTCGATTTCGACGCTCTGTCCGGCGACGGCCTCTTCCTGCTGCACGGCGACACCGGCGCCGGAAAGAGCACCCTCTTCGCAGCGATCTGCGTCGCTCTCTACGGAGAACCCCCCACCGATCGAAACCTGCAGCTGCGCAGCGACCACGCGCCCCCCGACCTGCTGACCGAGGTGACGCTCGAGGTCACCCTCGCCGGAAAACGCCTGCGGATCCGGCGTGTACCCGCCCAGCAGAAGCCGAGAGTCCGCGGGGAGGGCACCACCCCGCAGAAGGCCGAGACCCATCTCAGCCAATGGGCCCCGGGCCCCCTCGGACAGGGCCGCTGGGAAGCGCTCAGCAAGTCCCACCGGGAAGCCGCGGACGAGATCAAGGAACTGCTGGGCATGAGCCGGCAGCAGTTCTGCCAGATCGTCCTCCTGCCACAGAACGAGTTCACCAAGTTCCTGCGCGCCAGCGCCTCCGACCGCAAAGAGCTCCTCGGCAAGCTCTTTCACACCCACCGGTTCGGATCCGTCGAGGACTGGCTGGCGGGGCGGAAGAACGCCCTCGCCCGACAGCGTGATCAGGCACGTGCGGACGTCCTGCGCCTGGCCGAACGCATCCAGCAGGAAGCCGGCGAGGAACTCGAACCCGAAGAGGGCGCCCCTCTCGCCGCCGACCCCGCCGGCCTCACCGGTCCCGCCCTGGTGTGGGCAACCGCCCTGCAGACCAAGGCAGTCACAGAGGAGCAGGCCGCAGCCTCCGCCGCCGGCCTCGCGGAGAAGGAGCTGGCGACCCTCCGGGACAGCGAACGCGCCGTACGCGACCTGGCCGCGCACCAGGAGGCGTACCGGGCAGTACGCCTCCAGCTCGAAACCTTGGAGGAACAGGCAGACCGGCAGGCCGACCTCAGCCGGCGACGGCACGGCGCCCTGCAAGGACAGAAGGTCGCCCCGCTCCTGAAGGCGGCAACCACCGCCGCGGCCCAGTACGTCCGCGCGCAGCGAGAAGAACGCGACGCCCGCGCACTCCTGAGCCCCGAACACGCCGCACTCGGTTGTGCCGAGCTCACGGGCGCCGGACAGCAACTGCATGCCGACATCGGCGCGCTGCGCGCGCTCCTGCCCGACGAGGCCACCCTTCATCAGCACAAGACGGATCTGCGGAAACTGGATGACGAACGCCAGGAACTCGCCCAGGAACTGCGCGACGCCGAAGCCTGGCTCGACGACGCA
The DNA here is from genome assembly GCF_055564955.1 of Streptomyces sp. NPDC028910. Classification (NCBI taxonomy): domain Bacteria; kingdom Bacillati; phylum Actinomycetota; class Actinomycetes; order Kitasatosporales; family Streptomycetaceae; genus Streptomyces; species Streptomyces sp. NPDC028910. The sequence goes on along the minus strand of NZ_JBVHVF010000017.1, from coordinate 46,328 downwards.
CCCCAGCGCCGGACAGAGCTTCGTGCCCGCCTCGAAGCCGCCCGCACCGCTGAGGAAGCCGGCCGCGAACACGCCTCCGCACTGACACTGCTCACCGGCCGCATCAACGCCGCGAAACGCCGTGACTCCTACGTCGAGCGGATCAGCGAGGTCGAGCGGGAACTCCTCGCAGCGCAGACCGCGACGAGCGAGACAGCCCGGGAACACATCGACATCCGGCGCAGGCGCACGGACGGCATGGCCGCCGAACTCGCCCTCCAGCTCACCGATGGCCAGCCCTGCGCGGTCTGCGGCTCACCCACCCATCCCCACCCCGCGGCCCCTCACCCCGACCAACCCACAGCCGCCGACGAAAAGGACGCGGAAGTCCGCCACTCGCGGGCCCGGGACACACAACAATCCCTCCAGGACGCACTGCGACAACTCCTCGAACAGGCGGCCGCTGCCCGGGGCGAAGCAGGGGGAGACACCCCGCTGGCTGATCTCACCGCCGACGACACCACACTTCGCCGCCACCTTGCAGCCGCCCTCGATGCGGCCGCCGACACCGGCCCGGCAACCGAGGAACTCGACGCCCTGGAGCGGGAGCAGGCCCGGACCGACAGCACCCGGACCGCCGCGGCCACCCGTCTCGCCGCCGCCGACGCCGGCTACGACGGCCTCGCCACCCGCATCCAGGACCTCGACCACAGGCTCGCCGCAGCCCGCGGCGATGCCCCCACCCTCACCTCTCGCATCACGCAGCTCACGCAGACGGCCGACCGCCTCACCCGCGCAGCCGCACACGCCGGCACCACGGCCCGTACCGCCACGGAACATCAGCGGGCGACCGGACAGGCAGAAGAGTCGGCCCGCGCGGCCGGATTCGACTCCCTCGACAGCGCATCACAAGCCCTGCTGTCCGATGACGAGATCCACGCCCTGGAAGACGAGATCAACCAGTGGCGCGAACAGTGCGCGGCAGCCACCGCCCGCCTGGCCGAACCTGACCTCGTCGCAGCCGCCAGTAGTCCGCCCGCCGACCTCGAGGAAGCCACGGCACAGCTCGACGCCGCCACGATCCACCACACCCGCGCCGCCACCCAAGCGGCCCACACCACCGAACGCACCCGCGCCCTCGCCGGACTCCTCGCCCAGCTCACGACCCACGTCAAGCGTCTCGAACCCCTCGAAGACTCGCACCGCACCGTTGACCACCTCCACGGCCTGATCAACGGCACCTCGCCCAGCAACCAGCTCCGGATGCACCTGGAGGCCTACGTCCTGGCCGCCCGCCTGGAAGAAGTCGTCGCCGCCGCCAACACCCGCCTCACCCGCATGTCGGAGCACCGCTACACCCTCGTCCACTCGGACGACCGGGCCTCGCACGGCGCCCGCTCCGGCCTCGGCCTGAAGATCACTGACGCGTGGACCGGGAAGGACCGTGACACCGACACCCTCTCCGGAGGCGAATCCTTCTTCGCCTCCCTCTCCCTCGCCCTCGGCCTGGCCGACGTCGTCACGGCCGAATCGGGAGGCCAAGCCCTCGACACCCTCTTCATCGACGAAGGATTCGGCACCCTCGACGAGGACACCCTCCACAAGGTCCTCGACGTCCTGGACTCCCTGCGCGCCCACGACCGCACCGTGGGCGTCATCAGCCACGTGCCCGAACTGCGCCGACGCATCACCCACCGCCTCCACGTCCGCAAAACCAGCACCGGCTCAACTCTCGTCCAGCTGAACGAAGCAGCACAGTGACACCGACCACGGGCTGACCGGCGGGGGACGTCAACGAGGCGCTGCCGCGCGTACGGGGCACGGTCATGCGGCCGCCGCGCTGCCTCAGCGCGGCGGCGAGCCGTCTTCCTCGGTCCCCAGCGGGATGAACCCGATGCACTCGACGTCGATCTGATCGGCAAGGTCAGCCAGCAGGCCGGCCAGGACCTGCACGGTCCCGGGATCGAGGTCCGTCGCGTCGGCGTCCGTCGAGCGCAGCCACCCGGCCGCGATGCGCCGCAGCAGGCCCGTCACCTCGTCTGCGGGTATCAGCAGGTGGCCGTCCAGGACCAGGGGTATCGACACGTGCATCGTGAACCACCTCCGCCCGCACCGGAAGCCGGTACCTACACCGACCGTACACCCGGGTACCCAGGCCATACCCGTCCACCGATCTCCGCGACCTCGGCGCGGTGCCGTGGTGGCAGGGGCTACGCGCGTCACGCAATCCGAGAGTGACGGTTTGTGGCCAAGTGCGCACCCTGCGTTGCCGACCGGGGGCGAGACGCGGCCGTACGCCGTCCGCCGCGTGTCAGGCGCCCTTCTTGCTCAGGAACCGTCGCAGTCTCGTCAGCGGCCAGGCGTTGATGACGTCGTCCTTGGTCAGCCAGCCGCGCTGCGCCGTGCCCACCCCGTAGCGCATGTACGGCAGATGCGTGGTGGCATGCGCGTCGGAGTTCACGGCGAACTTCACGCCGTACCGTTTCGCGCGCAGGATGTCCTCGTCACACAGGTCGAGCCGCTCGGGATGCGCATTGATCTCCAGAGCGGTGCCCGCCCGCGCGCAGGCCTCGAAGACCGCGTCGAAGTCGGCGTCGATGCCCGGGCGTTTGCCGATCCGGCGGGTCGTGGGATGGCCGATGACGGCGACGTGCGGGTTCTCACAGGCGCGGATGAGGCGGCGGGTGAGTTCCTGCCTGCTCTGGTTGAAATGGGAGTGGACCGAGGCCACGCAGATGTCGAAGTCCGCGAGGAACTCGTCGGGCCAGTCCAGGGAGCCGTCCGGGCCGATGTTGAGTTCCGTGCCGTGCAGCAGCCGCATCTTGTGGTGCGCGCCGTCCAGCGCGCGCACCCGCTCGCGCTGGGCGAGGATCTTCTCGCTCGTCATGCGCTGCATGTAAAGGTTCGGGGCGTGGTCGGTCACCGCGTAGTACGCGTACCCACGGTCGGCGGCAGCGGTGATCATGTCCTCCAGCGGAGCCAGCCCGTCGGTGAGATCGGTATGGGTGTGCAGGTCGCCGCGGATGTCCTTCTCGGTCACCAGGTCCGGGAGTTCGCCGCGCAGCCCGGCCGCGATCTCGCCGCGGTCCTCGCGCAGCGTCGGGGGTATCCAGGGCAGTCCGAGCCTGGCGTAGATCGCTTCCTCCGTCTCGGAGGTGATGCTCTCGCCGCTCTCAACGTCGAAGAGCCCGTACTCGGAGAGCTTGAGGCCTTGGCGCACCGCGAGTTCGCGGGTGCGGATGTTGTGTGCCTTGGAGCCGGTGAAGTACTGGAGCCCCGCACCCCAGGAGTCGGGAGGAAGGACACGCAGATCCACCTGGAAGCCCGTGACCGTCCGTATGGAGGTCTTCTTCTCTCCCTGCGCGATGACCTCGGCCGTGTGCGGGAGGGCGGTGAGGGCGTCCATGAACGGAGCCGACCGGCGGGCCGCCACCAGGATGTCGACGTCGCCGATGGTCTCCCTCATCCGGCGCAGGGACCCCGCGTACGTGCACCGTACGCAACCGCGGATGTCCGACAGCTCGGCGACGAGCTGCTCGGCGATGTCCATGGCCGCTCCGACGAGGATCCGGCCCTCACCGGCCTTCTGGAGCACCGAGATGCCGTGCAGGATGTTCTCCTCGGTCCGTTCGCCGAAGCCCTTCAGGTCCCGCAGCCGTTCCTGGCGGATGGCCTCGAGCAGTTGGTCGACGGAGGTGATGCCCAGCTCCTCGTACAGCACCATGGCCTTGCGGGGCCCGAGCCCCGGAATCGCCACCAGCTCGCGCACCCCGGCGGGCACCGAGGCCCTGGCCTCGTCCACGACGGACATGCGGCCGGTCCGCAGGTATTCGACGATCTTGTCGGCGACCGACTTGCCGACGTTGGGGATCTCGCGCAGGGCCTTGGCGTCGAGCGTGGAGACGTCCTCCGGGTGGCCTCCGACGGCACGGGCGGCCTTCTCGTAGGCGCGCGCCTTGAAGGCCTCCCCGCCCCGGATCGCGATGAGGTCGGCGTACTCCTGGAGCAGCGCCTCGACCTGGTCGTTGGCTCGGGCCATGCCTCCAGGGTGCCCCGTGCGCCTCCGGCGTGCCCGCCGGGGCAGGCGGGCCCGGGCGCCCGCGGTCCTGGGTAGCCTGGAGAGATGGGCAGTGAGCTCGTGACGCTGTTCCTCGCAGGCGACGTGATGCTCGGCCGCGGCGTCGACCAGATCCTTCCGCACCCCGGTGATCCCGCCCTGTCGGAGGCGTACGTCACCGACGCACGCACGTACGTCGAGCTGGCGGAGGCCGCGAACGGCGAGATTCCGCGGCGTGCGGACTTTTCCTGGCCCTGGGGGGAGGCCCTGCCCGTCCTCGACTCGGCCGCGCCCGACGCCCGGATCCTGAACCTGGAGACGTCCGTCACCCAGAGCGACGACTTCGCCCCCGGCAAGGGGGTCCACTATCGGATGCACCCCGCCAACCTGCCCTGCCTGGCCGCCGCCCGCCCTGACGTCTGCGTCCTCGCCAACAACCACGTGCTGGACTACGGCCGCCGCGGGCTGGCCGAAACCCTCGACGCGCTCGCCGCCGCGGGGCTGCGGACGGCGGGAGCGGGACGGAACCTCGACGAGGCGCAGCAGCCCGCCGTGCTGCCCCTCGCCGGGTCCCCCTCCGGGGGCCGGCGCCTGCTGGTCTTCTCCCTCGGGATGGCGTCGAGCGGTATCCCCCACACCTGGGCGGCCACCGCCGATCGGAGCGGGATCGACTTCGTCGCCGAGCCCTCGGATGCGGCCGCGGCCGCGGTGACCGGCCGGATCCAGAGGGCGAAACGATTCGGTGACCTCGTGGTGGTCTCGATCCACTGGGGCTCCAACTGGGGCTACACGGTCCCCCGCGACCAGATCCGCTTCGCCCACGCGCTCGTCGACGGCGGCGCGGACGTCGTCCACGGCCACTCCTCGCACCATCCGCGCCCGTTCGAGGTGTACCGGGGGCGCCCGGTCCTCTACGGCTGCGGCGACCTGATCGACGACTACGAGGGCATCAGCGGCCACGAGCGGTACCGGGACGATCTGCGGCTGCTGTACTTCGTGTCACTGGAGCCGGACACCGGCCGGCTGGACCACGCCCGCCTCGTCCCCCTGCAAGCCCACCGGATGCGCCTGCGGCACGTCGGGCGGGAGGACGCCGACTGGCTGCACGAGGTCCTCGCCCGCACCAGCCGCGATTTCGGCACCCACTTCACCCTCGACCCGCAGGGCTCCTTCACCGTCCGCGCACCGCAAGGGCCCGGCCGGGCCGCGTAGCTGGTGGCCTCCGGCGTCAGACGGTCCGCAGAAGGCTTGGACGGGCCGGGCGGACAGCACTTGAAGCCCTCCAGTGGAGCGGTGGGCATACCGCCCACCCTGTCCATCCCCCGTGAGGCACTGCTCACCCACTACCGCCGCGGCGAGGGGTCAGCCAGATGGTCGCCCTTCAACTTCGGCGAGAAGCTGTCGTACTTCGATGAGCCTCGCGTGCGTCCCACGGACTTCACCAGTCGCCTGGCGAAGATCGGCAACTTCATGGAAGTCGCCCAGGAAGCACTCGGGGCCATTAGCCTCGGCATCGACTACCCGAGCATTGCCCGCTTTCACATCCTGACCCCACAGGTGCACACCTACGGAAACGGCAGCAAGCGATACGTCGTTGGGAAAGCCCGCGAGGAGACGACCTCCGACGACTACGACTGGGCACGGCATTTCGTCATCGAATCAGGCTTGCGCGCCTCGAAAGCGGACGACCTCCAGACCATGAAGAAGAAGGCGTGGGAAGCGGACATGAAGATCTCAACGCCTCTGCCACAACGTGAATGGACCGGACCCGTCAATCCTGAAGACACTGCGGTGTCCGTCTTCGACATCATTGACACCGTCGACTGAGCGCGCACGGTGCGGCTAACGGTCCGGCCTGCCGGGTATGGTGCGCCTGCTGGTCTTCCTCCGCACCGGGTACGGTGCGGGTCATCCTCCTGGTCGGAGTATCACTGCCTGAACGCACGGTCTGCGTCGACCATCTCGGCGACGAAGTCCGTAAAGCGACGCAGCTGCGCGGGCGGTGACCCCCGGGGTCCTCCACGTTGGCGCGGGACTTCCGGCCGACAGTGTCCTCGACCCCGGGAAGAGAAAAGGGGCCCGGCGCTCCCGAGTGGTCTCTGGAGGGCCGGGCGCGTGTCATGCGCGGCTGATCGCCGCCGTTCTCACCAAGGGCTCCGCACCCTGACGCCGAGGGCCCGGAGGCGGTCCTGGGCCTGCGGGCCGAGCTTCAGCAGCAGGTCCTCGCCGACGACTCCGTCGCGCCGCCAGATGGTGCAGAGGGTCTCCAGACCCGCTTCGGCGACCTCCGGCTCCGCGTCGGCCGAGGTCTGCACCAGTTGCACCAGGACTTCGACGACCGGCCTGCCCTGCAGTCCCGCGACCGCCCGTGCCATCCCGGCCCGATGCTCCGCGGGGACGGCCGGGTCGGCGAGCGAGCGCAGCACGTCCGCCGTGTCGCGGGCGTCCTGGCAGGGCAGCACGCACACCAGGTACACGAGCTGCGCGCCGAGCACGATCAGGTATTGCAGTGGCACGAGCAGGGCCACGGGCAGCAGCAGGACCAGGGGCAGCACGATCAGCCAGCCGCCCCGGATCCGCGAGGGACCGCCGGTCGGCGGCTCGAACCGCCGACCGGCCAGCAGGACGAGTACGAACGTGGTCACGACCGTCAGGAGCGGCACCACGATCAGCCCCACTCCCAGCCCCGCGCCGAACGACGCCCAGAAAGGATCGTCGCCCAGAACGGGCAGCACCAGGGCCGCGGTCACCCAGCCGAGAGCGGCGGTCATGACGTAGCGCTGTAGGCAGGCCCACAGCCATCTTCCCGTACTCATGGCAGCTTCCTCATCTCAGCAGCTCTTCGCGCAGGTGCCATTAACCCACGTCCGGTCGTCACGGTCCTCGTAGAAGAGGCCGTCGAGACCGTCGGGGGCATGACGCCCGCCGGCTTCTCATTCAGCTGGGAAGTCGCGGCATCACGGCGGGAGGCCTCGGTGTTCCCGATGAAATCCCCGCCAGCCATCATCGCCTCGGCGCTTACCGGGGCGGCGGCGACGGGGTCCGCGGCGGGATCGGATCGGCGGGATGCCGCGGACGAGAGGCTGGAGGGCCTGGCTTTCGTGGAGGTTCGCCCGGGAGATTTTGACGGACAGGGGCAGACCGGTCCGCTCGGTGATCAAGTGGATCTTCGACCCGAACTTGCCCCTGAGGGTCCCCCCGTGGCGCATCCGTCAGATCAGCCCCAGCGCCACAAGACCGTTGGGTTGGGTCGCTAATCTCCTATGAACCACAGATAGCTCCCTGGCGTTGCCGCACAGGACTTCAACAGCTCCGCAAGGTCGTTCACGGCAACTGTCTGCGACTGGTGGACGCACAACTGCAGCAGGCCCCCGACCTCCCGGAGAGCGGCTTGCGCCTCCCGATCGTCGAACAGCGTGTTGCCGTATGGATCCACCGACCAGAGCTTGCCGGCGCGATTCGGCTTGAGCCGGGCCAGGACGTACGCCAATTCCTCGCCGTGCTCGTACGAGCCACGCAGGAGTGTCGCCCTGGACATGTCCCAGTCGAACCGCTTCGGTCGAGCGGAATGCACTTCGAGCTCAATCCCCACCATCGCCTCCTCGACCGCAGCGTAGCCAACCCATCATGGCCACTGGGCATGGGGCTACAGCACACGGCCGATCCCATCGTGGATGCCTCTCGGCCTAGGAAGATCGCAACTTCCCGAGCGCTGTCTCCGTCGACCCGGGCTCGCCGGAGCGCATGGACACACGGCGCGAGGGGTGCCGTGATCGCGCTGGCGCCGACGCGGTCCAAGCTGCTCAGGAGAGAGACCATGAAGCTCTACCGCGCTATACCTCTTGTTCGCCTTGCTTGAGGCCGCCTCCGGCGTGGCAGCGGATACCCATGGCTGGGTGCCTCTCATGAACCGGCACCACGTCCGCAGCCCCCGCTTCTACGGCGGGGCCCGCGGTCATCGCTGCGGCAAGGGGCCGGTCGACCGGGCGGGTCGCTGCCGTGGCGCCCGCCGCATCCCTGCTTCTTCGATGTCCGCCGGGGTGCGGTGCGGGGTCCTGCCGGGTTTGCTGGGGCGGTCTGCCAGACCCGCGTCGCCTTCGGCCCGCCAGCGGCCGCGGACGCCCTGATGTGCATCATCCAGAGGCGCAAAGCTTTGCTTGATCAACTGCGCGTGCGAAGCGGGACGGCATAGGCGCCTACTGCTGACCGGATCGGTCCGCTGCCGGACCCGATGCGGCCTGTCGCCGCCCCGCCCGCGCGGCTCAGGCTTGGGAATATGACCCGAGCACTGATTGTCATCGATGTCCAGGAGTCCTTCCGCGCCCGTCCCCTGTGGGCAACCACCTCCGATCCGAAGATCGCCGACCAGGTGAACCGCCTGGTCCGTCTCTCCCGTCAGGCCGGGGACCTGGTGGTGTGGGTACTGCACTCCGAGCCCGGCACCGGCGATGTCTTCGACCCGGCCCTCGGCCATGTCCGGCTGATGGAGGAGCTGGAGCGAGCGGATGGGGAGCCGCTGATCCACAAGACCTCACACAACGCCTTCACCACCACCAACCTGCAGCAACTCCTCACCGCGCGCGGTATCCGTGAACTCACCGTCTGCGGCATCCGCACCGAGCAGTGCGTGGAGACCACCACCCGCGTCGCCAGCGACCTCGGCTATCAGGTCACCTTCGTCATCGACGCGACCGCGACCAACCCCATCCCCCACCGCGACGCGCCCGCCGACCAGAGTGTCGCCGAACTGCTGGCCGACCCCCGCACACTGCCTGCCGAAGAGGTCATCAGGCGCACCGAATACGCCCTCGCCGGACGCTTCGCCACCATCGCGACGGTCGACCAGCTGGAGGCCGCAGCAGGACTTCCGGCATGATGACCGAATCGTGAGCCACATCGTCTTCTTCCTGGTGCCCGGAGTCCACTTGCTGGACCTGGCCGGACCCGCGCAGGTCTTCTCCACGGCCGCCGACTTCGGGCACCCCTACACGCTCGCCTACATCGCAGAGCAGCCACAGGTCTCCACCGCCCAGGGGCTGCCGCTGGTGGCCGGGCTCGACTGGCCCGAGCTCGGGCCAGAGGATCTGATCGTGGTGCCCGGCTGGCGGACACGCACCCTGGCCGACGGCCCCGCCATCGGCGCCGCCTCCCTCCAGGTCCTCCGGGACCACCACGCCAGGGGCGGGACGGTGGCCAGCGTCTGCGCCGGAGCCGAGGCGCTCGGCCAGGCCGGCCTGCTCGACGGCCGCCACTGCACCACCCACCACGACCTGCAGGACGAGCTGGCCCTGCGCCACCCCAGGGCGGTGGTCGTCCGCGACGTCCTGTTCACCGCCGCCGACCGGGTGATCACCTCGGCCGGCATCGCCAGCGGCATCGATCTGGCCCTGCACCTGGTCGCGACCCGGCACGGCCCGGCCGTCGCCGCCCAAGTGGCCCGGGACATGGTCGTCTACGCTCGCCGCAACGGCCACGAACCGCAGTCCAGCGCGATGCTCCGGCACCGGTCCCACCTCGACGACACCGTGCACCGCGCCCAGGACCTCATCGACGCGCGCTTCGACCAACCACTCCCCCTCCCCACCCTGGCCTCGGCCGTCGGCGTGAGCGAACGCACCCTCACCCGCCTCTTCAGCCGCGCAACCGGGCTCACCCCACTGCGCTACCAGCAGACCCTCCGCCTCGAACGCGCCCAACACTTCATCAGCCACGGCGCGACGATCGACGCCGCCGCCCGCTCGGTCGGTTTCGAGGACCCGCGCATGCTGCGCCGCCTCCGCGCCCGCACGGCTTGACCGCGTCAGGTAACCGAACGCCCCTGGGTAGTGCACCTGACTCCCGTGCCCCACCTTGGCTTTGTTGGCCAGGAGCGGGTTCTGGCACTGTCGGTTGTGGACGGTGATGGTGCTGGTCATGCAGACCGATGCACCGTTCTGGGAATCGCACGGCGTCGCGGTCCCGGAGCAGGTGGAGTGCGAAGCCGGTGAGCCCGCACGACGCCTACCTGGACCGCATCGAGCGGACCGTGGAACGGGACAAGAACCACCCGAGCGTCATCCTGTGGTCGCTCGGCAACGAGGCCGGGGACAGCTGCTGCCGGGCGAGGTCTCCTACCCGGCCCGCGCCGGCTGCGGCGACCCGGCGGACGACGCGCGCAACCGCAAGCCCTTCCTGCTCACCGAGTTCACCCACGCCATGGGCAACGGGCCCGGCGGGCTCGCCGAATACCTGGAGCTGTGCGACGCGTACCCGCGGGTCCAGGGTGGCTACGTCTGGGAGTGGATGGACCAGGGACTGCGCACACCCGCGACGCCCAGGGGCGCGAGTACTTCGGCTACGGCGGCGACTTCGGCGAGGACCTGCACGACGGCAACTTCATCTGCGACGGCCTGGTCTTCCCCGACCGCGCCCCCTCCCCCGGCCTCCTGGAGTACGCGAAGGTGATCGCCCCCGTCGGCATCGGCCCCCACCAGGAGGCAGACACCCTCGTAGTGGAGAACCGCTATGAGGTGCTGGGCCTGTCCCATCTGCGGTTCACCTGATCGCTGGCCCGCGCACGGGTCGCGCTGGCCCACGGCGTGCTGCCCACACGGGAGCTCGCGGCCGAGGAGCAGGGCCGGCTGCCACTGCCTCGGCTGGACCCCCTCCCCCAGCTGCCGCTGGGAGGTGCCCCCAGGGCGCGCAGGACGGCGGGGGCGAGCTCTGGCTCACCGTCCAAGCGGAGCTGGGCAAGCCCGCGGAGTGGGCTCCCGAAGGTCACGTGGTCGCCCGGGGACAGCTCCAGCTCTCCGCGAGGGGCCGCCGCCGACCGATCGGCCTGCCGCGCCCGGCCCACCGCGAGGGCGAGCACATTCTGCTCGGCCCCGGCCGCTTCGACCGGACCACCGGAGCTCTGCTCGGCATCGGCGAACTTCCCCTCCGCGGACCACGGCTGAACCTGTGGCGCGCCCCTACCGACAACGACCGCGGCTGGTCCCAGCGCGACGCCGCCTACTGGAAGGACCGCGGCCTGGACCGACTGCGGTCCCGCACCGTCTGCGTCACCCCGGACGCACAGGGCATGGCCGTCGTCGTCCGCAGCGCCGCCGCCGCGGGCAGCTCCGGCTACCCTCACCACCTACCGCTGGGACAGCAACGGTGGCAGCCTGCGCCTGCGGGTGCGTGCCGAACCCGTCGGCCACTGGCCGGAGCGAGGCGTCGACTTCCACGACACTCGACTGGGAGATTCCCGCCGACCGGTCCCGGGTGGAGTGGTTCGGCACGGGCCCGGGCGAGGCCTATCCCGACTCGCGTCAGGCGGTTCGCGTCGGACGTTTCCGCGCGACCGTGGACGAGCTGCAGACGCCGGGCGTGCGCCCCCAGGAGAACGGCAACCGTGCGGACATCCGCTGGGCCACCTTCACCGACGGCTCCGGGAGAGGCCTGCACGTCGCGGGCGAAGAGCCGTTCCATTTCGCCGCGCGCCGCTGGACGGACCAACAGCTCGACGCCGCACGGCACCACAGGGCGCCTCGGCAGCGCCGCTGTGGGACCCGGGGTCCTTCCTCCGTACCGGCTCGAACTCGCGTCGGCGGAGTTCACGTTCATCCTGACTCCCGTGCAACCGCGTCTACCGACGATCGATGGCGCCGTCGGACTCCCCCGCCGGGCGCCTGCGCCGCGCGCGCTCGGTGAGGGACGGCGGCTGCCAGACACCGTCGGCCCGGTAGAGATCGGTGCCAGGCGCCACGATTTCGTCGATACGGTCGAGCACCGCGTCGTCGAGCAGCAGGTCGGCTCCCTTGAGCAGCGAGGAGAGCTGGTCCATGGTGCGCGGACCGATGATCACCGATGTGACGGCCGGGTGCACCAACGGAAAGGCGACGGCCAGTTCCGGCAGGGTGCAGCCCATCTCTTCGGCGAGAGCGACGAGTTGTTCGACGGCCGCGAGCTTCGCGGCGTTGCCCGGGACGGCGGGGTCGAAGCGGTGCGGGGTGTGCTTGGCGCGGCCGGTGGTGAAGTCGACGGGCCGGCCCTCGCGGTAGGCGCCGGACAGGAATCCCGAGGCGAGGGGTGACCAGGTCAGCACTCCCATGCCGAGGCGCTGCGCGGCGGGCAGCACGGACCGTTCGATGCCGCGCGCGAGGATCGAGTACGGCGGCTGCTCCGTGCGCAGCCGCATCAGTCCGCGCCGCTCCGCCACGTGGTGAGCCTCGACGAGGTCCTCGGCGGGGAACGTGGAGCAGCCGAACGTCCGTATCTTGCCCGCCCTCACCAGGTCGCTGAGGACGGACAGGGTCTCCTCGATGTCGGTGGTGTGGTCGGGACGGTGCACCTGGTAGAGGTCGATCCAGTCCGTGTCCAGGCGCCGCAGACTGTCCTCGACGGCCTTGAGGATCCAGCGGCGGGAGTTGCCGCTGCGGTTGCGTCCCTCCCCCAGCGGAAAGTGCACCTTCGTGGCGAGCACGACGTCGTCGCGTCTGCCCTTGAGCGCCTTACCGACGATCTCCTCGCTTTCGCCGGCCGAGTACATGTCGGCGGTGTCCACGAAGTTGATGCCGGCGTCGAGCGCGGCGTGGATGATGCGTGCGCTGTCCTCGTGGTCGGGGTTGCCGATGGCACCGAACATCATCGTGCCGAGGCAGTGGGTGCTGACCTCGATGCCGGTCCGGCCGAGGATTCGATAGCGCATACCGGTGCTCCGTCGCAGGGCGGGGGGGAGTTGGAGGCGTCAGTCTAGGACTTGGAGTGCACTTGACGGCAAGGGCACTTGGAGCTCCCGTCGGACCGCTCAAGGCGCGAGCACGAGGTGGCCGGATCGGATCGCATGGCCGGGGTGCCGCGGAAAGCCGGCCTCACGGCTGCTGTTGGCTGCGGGTACGGTTCCGGCATGGACGTTTCCGAAACGAGTTCGACCGCCGACCACACCACGCTCTCGGCGGTGATCAAGGACACCGCGCGGCAACAACTGGTGAAGCTGGGTGCCGGAGGGCTGTCCCTGGATGCCGTGGCGCGCGACAGCGGTCTGGGCGTCGCTGAGGTGGAAGCCGTCTTCCCGCACCGGGACGACTTGCTGACCGCACTGGTCATCGACGCCTACAACGCGTCCGGCGCCGCGATGGAGCAGGCCGATCAGGCGGCCACGACCGCCCACGCGACGGCGGGCGCACGGCTCCTCGCCGTCACGCGCGCGCTGCGGCAGTGGTCCTTCGACAACCCCGCCGAGTTCACGCTGATCTACGGCTCTCCCGTTCCGGGCTACCACGCCCCGCAGGACACGGTCCCGCCCGCCTCGCGCACACCCGCGGTGCTCGCCGGCATCGTGGGCTCGGCGCTTCAGGCCGGTGAGCTCACCCCGCCCCGGCGGGCGGTGCCCGGTCCGCCGCTGCTCCTGCCCGCCGCCATCGAGGCCTTCGGCGGCGTGCCCGAGGCTCCGTTCTCGGACATCATCGAGCGCGGCATCGTCCTGTGGAGCAACCTGATCGGCCTCCTGGTGTTCCAGGTCTTCAGCCGTACCCACGACAGCGTCCGGGACGAGGCCGCATTCTTCGACTACGCCATCGCCGTGGCGGCCGAGAGCATCGGCCTCGTGGTCCCCTCGGGCGAGAACACCGACTGAACCGTCCGCCGCCCACGCGGCACCTGCAGAAAATCAGGATGTGAACACCACCAGAACCCTCTGCTTCGTCATAGCAGCGCTCTCTTCGTACGCGGCGCTCGTGTACCGGCTGTGCCAGGCACGGCGCAGTTGGAAGGACAGCGCCTATCGCGCGCTGATCACCACTCTGCTGCTCCAGTGCCTCACCTTCACCATGGGTGCCGTCGCCATGGGGAGCGAGCGCTTCCTGGGCGTCGGCAACCTCGCCATCCTCGTCATGCACCTGTCGGCGGTCGCCTTCTGCGTGAGCGCGCAGATCATCCTGCTGCGGTGGGCGGCGGCCGACGAGGAAGCGGTCCGCAAGACGCGTTACTGGCTGATCATCGGCATCACCCTCGACGTGCTCCTGACGGCCCTGTTCCTCCTCGCCGACGGCCCCGGCCGGCCCGCTTCGGACTTCGACACCGGCAGCGGCCAGCCGCTGGTGCTCACGTACCTCCTGGCCTTCATCGTGTCCCAGGCGGTTCCGTGCGTCACGATCTTCCGCCAGTGCGGTCCCTACGCCCGGATGACCGACAACGCCTCGCTTCGGCAAGCACTGCGGATGCTGTCCGTCGCGGCGGTGGTCCTCTTCCTCTACTGCCTGGCGAGGACGGTCAACATCCTGACCGCGGCGGCCGGGGTCGACATCGGCGTCTGGAAGCTCGCCTCCAACGTCTTCAGCGCGACGGGCATCGTGATCCTCTCGCTTGGCCTGACCATGTCCGCCTGGGCCCCGTCGGCCGCCCGGCTCCTGGAGTGGGCCCGCACGTACCGCTCGTACCGGGCGCTCTACCCGCTCTGGCGGGACCTGTACGAGTCCTCCCCGGACATCGCCCTGGAGCCGCCCGGCGCCTCGGTCTCGGACCTCGACTACCGCCTCCACCGGCGGGTCGTCGAAATACGTGACGGATGGCGGGATCTGCGCCCGTACATCGACCGCACCACCCACGGCGCCGGCGGACCGGGCAAGGAGGCGAGCGAGGAGTCGCGGCAGGCGTTCACGGAAGCGGCGCAGATCAAGCAGGCCCTGCTCGCCAAGCGGAACGGAACCGTCCCCCAAGACAACAAGGACGCCGGGGACTTCGACGACCGGGACACGGACAACTTCACCGCGGAAGTGGCCTGGCTCACCCAAGTCGCGGCCGCCTACAGTAAACTCGGCACCGCGAGTTGAGAGCTCCCGCCCGGTTTGCATCCCCCGTCAAACCGGGCGGGCATCCCCCGTTCCCCCGCTTTTCTGTGGGCCGGACGGGTGGCTCCCGCCCGGACTGGCCCGGCCCATCCCCCGAGGGCCGGGCCAGTCCGATTTCACCGCCGGCCAACTCGGCATCCCCCGTGAGTGTCGAGTTAGCTGGCAGCTATCGGCAGGCCCAACGTTGGCGGAGTCCAGGCCAATTGTCAACTGACCGCTAATCTGTGAAACTGACGTATAGCTAAGGGCTATACCGAGGAGGTGACGGGAGGAAGATTCACCATGACCGAGACTGAGACCGAGACCGATGACCGGCCCCTGCTCGCAGTGCGCCTCGACGACCTCTTCAAGACGGTTCGCCCCAAGGGCAGGCACTGGACCAATGCCGAGGTGGCGGAGGAGCTGAAGCGGGCCAACCCCGAACTCAAGGTCGGGGGTGTGTACTTGTCGCAGTTGCGGACGGGGAAGCGCTCCAATCCCTCGCCTGACCTCCTGGCAGCCCTGGCTCGCTTCTTCGGAGTTTCGGTCGCCTACTTCTTCGACGACAAGGTCGCCGAGTCGGTGCTCAGCGAGATCGCCGCCATCGAGGCGCTGCGGCAGTCCGGTGTCCGCGCGGTGGCGATGCGCGCGGCCGGGATGAAGAAGGAGAACCTCCAGGCCATCACGGCCATCATGGACCAGTACCGCCAGCTGCAGGGCCTGCCGCCCGTTTCCGACTCCGCCGACTCCTCCGAGCCCGCATGAGGGGCGCCTGGAAGGAGCGGTCGGCCGATCAGGACCGGCGCAGCCAGCTCAAGAAGCTCCGGAAGGCCGGCGCCCGGCGGATCGCCGGACTCGACCTCCCCAAGGTGACCGACGTGGCCGAACTGTGCCGCCACCTCGGTGAGGTGCGCGACCGTCCGATCACGCTGGTCCCGATGCAGATGCCCTCCTCGCATCCGTGCGGCATGTGGGTGGCCGCACGCGACGAGGACCTCATCTTCTACGACGCCAACACCACCAGCGCGCATCAGGAGCACATCATCTTGCACGAGCTGGGCCACATCATCTGCTGCCATCGCGGGGCAGGTGGGCTGGACGAGGCGGCCGCCCGCCTCCTCTTCCCCAACCTCGACCCCCAACTCGTACGTGACATGCTCCTGCGCGCGACCTACGACGACGTCCAGGAACAGGAGGCGGAGATCATCGCCTATCTGCTGTCCCAGCGCATGGGCAACGCCGAGCAGCGGCACGGTGCGCCCCCGGCCACGGAGGCAGGAGAGGGCGGCGATCCCGGAAAGAGCGCCACGCTCAGCCGGATAGAACGCACCCTGATCTGAGATGAGCCGCTTACTGCCCGGCGGACGCCGCCACCTCCTCGGCCAGGATCGAGACCGCCCGTCGGATGTCGTCCTCGCGGTGCTCGCTGGTGACGAAGAAGCGCAGCCTCGACTGCCCCTCGTCCACGGCGGGGTGGAAGATCGGATCGGCGATGACACCCCGGCGGAACAGCCCGTCCGCGACGCGCAGGGTCCGCGCCGAGTCGCCGAGGATGCACGGCACGATCGGAGTGTCCGCGCTGGAGCCCGTCGCCAGACCGGCCGAGGCGGCCAGGCCGAGGAAGAGCTCGGAGTTCCGACCGAGGGCGCGGACCCGATGCGGTTCCGCGGTGATCAGCTCGGTCGCGGCCAGCGCCGCGGCCGCGTTGGCCGGAGTCAGACCGACGCTGTAGACGAAGCCCGGAAGCGTGTGACGCAGCCAGCGCACCATCCGGGCCGAGCCGCCGAGGTAACCGCCGCAGCTGGCAAAGGCCTTGGAGAGGGTTCCCATCCACAGATCCACGTCGGACCGGTCGACGCCGAAGAACTCGCCGACCCCCCGGCCGCCTTCGCCCACGGTGCCGATGCTGTGGGCCTCGTCGACCATCAGCAGCGCACCGTAACGCTTCTTCAGTTCGATCACGGCGGGCAGGTCGACGAGGTCGCCGTCCATGCTGTAGGCGCCCTCGACGGCGATCAGCACCCGCCGGAACCGGGACCGGTTGAGCCGCAGCATGTGCTCCAGCTGACCGATGTCGTTGTGGGCGAACGGGCGTCGCGCCGCCCCGGACAGGGCGCAGCCCTGCAGGATGCTGTCGTGCGCGAGCGCATCGTGCAGCACGAGGTCCCCCGCGCCGACGAGGTGCCCTATCGCGGTGACGTTGGTGGCATGGCCACTCACCAGCGTCAGACAGTCCCCGACACCGAGGAAGTCGGTCAGCGCCCGCTCCAGCCGCACGGTCAGGTCCCGTTCACCCGAGAGCACGCGGCTCGCCGAGACGGAGGTTCCGTACCGGTCCACCGCCTGGTGCACGGCCTCGTTGACCGCCGGATGCCCGGAGATCCCGAGGTAGTTGTAGCTTCCGAAGGAGAGGTACGCACGTCCCCCGATCACCGTGGTGTCGCGGATGTTGCCCTCGTGGACGCGGAAGTACGGGAAGTCCGCCCCGCTGCCGACGATCGAGCTCAGGCGCCGCTCGAACTGGCCGACCTCCGGGAAGTCGTCGACGCTCGCCGTCTCGGCACTCCACTCCGGCGGCGTCGTACGGGGCGATGGCTCGGCGTCGGCCTTGGGCACGGCGGCCGTCGGCACGGCGGCCTTGGGCACGGCGGCCGTCGGTACGGGGTCCCTCGGCACGGCGCCGTCCGGATCGACCAGCGTGATCAGCCGACCGACGGTGAGTCCGGGCGAGAACAACTCCTCGGTCCGGAAGCCCGGTACCCGCTTGCCGATGTTGACTTCCAGCTCCTGCAACATCAGGGAGTCGAAGCCGAGATCGGTCACCAGCGTCATCCGTTCGTTCACGTCGGAGAGCGGGAAGACGCCGGTCCGCGACACCTCTTCGAGCACGACGGACCTGGCGGACGCGCCGCCGAACCGGGCCACAGCGGGTGCCACCGCGCGTGCCATCGCGGGGGCCGCCGCCGGCGCCGCCTCGGGCGGGTCCACCGCTCCGGCCGGATCCGCCACCTCGCGCAACGACTCGTCCACGACCCAGTGACGACGCGGGGCGAGCGGACTCGGCGGCAGGGTGCACGGGGGCACGCGTTCCGTCACGGGACGGAGCCCCGGGCCGGTGGCGGCGCCCTCCGCGAGCCAGGCCAAGGCCGCCCTGCGTTCCTCCCGGGACATCGAGCCCGGCGCCGGTACGGCGACCTCGGACAGCTCGCCGGCGGACACCGTACCGACCACCTGTCCCGGCCCGAGCTCCCCCGTACGGCCCGCCGCCACGGCCGCGGCCGCCGCCGTGAGCTTCGCGGCGGCGTCGGCGGCGTCCTCCGCCACCAGGGCGAGGCGCTCCGTGAAGGGAGCCCGGCGGCCCAGGGTGTCCGCCACGCCGGCCAGCGACGGCTGGTCCTCGGCTATGGTGTGCGCCAGTTCGCGGGCGTAGCGTGCCAGCCCGTCCCGGTCGCGGGCGCTGAGGACCAGGAGGTGCGGTTCCCCGGCGGATGCCGGGTGGTCCGGTGCGGGTGCTGTGGTGCACTCCTCCACCACCATGTGGACGCCGGTACCGCCGAAGCCGAACGCGCTCACGCCCGCCCGGCGCGGCGAGGCGTTCTGCGGCCATCGGCTCGGCTTCGTCGGGACGGTCAGCCGCGCGGCGTCCAGTACGGAGCGGTCGGCGAGGTCGAATTCCGGCTGCGGCGGTATCACCCCCCGCTGCACGGCCAGGACCGACTTGATGAGCCCGGCCATCCCCGCCGAGTTGAGCGAGTGCCCGACCACCGCCTTGACCGCGCCGAGGTAGGCGGGTGCGGCCCGCTCACCGCGCAGTTCGCGCAGGACGGCGAGCTCGACGGGATCGCCGACCGTGGTCCCGGTGCCGTGTGCCTCCAGGTAGCCCACCGCGTCGGGGGGCAGCCCCGCGTCCCGGTAGGCCCGGCGCAGGGCTCGGAGCTGACCGGCCGCCTGGGGGTGCATACCGCCCTGGACGGTCCCGTCGTTGGCCGTTCCCACGCCCCGGATGACCGCGTAGACGCGATCGCCGGCCGCGAGCGCGTCGGCCAGGGGCCGCAACACCAGGACACCGGCGCCCTCGCCCAGTACGAAGCCGTCGGCCTGCGCGCCGAACGGCATGCACCGGCCGCTGCGCGAGATGGCGCCGATCCGGCACAGCCCCACCAGCAGATCGGGAGCGAGTACCAGCTGGGCGCCCCCCGCGAGTGCGATGCGGGACCGGCCGGCGCGCAGTGCGTACACGGCGTTGGCCACGGCCATGAGTCCACCGGAACACGCCGCGTCCAGCGCATAGCTCTCGCCGTGCAGATCGAAGACCGAACTGATCGTGTTCGGCCCCATGTTGAGCAGGAGCCCGGCCACGGACGTGCCGTTCAGCCCGTCGACGGCGCGGACCGTCTCCAGCCACCGCGGATCGCTCGGCCGCGCCCCGAACTCGCCACCGGCCAGCTGACGCATCCGGATCTGCAGGGTGCTGAGTTCGCGGTAGCCGCTCTCGGTGAGTGCCGTGATCACCGAGGTCTCCTCGCGGTCGAAGCCGTCGGCTTCCCACCCCGCGTCCTGGATCGCCTCCCGGGCGAGGTCGATCAGCAGCCGGTGCTGAGGATCCATCGCCCTGGCCCGCCGGGGCGGGATGCCGTAGTGCGCCGCGTCGAAGTGGTCCACGTCCGGCAGCAGCGCCATGGTGTCCGTGTAGGCGGACGAGGTGTCACGGAAGTTGTCGCTGAGGAAGGTGGCGGTGCGCCACCGCGAGTCCGGAATGCTGGAGAACTGTGCCTGCGGAGCCGTCAGGAGCCGCCAGTACTGGTTCACATCGCGCGCTCCCGGGAATCTGCACGCCATCCCCACGATGGCGATGTCGTCCCGCCGCGCTTCCCTTGGGTCCACTATGGAATCAATCGCTGTCACGGACGTCACCCGGTGCTTGCCAGTCGCTCGCGCCACCAGTCCACGGTCGCCTTGACCTGCTCGTCGACGGGCGTGGCTCGTGCCGCGAACGCCGCCTCGTAAGCACTCGAATCGACGACGAACGGACGGTCGAACTGGTAACGGATCTCCTTCAGTTCCCGGATCAGCGGGGAGAAGAGGGAGGCCACACCCACCACGGCGGACGGGAGCCTGCGCACCGCGACCGGCCCCGTTCCCGACTGGGCGGCAAGGCGTTCGACCATCTCCCGTACGGACAGCGCGCCCTCCGTCGGGACGTGCCAGGGCCGCCCCCAGGCCCGCTCCTCCGTCGCGACCTCGGCCAAGGTCCTGGCCACGTCGGGGAGATAGGTCCAGCTGTGCGGGACGTCCGGGTTCCCGAGGGTGGTGACCGGCTTGCCGCGCAGCAGCGGTGGCACGACCCGCGCGGCGAGGTGGCCGCCCTCGGTCACGCCGGGTCCGAAGAAGTCCGAGGCCCGTACCTCCACCGCCTTGATACGACCCTGTTCGTGCAGTGTCCGCGCCTGCTCCCATCCAGCGGCGCGCACCTGGCCCTTGGGGCCGGTCGCCGCGAGCGGCAGGTCCTCGGTCATCGGACCGCCGACCGGTCCGTATCCGTAGAGGTTGCCCAGCATGACCAGGACGGCCCCGGTCGCCTCGGCCGCGGCGCAGGCCGACGAGGCCAGCGGCGGCCATTCACTCACCCAGCGGTGGTAGGGCGGGGCTGCGCAGTTGTAGATCGCGGCCGCGCCGCGCGCGGCTTCGGTCAGCCGCTCGCTGTCCGTCGCGTCGAACGCGACATGCTCGATTCCGGGTTCCGGGCTTCGGCCCGAACGGGTGACGACGCGTACGGAACGGCCTTGTTCGGCCAGCAACCGAGCAGTGGCGGCCCCGGCGGGTCCAAAACCTATGACGACATGAAAGTTCACGTGCGCACACTAGCGCGAGCGGCGCACACCGCGGGGTTGGCATCAGGACAACGTGAGCGCCGTGCGCCGGACATACGCCGGCACCCTCTTCCGGCGAGGCCACGGCCACTTGGTGGGCCGAATCGTTCACTGTGCGGGGAGGGCACAGCCCTACGAACCTTGGAGCGCTGATGACACATGAGCAGTGACCCCGCCGATGTCCCCGGCCCCCCGCCGCCGGCCGTTCCCGGCAACGGGCCCGCCGTCTCCCGCCAGGAGTTCGACGCACTCTTCGAGGCGGTCCGTACGTGGGGCCGCTGGCCCGCGGCCGACCGCGGCGCCTGGAACAGGGTGACGGCGGACCACGTGCGCAGGGCCGCCGCCCTCGTCCGCTCCGGCACGGTCGTCCCGATGGGGCGGCCCTGGGACACCAGACCCGGCCCGGACAACGCAAGGCCCGCGCTGCACTACATGTCCGACCTCGGCGACGTGGAGGCCCCGGAACCGTCCACCTACAAGGACTTCCTTGCCGTGGACTATCACGGCAAGGGCGTGAGCCACCTCGACGCGCTGTCACACATCGCCTACCGAGGGCAACTCTTCGACGGCCGGGCGGCGCACGAGGTCATCGACGCCGCGGGCGCCCGCTTCGGCGCGGTGGCGGCGCTCGGCCCCCTCGTGACCAGGGGCGTACTCCTCGACCTGCCCGCCGTTCTCGGCGTCGATTGGCTGGAACCCGGGCGTGCGGTGCACGCCCGGGACCTCCTCCTCGCGGAGAAGGCACTCGACGTGACGATCGCGGACGGCGACGCGGTGCTGCTGCGCTCCGGCCACTGCCGCCGGCGCCGGGACACCGGCCCCTGGAACCCCGACGCGGCGAGCGCGGGCTGGCACGTGGACGCCGTGCCGCTGCTGGCCGAGCGGGCCGTTGCCCTGCTCGGCGGCGACGGGGACAGCGACGTACGGCCGTCTCCGGTCGAGGGCCTGCACTCCCCGGTACACGCGCTGGCGATCTCGGCCATGGGGGTACCGCTGCTGGACAACCTGGACCTCGAAACACTCTCCGCCGCCTGCGCCGAGGCGGGGCGCTACGAGTTCATGATCGTCGTGGCACCGCTGAACGTCCCCGGCGGAACGGGCTCGCCCGTCAACCCGGTCGCGATCTTGTGATGCCGAGGACGGGGTCCGTGGACCCGCGGGGGCCGCCGCGAGCCCCGCTCTCACACCCTCTACCAAAATGTGAGGAATATACTCAAACCGGGCGATCGAGAGCGTTCCGGTGAGGGAAGTGGTGCAGATGGGGGCCATCGG
Organism: Streptomyces sp. NPDC028910; assembly: GCF_055564955.1. NCBI lineage: Bacteria > Bacillati > Actinomycetota > Actinomycetes > Kitasatosporales > Streptomycetaceae > Streptomyces > Streptomyces sp. NPDC028910. The sequence goes on along the minus strand of NZ_JBVHVF010000017.1, from coordinate 24,360 downwards.
AGACCGCATCGGCCCCGTGCGTTCCCGTGACCGGTTCCTGCACGGCGAGTCGGTCGAGGGGAGCGTGAGAAGTCCCATCCTGAGCTCGTGGCAGCGCAGTCGGCTGCTGGGGCTGTCACCGGACCAGACCGATCTTCCCTTCACGCAGGACTTCGACCCGGACGGCCGGCTCGTCCGCGCCGCCGGGCCCGTGCTGGACCGGCTGCAGGCCCTCTTCGCGGGCAGCCGGATGAACATCTGCCTCGCCGATGGACTCGGCACGGTGCTCGAACGCCGCTTCGGAGAGAAGTCCATGGTCAGGCGGCTCGCCGCGATCCAGACCGTTCCCGGTTTCGTGTTCGCCGAGCATGTCGCGGGGACGAACGGGATCGGTCTCACGCTCGCCGAAAGGCGGCTCTGCCAGGTCTACGGCGCCGAGCACTTCGCCGAGCGGTCCCAGTCGAGCGCCTGTACCGCAATTCCCGTTCGTGACCAGCTCAGTGGCCACATCGAGGGCGTCCTGTGCCTCGGCTATCCCTACACCGACGCGAGCCCGGCGCTGGTCCCCCTGGTACGCAGGGCCGCCGAAGCCATCGAACGACGGCTGATGGAACAGAGTTCGGCGCGGGAGCGCGGCCTGCTCCAGGCGTACCTCGACGCCGAGAACCGGGTCGTGCACGGCGACGATGCCCGCGAGGGGCAGCCGGTCTCCATGGACGACCTGCTCCAGAGCGAGCTGGAGCAGAGCGATCAGACGACCCTCAAGGAGAAGGCCACGGAGCTGATGTCCTCGGCCCGGCGGGCTGCCGCCGAGGTGTCCCTGTCCCGTGGCCGGTCGGTCACCCTGGTGAGCCGTCCCGTGACGAGCCCCTCCGGGGTGGAGGGTGTGGTCGTCGAGGCACTCCTCCCCGACGAGGACACACGGCACGCCCCGGCCCCCTCCCCCGCCCCCGCCCCCGCCCCTGCCCCGGCCCCGGCCCCGGCCGGCCCGCCCCCCAGGCGCCGTCCCCGGGCCGCCGCACCCCCCGGCCCGGTCCCGACGGCGGCCCGCGCTCCCGGTGCGCCCGGCACCGGCGACGACGCTCCGGGCACGGTCAGGGGGCTGGTGCTGGTGGGCGAGCCCGAGGTGGGGAAGTACGCCGTCGCCGCCCGGCGCCGCCTGGAGTTGCTGGCCGAGGCCAGCAACCGCATCGGCACCACCTTGGACGTGGGCCGCACCGCGTGGGAACTCGCCGAGACAGCGGTACCGCGGCTGGCCGACTTCGTCACCATCGACCTGCCCGAGGCCGTGCTGCGCGGCGAGGAGTCCGCCCACCCCGCCACCGAAATGCACCGTACGGTGGTCCACGGCATCCGCGATGACTGCCCCTTCTATCCGGTGGGCCGGCAGGTCAGCCTCAGCCCGACCACGCCCCACATGCGCTGTCTGACCACCGGGCAGCCCGTACTGGAACCCGACCTGAGGGCCGCCTTCGGCTGGATCGCTCAAGACCCCGAGCACGCCGAGCTGCTCCTCGCGCACCGCATCCACTCCCTCATCGCCGTCCCCCTGCTCGCCCGCGGCGTCCTTCTGGGCATCGCGAGCTTCTACCGTTCGCAGGACCCCGCTCCCTACGGGGACGACGACCGCGCGCTGGCCCAGGAGCTCGCCGCCCGCGCCGCCCTCTGCATGGACAACGCCCGCCGCTACACCCGCGAACACACCCTGGCGCTGTCCCTGCAACGCAGCCTGCTCCCGCGCGGCCTCCCCGAACAGAGCGCCGTCGAGGTCGCCCACCGCTATCTGCCCGCCGAGTCCGGAGTCGCCGGCGACTGGTTCGACGTCATCCCCCTGTCCGGCACCCGCGTCGCCCTCCTCGTCGGCGACGTCGTCGGGCACGGACTGCACGCCGCCGCCACCATGGGCCGACTGCGCACGGCCGCCCGCAACTTCGCCGAGCTGGAACTCGCCCCGGACGAGCTCCTCACCCACCTGGACAACCTCATGGTGCGCCTGGACCGGGAGGAGGGCGGGGACCATCCCGCCGTCGGCAGCACCGGCATCGTCGGCGCCAGCTGTCTGTACGCCATCTACGACCCCACCTCCCAGCGGTGCACCCTGGCCCGCGCCGGCCACCCTCCGCCCGCGCTGGTACGCCCCGACGGCACCGTGACACTCCTCGACCTGCCCGCCGGCCCCCCTCTCGGCCTCGGCGGCCTGCCCTTCGAATCAGTCGAGATCGACCTCCCCGAAGGCAGCCAGCTGGTCCTCTACACCGACGGACTCATCGAGGACCGCCACCGCGACCTCGACGTGGCCCTCGACGGCCTGAGCCGTGTCCTGGCCCACCCGGACCGCGCGCCCGAGGACACCTGCCAGGCGGTCCTCGACGCCGTGGCACCCGACCACCCCGGCGACGACATCGCACTCCTCGTCGCCCGCGCCCACGCCCTGCCCCCCGACCGGATCGCCACGTGGGACCTGCCCGCCGACCCGGCCCGCGTCTGCGACGTCCGCGCCGCCGCCGTGGGCCAGTTGAGCCGGTGGGGGCTGGACGAGTCCGCGTTCGCCACGGAACTGCTGCTCAGCGAACTGGTCACGAACGCCGTCCGCTACGGCGCCGGGCCCATCCGGGTACGCCTCATCCACGACCGCACCCTGATCTGCGAGGTGTACGACACCAGTAGCACCGCCCCCCGCATGCGCCACGCGGCCACGACCGACGAGGGCGGCCGCGGCCTGTTCCTCGTCGCACAGCTCGCCCAGGCCTGGGGCACCCGCTACACCACCGACGGCAAGGTCATCTGGGCCGAGTTCGCCCTGGATGCGGCTTGACGACCCGTGACCGGCGCATCCGGGCAAGCCAAATACCGGACAGATAGCAACAAGTCGGCATAGAATCACGATGCAGTCGGGAAGGAACTCGGAGGCCGACCCCCGGAGAAGCCCGTGCACGACGCTCCCGGCACCTCGATGGGCCCGCCCCCGCACTCCGGCGGCGCAGAACCCCTCCTCCGCGTGCGCGGTCTCGGCAAGCGGTTCGGCGGCACCCTCGCGCTGGCCGCGGTCGACCTCGACATCCACCGGGGCGGCATCCTCGCCCTGCTCGGCCCCAACGGTGCCGGGAAGTCCACCCTCATCAAGATCCTCGCCGGGGTCCACCACGCCGACGGGGGCGAGGTGACGGTGGCCGGGCATCCGCTCGGCTCCCACGCCGCCACCCGGACCATGTCCTTCATCCACCAGGATCTCGGCCTCGTCGAGTGGATGACGGTGGCCGAGAACATCGCCCTGGGCACCGGCTATCCGCGCCGCCGCGGACTGATCTCCTGGCGGCAGACCCGAACACGCTGCGAGGAGGCCCTGCGGATCGTCGCCGGGCACCTGGACGCCGACGCCCCGATCGCCGACCTCGCCCCCGCCGAGCGCTCGCTGGTCGCCATCGCCCGCGCCCTGGCGACACGGGCCGAGCTCATCGTGCTCGACGAGCCGACCGCCACCCTCCCCGCCGCGGACTGCGCCCGGCTGTTCGACGTACTGCACGCCCTGCGCGACCGGGGGCACGGCATCCTCTACGTCAGCCACCGGCTCGACGAGGTCTACAAGGTGGCCGGCACCTTCGCCGTCCTGCGCGACGGCCGTCTCGTCGACCGGGGTCAGCTCGCCGGACACAGCCCGGCCCGCCTCGTGCGGGCCATCGTGGGCCGCGAACCGGCCGGCTACGCGCCGGCCGCACCCCCCGCCGCGGGCGGCCCGCCCCTCCTGAGCCTCGACGCGGTGCGGACCGCGTCCACCGGCCCGGTCAGTCTGGCCCTGCGGGCCGGCGAGATCCTCGGCATGGTCGGGCTGACCGGCGCCGGCCACCGGGACCTGGGCCGCGCCCTCGCCGGCGCCCGGCCGATCCTCGCCGGACGGGCGCTGCTCGACGGCCGGCCGTACCACCCCCGTACGGTCGCCGCCGCCCTCGACTCCGGCGTCGGCTTCGTGGCGGGCAACCGTCAGGAGGAGGGCTGCGCCGCCGAACTGACCGTACGGGAGAACTTCCTGGCCAATCCCCGGGCGGCCGGTGCGCCGGCGCTGCACTGGATCGCCCCCCGGCGCGAGCGCGTGGAGGCCACCGCCCTGATCGACCGGTTCTCGGTGCGTCCCCGCGACAGCGAGGTCCCGATCGCCACCCTGTCCGGCGGCAACCAGCAGAAGGTCATGGTCGGCCGGTGGCTCCGGGGGAAGCTGCGCCTGCTCATCCTCGAAGAGCCGACCGCGAGCGTGGACGTCGGCGCCAAGGCCACGATCCACCGGCTGCTCGACGACGCCCTGGCCTCCGGCCTGGCGGTCCTGCTCATCTCCACCGATTTCGAAGAGGTCGCCCACGTGTGCCACCGCGCCCTGGTGTTCGTCCGCGGAACCGTGGGCGCCGAGCTCACCGGCGCAGCCCTCACCGTCACCGAACTCACCCGCACCGCCTCGGCCATGCCCGCCATCACCGGAGCTGCGACGAGCCGATGACCGCCTCCCCCTCCCGCTCGCCCCGGTCCCCGCTGGGCCGCCTGCGTGGCTACCCGATCGGCACCTACGGCCTGCTGGCCCTCGCCGCCCTGCTGTTCCTGGTCTTCTCCCTCACCCTGCCGGACACCTTTCCCACACGGGACAACATCTCCTCCATCCTGTCCAACCAGTCGATCCCCGCCATCCTGGCGCTCGGCGCGACGATCCCCATCGCCACCGGCAAGTTCGACCTGTCCATCGGCTACGGTCTCGGTCTGGCGCACGTGATGGTGCTGCAGCTCATCGTCAACGGAGGCTGGCCCTGGCCCCTCGCCTGCCTCGTGGTGGTCTGCGCCGGGGCGGTGGTCGGCGCCCTCAACGGCGTCATCGTCGAATTCGGGCAGATCGACTCCTTCATCGCCACGCTCGGCACGGGCAGCATGATGTACGCCGTCACCGGATGGGTCACCGGGGGCTCCCGGATCGTGCCCGGCCCGGACGGCCTGCCCGCCTCCTTCACCGGCGTCTACGACTCCCGGTTCCTCGGCCTGCCGGTCACCGCGTTCTACGTCCTGGCCGTGGCCGCCGCCCTCTGGCTGGTGCTGGAGCGGCTACCGCTCGGCCGCTACCTGTACGTCATCGGCTCCAACCCGCGCGCCGCCGCCATCATCGGCATCCCCACGCGCAGGTACTCCGTGTACGCCTTCGCCGGATCGGGCCTGGTCGTCGGCTTCGCCGGGGTCCTGCTCGCCGCCCAGCAGCAGACCGGCAACCCCAGCGTCGGGCTGGACTATCTGCTGCCCGCCTTCGTCGGCGCCCTGCTCGGGTCCACCACGATCAGGCCCGGCCGCGCCAACGCCCTCGGCACGCTCGTGGCCGTCGCCGTCCTCGCCATCGGCCTCGCCGGGATCGGCCAGCTCGGCGCGCAGTTCTGGGCCACGCCGCTGTTCAACGGCGGCACCCTGCTCATCGCCGTCGGCCTGGCCGGCTACTCCGCGCGCCGCCGGCTGCGCACCGGCGCCACCGCGACCCGCCGGTCGCTCGCGGAGCCCTCGGCCGCACCGGCGGAGAACGGCCGTCCGTAGAACACCTCGTACGCGCACCGCGTCAGGAGCACCGTGTACTCGAACCGCAGGACCACCCGCACAGCCACCGCCCTGCTGACGGCGGCCGCCGCCCTGCTCACCGGCTGCGCGCGCGGCCCGTCGAGCGGTACCGGGCCGCCGAACGCGGAGTGCCCCGCGGCCCTCACGAAGGCCAGGACGGCCGTCCAGCAGGCCGAGAACAGCGACGTCTCGTGGAACGGTCCCACCAGCGGCCCCGCCGCGGTGTCCGGCAGGAACATCGTCTACGTCGCGCAGACCATGACCAACCCCGGAGTCGCGGGCGTCGCGAAGGGCGTCCAGGAAGCCGCGAGGACCATCGGGTGGAAGGTCCGGGTGATCGACGGAGACGGCACCCCCGCCGGCATCCAGGCGGCGCTCAGCCAGGCGATCACCCTCAAGCCCTCGGGCATCGTCATCGGCGGCTTCGACCCCCTTCTGACCTCACGACAAGTGGCGGCGGCCCGAGCGGCGGACATCCCCGTCATCGGCTGGCACGCGGTGGACTCGCCCGGCCCGAGCGAGAGCTCGGGACTCTTCACCAACATCACCACCAAGGTGGAGGACGTGGCGAGGATCAGCGCGGACTGGATCATCGCCCGGTCCAACGGCACCGCGGGGGTGGTCCTGTTCACCGACGACTCGATCCCGTTCGCCAAGAACAAGGCCGATCTGATCAAGCGGGAGCTCGCCACCTGTCCCGGCGTGAAACTCCTGACGTACGAGAACATCCCCATCCCGGACGCGAGCAGCCGCACCCCCCAGGCGGTGTCCTCCCTCCTCTCACGCTTCCAGAACAGGTGGACCTACTCCGTCGCCATCAACGACCTGTACTTCGCCGACGCGGCCCCGGCCCTCCGCGCGGCCGGCAAACCGGGCTCCGGACCGCCCTTCAACATCGGCGCGGGCGACGGGGACCCCTCCGCCTTCCAACGGATCAACAGCGGGCAGTTCCAGGCCGCCACCGTCCCCGAGCCGCTGTCCCAGCAGGGCTGGCAGATCGTCGACGAGTTCAACCGCGCCTTCGCCGGCCGGCCCGCCAGTGGCTACGTGGCCCCCGTCCACATCACGACGGCCGACAACAGCGGCGGCGCCACCTCATGGGATCCGTCCGGTTACCGCGAGGCGTACCGGAAGATCTGGCGCAAGTGAACGACAGCACGCGGGCCGGGTCCGTCGGGTGACGGGCCCGGCCCTTTCGGCCGGCGGCCGGCCGGCCTGCGGCCGGTCAGATGCGGTCGGCTGCGATCAGGACGTACTGGAAGGAGCCGTCCTTGTACGAGTTGATGAACGCCTCTTCGATACCGGTGACCAGGGAAGACGTGGCCCGCAGCTCCCAGTAGGGCAGGGTCGCCGGAGTCAGGTCGATGATGGCCTGGGGTACGAGACGGTTGTCGGCCATGGCGCGCAGGTACTCCCGGCGGGAGTGGATGTTGCACTCGAAGTGCGCGTTGATCTGGGAGACCCACTTCGAGGGCTGGCCGTAACGCGGGTTCCAGCAGCCGGTGATGGTCACGTAGCGGCCGCCGACCGCGAGGACGCGGGAGTGCTCGGCGAAGAGGTCGTGCAGGTCGACGTACATGCTCGACTCGTTGTTCCACGAGGCCGCGGCCTGGCCGGTCTCGAAGGGCGTGCTGAGCATGTTGCAGACGCGGGCGTGAACGTGGTCGTCGATTCCGAGTTCGCGGGCGCGGTGGTTGGCGAAGTCGGCCTGCTTGGCGGACAGGGTGACGCCCTCGACCTTGCACCCGAAGCGCTGGTGGGCCATGACCATCGAGCCGCCGCGGCCGCAGCCGGCGTCCACGAGCGTGTCGTCGCGCTCGATGGACCCGAGGTGGTCCAGGAGGAGTTCGGCCTGCGCCGACTCCAGGCGGTGGAGCTCGGCGATCAGCTTCTTCTCGTAGGCGCTGTCCTCGGCGTCGCCGAGGGCGGCGTGGTCGACGTCGCCGATGCCGTAGTGGTGGTGGTAAAGGCCGTCGACGTCGCCGAGGCGGAGGTTCACGGGCCGTGCCTCGTGGTCCCAGTAACGGGCGATGTCCCCCTGGTAGGGCGTCACCGGCGAGGGGATGAACATGGAGGTGTCGGGGGCAGTGTCGGCGGAGGTGGTGAGATCGGTGCTGGTCACGAATAAGTCCATCCTTACCAGAAGTCGGGCAGGCTGTAGCGATAGGTGTTGGTCTGGTGCCAGTAGTGGTTGCCGTCCACCCACGCGGCCACTCCCCGCAGGAAGCGCAGCACGCTCGGGACGGGGCAGGCGGCGGCCAGGGCGGCGGCTTCGGCTTCGAAGTCGTGCATGAGGTCGTTGTGGACCTCGACGGCCTTCAGGTAGGCCTCCTGGTCGGAGATGCCCTCACGTTCGGCGATCACCACGGGCAGGTTCAGGTGCCGGCCGGGGCTGGCGAGTTCCTTGGTGTAGGAGTAGAGGTCGTTGACGATGGTGGTGGCGTTCCCGGCCAGTGCGATGACCCGCTGCATGGCGGGCTGTGCATGGAGGTCCGCGGGCAGTTCGTAGCCGCCGACGGTGTCGGTGATGGTGGGGCAGGGGCGGAAGTTGTTGAACTGCCGCATCGCCAGGTACTCCCACACCTCGGGGACGTACTCCGTCTGCGCCCAGGCCGCCTCGGCGAGGTACCCCATGTGCAGACGGGCCATGTCGTGCCGGAACCGGTCGGCCTGGGAGGCGCTGGCCTCCTGGAGGAAGTACTCCATGGCGGAGCGGTAGGCGCGCCGGGGCGCGTCCGAATGGAGCGACTGCGCCCACTCCGGCTGGTACTCCTTCGTCGTGTGGAGGGGGTCGAGGGCGGTGTGTGCCATCAGCAGGCGTCCGCCGAGGCCGATGGGCGAGCCGCCGTGGTCCTCGCAGTAGCAGTCGTCGACCGCGTTCTCGGCGACCATCAGCCGCGTGGCGAGCATCAGGTGCTCGACGGTGGGGGCGTCCGGGTGGCAGGCGACCATGTAGCGCCCGACGAAGAATCCGTCGAACTGGTCCTCCCAGTCCTCGGGGTAGAGGTCGACCTCGTCCAGCGCCCAGGCCTTGATCCGGCGGCTGACCTCCTCCACCCGTGCCGGATCGGGCTCCGGCACGGGGTGGTAATAGAGGCCCGGGATCGGATGGCCCGCCACCGGCGGCTCGGGCGCCGGCGGCTCCTCGCGCGGGGCCAGGTGCAGGCTCGCCGTGCCCAGACCACTGGGACCGCGCAGGATCCGTTCGAGGGCGGGACTCAGCTGCTTCACCGCGGCAGCGCCCTCCGGGAGGGGCTGGACGAGCAGGTCGCCACCCGCACCGTCGTCGCCGACGGCGGCTTCGACGCCGGAGGCGTGGGCGACGGCGTGGGCGAGGACGGGGGCCCCGAAGTGGGCCGCGGCGGCGGGCAGGCTCGACTGCAGAGAGGAAGGCCCAGGATCGGGCATCCGTTGCTCCTTGGAGAGTGGGGTGGGCTGTCCCGGATCCCGGGCACACTCGGCCGGCCCGGGAAGCTCCGGGCTCTCGTGGCCGTCGGACAGGGGCTAGGGGAACACCCCTAGTCGCGCCTGCGGGCGATCTGTACGTTCTCCAGCACGCCGAGGGCGTCGGGCACCAGGATGGCGGCGGAATAGTAGGTCGTGACCAGGTAGGAGATGATCGACCTCTCGTCGATGCCCATGAACCGCACCGACAGGCCCGGCTCGTACTCCTCCGGCAGACCGGTCTGGCGCAGACCGATGACGCCCTGGTTGTCCTCGCCGGTTCGCATGGCGAGGATCGAGCTGGTGTTCTCCTTGCTGATGGGGATCTTGTTGCAGGGCAGGATCGGGACCCCGCGCCAGGCCGGGACCTGCTGTCCGCCGACGTCGACGTGGTCCGGGTAGAGCCCGCGGGCGTTGAACTCACGCCCGATCGCCGCGATCGTCCGGGGGTGGGCGAGGAAGAGCCGGGTGCCACGGCGGCGGCAGAGCAGCTCGTCGAGGTCGTCCGGGGTGGGCGGGCCGGAGTGGGTCTGGATCCGCTGCTTGAAGGCGGCGTTGTGGAGCAGGCCGAACTCCCGGTTGTTGACCAGCTCGTGCTCCTGGCGCTCGCGCAGCGCCTCGATCGTGAGCCTGAGCTGCTCCTCGGTCTGGTTCATCGGCCCGTTGTAGAGGTCCGCGACCCTGGTGTGGATCCGCAGCACGGTCTGCGCGATGGAGAGTTCGTATTCGCGGGGCTTGAGCTCGTAGTCGACGAAGGCACCGGGCAGCTCGGCCTCGCCGGTGTGGCCGGCCGACATCGCGATCTCGGCCTCGCCGTGACGGTTCTGCCGCTGATGGGGAAGCGAGCTGAACTGCTGGATGTGGGCCTGGAGGTGCGGCGCCGTGGCCTGGATGGCGGCGAAGTCGGCGCGGGAGAGGGTCAGCAGGGTGCCGGCGGTATCGGCGGTGGCGGTGTAGTCCCACGTGGCGTCGGCGTCCAGCAGGGCGTTCTCGCCGAACCGGTCGCCGTCGGCGAGCACGGCGACGGCGATGTCGTCGCCGTACTTGCCGACGGAGGTCTGGCTGATCCGGCCGTGGGCGATGAGGTGGATCTGCTCGGCCTGCGTACCGCGCTCGACCAGCACCTCACCGGCACGGAAGTCGCGCTGGACGCACCGGCCGGCGATCGCGGTCAGCACCTCCTCGTCCTCGAAGCCGCGCAGCAGGGCCAGTTCACCGAGCTCGCGCGGGATCACCTGGACGTGGGCACCGTCCTGGACGAACTCGATGCGCCCGTCGCCGACGGTGTAGGTCAGTCGGCGGTTCACCCGGTACGTGCCGCCCTTGGTCTCCACCCAGGGGAGCATCCGCAGCAGCCAGCGGGAGGTGATCTCCTGCATCTGCGGGGCGGACTTGGTCGTGGTGGCAAGGTTGCGGGCGGCCGACGTGCCCAGACTGGACTGCCGGGGCGGCTCCAACTGCGCTTCCGGGCTGGTGTCAACGGTCATCGGGGTGAGCTCTCCTTCGTAAGGCGGCGATCGGCGTCCGTGCATATCAGTGTGAAAGAGGAGAAATGAGGGCGAACATCCGGGAATCCGTCCAGATCCCCGGGAACAGTAACGGTCCGTGCGCCCAATTGACCTTGTGAAAACGCCGTCATTACCTCGATGCAGTGATCTTGCCCCGAACGAAGTTTGCGCGGGCGACCGGCGGTATCGGGATCCGACCGGGGGACTTCATTTCCTGGCGCTCCGCTGACATGAGTGCCGCCGGGGTGGAAAGCCGCAGGGTATGACGCACACACCGAAGCCAGGACAAGACGGCGAACACGAGCGTGGGGACACCGGCCGCGATGCCGGTGCGGGACCGGATGAGCAGGTCGAGGAACGGGCCCCGGACCAGCTCTCCGAACTGCCGGGACGTTCCTGGCGGGCGGTGCTGCGGGGCACGGTGAAGGAGTTCAAGGACGACGAGCTGGCCGACCGTGCGGCGGCCCTGACCTACTACGGGGTGCTGGCTGTCTTTCCCGCCCTCCTGGTGCTCCTGTCCGTGCTGGACATCGCCGGTGAGTCGGCGACCACGCAGGTGCTGGACAACCTGCAGAAGCTGACTCCCGGCTCGGCCCGGGACGTGATCAGCGACGCCGTGCAGCAGCTCCAGGGCCGCGGCGGCGCCGGATCGCTGCTGGCGGTCGTCGGTGTGCTCCTCGCGCTCTGGTCCGCCTCCGGCTACATCGCCGCGTTCATCCGCACCTCGAACGCCGTCTACGACATGCCCGAGGGCCGCCCGGTGTGGAGGGTCCTGCCGCTGCGCCTGGCCCTGACCGTCACGCTGATGCTCCTCGCCTGCGCGAGTGCCCTGATCGTGGTCTTCACCGGCGGCCTGGCCCGGCAGGTCGGCACGGCCCTGGGGATCGGTGACACCGCGCTGACGGTGTGGTCGATCGCGAAGTGGCCGGTCCTGGTCCTGCTCGTCACGATCATGATCGCGCTGCTGTACTGGGCCGCCCCGAACACCAAGGGCCGTGGGTTCCGCTGGGTGACACCGGGCAGCTTCCTCGCCCTGCTGATCTGGATGATCGCCTCCGCGGGCTTCGCCTTCTACGTCGCGAACTTCGCCTCGTACAACAAGACGTACGGGACCATCGCCGGCGTGATCGTCTTCCTGGTGTGGCTGTGGATCACCAACCTCGCCATCCTGCTCGGACTGGAGTTCGACGCGGAGATGGCCCGCCAGCGCGCGATCGCCGGGGGCCTGCCCGAGGACGAGGAGCCCTACGTCCGGCCCCGCGACACGCGTGCGTGGAGTGAGGAGGAACGCCGCCGTATCGGCGGGGACGACACACCGTGACGGGACGGGCCGGCTCCCGGGTGGGTGGTCTCGCCCTTCCTGGGTAGTCGCGGTGTGACAGCGGTGTACCTCGCCCGCAGCCGGACCCCGGTCCGGCCGGTACGAAACAGCCACGGTGAGGAAAGGTGAGGAATCGTGAGCACGACTGAGCGCCAGACCCAGCCCCCAGAGGAACCGGTGGGCGTGCTGGTCTCGCGCGCCACTCAGCAGATCTCGGAGCTGGTCCGCGAGGAGATGCGGCTGGCCCGGTCCGAGATGACCCAGAAGGGAAAGCGGTTCGGACTCGGCGGCGGCCTCTTCGGCGGAGCAGGTCTCCTCGGCGTACTGGCAGCGCAAGCGCTGGTCGCCACCTGTATCGCCGCTCTGGCCCTGGTGGTGCCGCTGTGGGCTTCGGCCCTGATCCTCACCGCGGTGCTGGCGGTTGCCGCCGCCGGGGCGGCCCTGGCGGGAAAGAAGCAGCTCGCGAAGGCCGGCGCGCCCGCCCCCCAGCAGACCATCGACAGCGTCAAGGCCGACGTGGCCGAAATCAAGGAGGCGGCACACCGATGACCGACCAGTCCCGTTCCGACACCGGCTCGCCCACGCCCGAAGAGCTGCGGGAGCAGGTGGAGCAGACCCGCGACGAACTCGGCCAGACCGTCGAAGCCCTTGCGGCCAAGGCCGACGTCAAGTCCCAGGCGAAGGAGAAGACCGCCGCCGTCAAGGAGCATGCCGCGCAGACGGCCGCACTGGTCACCCACCAGATCCGCGAGACGGCGGAACAGGCCGCGCACCTCGTGAAGGACAAGACCCCCGACCCGGTCCTGGACCGGGCCGCCCAGGCCACCGCGCAGGTCCGCGAGACCGCGGCCCGCGCCGGCCACCTGGCGGCGGAGAAGACCCCCGACCCGCTGCTCGAGAAGGCCGGTCGAGCCGCGACCGTGGCGCGTACGAACCGCACCCCGCTGCTCGCGGCCGGCGCCGCCCTGATCGTGTTCCTGCTGGTGCGTCGCAACCGGAGGCACAAGTGAAGGCGTCCAAAGTCGCGTACAAGCCGGTCGGGCTGGCGCTGGGCGCTGTCAGCGGCATGATCGCGGGGACCGTCTTCAAGCAGGCGTGGAAGGCGATCCAAGGAGAGGACAACGCTCCTGACGCCACGGACGAGCACCGGTCCTGGCGCGAGATCCTGATTGCCGCCGCCCTGCAGGGCGCGATCTTCGCCGTGGTCAAGGCCGCCGTCGACCGGTCCGGCGCGGTCGCCACCAGGCGCCTGACGGGCACCTGGCCGGGCTGACCCGCCGGGCCGGCGACCTGGGCGGCCCCCTTCAGATGCGTTGGGCTCAGATGCGTTGGGCTCAAGCGCGGTGGAGGAGGGTGCGCAGCCGGTGGGGGCGCAGCGCGGCCCTGGCCGCGTTCGCGCCGGGCGCGCCGTGGACGCCTCCTCCGGGGTGCGCGGCCGCGGAGGCGAGGTAGAGGCCCTTGACGGGGGTCTCGGGGCGGCCGGTGCCCGGTACGGGGCGGAAGATCGTCTGTTGGTGGAGGCCGGTGGTGCCGTTGTTGATGGCGCCGTTGTGGAGGTTCTCGTTCATCGCCTGGAGGGTGGTGGGGGCGAGGATCCGGCGGGCGCCGATCAGCGCGCGGAAGCCGGGCGCGTAGCGTTCCACCTGGGCTTCCATCCGGTCGGCCATGGCCGCCTGTTCCCGGGCGTCCCATGTGCCGGTGATGCGGTCCGGGCCCGCGTCGGACCTGATGTGCTGCGGGAGGTGGGTGTAGGCCCACGCCGATTCCGTGCCGGCGGGTGAGCGGCTGGGATCCGCCGTGGTCATCTGGCCGAACAGGGTGAACGGCTCGTCCGGTACGAGTCCCATGGCGATCTGGGACGCGAAGCGGGTCAGGCCGTCGAGGCCGTCGGCCACGTGGACCGTCCCCGCGCCGGCGGCTCGCGGCGCCGTCCACGGCACGGGGCCCGTCAGCGCCCAGTCGACCTTGAAGGTCGCGAAGTCCCACTGGAAGCGGTCCAGGTCCCGCAGGAGGCGGGAGGGAAGGTGCTCCTCGCCCACGAGGTCTCGGTACAGGGCCGGCGCCGACACGTCGGCCAGCACGGCCCGCCGCGCGCCGACGCTCTCCCCTCCGTCCGTGGTGACCCCGACGGCCCTGCCGCCCCGTACGGTGACCGACACGACGCGTTGCCCGCACCGCAGGACGCCGCCGCGGCGCCGGAGGCGGCTCACCAGCCCGGCCGTCAGCGCGCCGGCCCCGCCGACGGGAACGGGAAAGCCGTGGCTCTGGCCGAGCATCGACAACAGCCAGCCGAAGCCGCCGCTGCCGGCGGCCTCGGGAGCAAGGTCGGCGTGCAGGGCGTTGCCGGCCAGCAGGAGCCGGCCCCCGTCCCCCGCGAATTCCTCCTCGCCCAGGCGGCGTACGGGCAGAGTCAGGTTCCGGGCCAGCCGAAGGCCGCCGGCCGCGCGGAGCTTCGCGGCCAGGCGGAGCCCGGAGCGGACCGGCGGGAAGGGCGTGAACAGGGCGTGCACCAGGTCCGGGCCGACACGGCTCCACACCTCGTACATGTTCTGCCAGGCGTCCGCGTCGGCCGCCGCGAACCGGGCCAGCCCGGCCGCGGTCTCCTGCACGCGGCGCTCCAGTACGGCGCACCGCCCGTCCCTCAGCGGGTGGGCCAGCACGCGCGGGGCGTGGCTCCAGCGCAGCCCTTCCGCGGCGAGGTCGAGACGGGCGATGACCGGGGAGGCGGCGGCCAGGGGGTAGAAGGCGCTGAAGAGGTCCGAGACGTAGTCGGGGTGGACGCCGCGGTCGCTGCGGACCGCGCCGCCGGGCTCCGCCTGTGCCTCCAGGACTTCGACGCTCCACCCGGCGTCGACCAGCAGGTTCGCGGCGACCAGCCCGTTGGGTCCGGCGCCGATCACTACCGCATCAGGCATGACGGATGTCCGGGTGCGCCCTTCCGATGGCGGGCCCGTACCTGGTGGGATGGGCCGGCTCCCCCCACACTGCGTGCGGGGGGCGCCGAATCCGCGGATGACGGACGGGCCATGGGAGAAGTCCTTCTGCCAGGGCGGACGGGGCGCGGTGACGGCCACGAGCTCTCGCCGGCCGGCCGGACTCGGGCCGGATCGCTCGGGGCCGGGCGATGAGCGCGGTGAGATCAGCGGCCGAGGGCGTTCTTGAGCTGCTGCTTGGTCATCGTCGAGCGGCCCTCGATACCACGCTTCTTCGCTTCCTCGTAGAGCTCGTCCTTGGTGCGCTCCGACGAGCCGCCGCCTCCTGACCTCTGGCCGCCCCGCTGTGAGGCGGACTTGCCCTGGGTGGAGCTGCGGCTGGCCGTCTTGCTCTCTCCCGACCGGGCACGTTCCTTGTTCACGGTGCGGGAGGCCATCTCCTTCGCGCGGCCTTCGGACATACCGCGCTCCTCGCCGGACTCCTTGATGTGCTCGTACTGGCGCTCGCGCTTGGAGCTGGATCCACGGGGCATGGCAGAACCCTTCATCGACGGTGTGATGCCAAGCCCATGGTGCGGGCACCCGAATCAGCGCGCATCTCCTCGGCTCCGAACGGGGACGCGCCCTTGTCGGCCGTATGGCCGAACCCGTGCGTGGCGATCGGGCCCGCAGGTCACTCTTGCACCATGACCGGTACCCAGAGAGACCCCTCGCCCTCGACCGACGCGCAGATCGTCGAACGCCTCGTGCCGGTGTGGCTGGCAGAGGCGGCGCGCAGCGGCTCACCCACCGCCGAGGAGCACAGACGGGGGTGGGAGCAGCGCCGCTTGTCATCCGAGGCCGCCCGGGAACTCGCCGACTGGGTCACGGCCCGGGTCACCGATACCGCTTTCAACGCGGACAAGAAGCCCGATTCCCCGGGTCCGGCCCGTATCAGCGTCGCCGACAAGGCAGCGGTGCACAGGTGGCTGGCCGCTCAAGGGCACACCCTTTAGAGCTGTCCCCTAGACCTGTCACCGGTAGAGACCTGCCACCCGTACGAGCGCCCGGGCGCGGTACGGGGGTACGTTCGAATCGAGGGGTGCGGCCTGGCCACCACGGCCGCGACGGGGGCCGCACCCCTCGCGGTACCGGAAGCGGCGGCGTGTTCGGGCGGCCCCCGGTCGGTAGCCTGCGGCCGTCAGCCTTCGACACCCGTGGAGGTGTGGGCGGAGCCGACCGGCTTGGACTCCGGCGACCCCCGCTGGCGCAGGTAGACGGACAGGATCACCATGGCCGCCACGGCCAGGAGCTCGGACTGCCAGTTCTGCAGGGTCCTGTTCCAGAAATCGGGCAGGGCCAGGTAGGCACCCCACCCGACGGGATCCTGCAGCTGGCGCAGCTGCTGCTCGTCGTAGGCGGCCACGCCCGAGATCGACTGGGCGAGCCAGGACAGCGCGAACAGCCCGCCCATGACCAGGCCCAGCGAGCGTGAGTACACCCGTTGACGCCAGTCCTTCGTGCGGGCCCAGCGCGGCGAGTCCTCTCGCGCGTGATCGCCCACGCGCTGCTCGCGGTCGGACTCGGTGCCGGCCTTGTGGAGCAGCTTGGACTCCGGTGAACCCCGCTGGACCAGCCACACGGTGCCGAAGACGAACAGGAAGAACTGCAGGAACTCCGACTGCCAGTTCTCGGTGACGTCCACGGCGAAGTCCGAGGACATCATGTACTCGCCCAGGCTGATCCGCTGGAGCCCGTCGTCGGCGAGCTGCTGGTTGAACTCGGCGTGGCCGGCCCAGGCCTGTCCCACGAGGACGAGGAGGAACCCCGTGCCGAAGGCCAGGGTGAGGCTGTTGTCCCTCCAGAAGCTGCCGTTCCGCTGCCGCTGGCCTTGCCCGCTCCCGCTCCCGCTCACCGGTGCATCGCCCCGATCGCGATGAAGTACGCCAGCCCGCCCACGATCACGACCAGGCAGGCAATGAAGAGACCCCGCATGCTCAGCCGCCCTTCACGAGGCACTGGTAGGGCTTGTCCCCCTGTGGCGTGCACCCTGCCGCGACGACACGCCATCCCCCGGTGAACTGCGACAGGAACAGCGTCTCCCCGGAGGCGCGGACCAGGGCCTGGCGCCCGTAGACCTCGGCGCCGTTCACGGCTCCCGACACCGGCAGGTCCTGGCCCTCCAGCGCCTTCGCGCACGGTTGCTCCTCGTCCTCCTCCAGCTGGGCGCGGGTCTCAGGAGCCAGCAGGTCGCACGCTGCCGCGTAGTCGCGGGTGGCGAGCGCCTGCTCGAAGGCACGGCCTGCGTCCCGCGCACCGTGCGCGCGCGCCCCGGGCGCCCCGCAGCCCGGCAAGAGCAGCCCGAGCACGCCTGCGAGGGCCCCGGCACCGGCCGTCCGCAGAGCCACCCGGCGCGGTCGGACTCCCGAGGTCATCGGCTGCCGGCGCTGGGAGTGGCCAGCGGATCCCGCGGCGCCTTCGGCTTCTCCGCTTCCAGCCGCTCACCGAGCTCGACGAGCCGGTTGCGTCCCATGGCCTTGCGGACGTCCGGGAACCACTCCTTCTCCTCTTCCTCCACGTGGTGGCGGACGTTCTCCATCAGGACGCTCATCTTCGCTTTGAACCGTTCGTCGGCGGGGTCCATCCCCTTGATCTCCGACAGCATCCAGACGACCGCATGGTGCTCCTCGATGCTCTCCAGGATGTGGTCGGTGGTGTCGGGCGCGGCCTCGCGGGCGGCGGGGTAGAAGATCTGCTCCTCGATCCAGGCGTGGACGGTCAGCTCCTCGACGACCTGGTCGGCGATCCGCCGCCGTTCGGCCGTGTCCTCGTCCGCGGTCTTCTCGAACTGCTTGAACAGCTTCTCGACCGTCTTGTGGTCGTCGCGCAGGAGCACGATCGCGTCCATGAAGATCCTCCAAGCACTGCGGACTGCGAGAAAACGGTGCTTTCCACTCGTTTCCCTACCCGAGGGCAGCGGTCCCGGCACCGCAGGGCGAGCGATGCCGCCCGAGTGGACCAGCGCCGGCGGGTGTCTTCACGGGCACGGGCCTACGGGGGACGCCCGTGCCGAGGGCTCCGGTCCAGGGGGCCCCAGGGGCCGCGCTGCCGTTTGATCTCCTGCGTGGCCTCCTCGATCACTGCCTGGTCGATCCACCCCATCGGCTCGACGTCGGTGACCAGGGGCTCGTTGTCGGGGCCGCGCCCGTTCTCCTTGCCGAGCAGCAGCCAAGGGCGCACTCGGCGGTCCTTGACCCGCGGCAGGTGGGCGTAGTCGTACAGGCGCCGGGCGGCCCAGAGCCGTAGCGGGCGTTCGCCCCACCAGGGCTCGACGTCGAGGGGGCTCGCCGACAGCCCGGGCAACGGAATTCCGGTGAGGTCATCGCGACTGGCGAGTGCGGGAAGATCGGCTTCCGGTCCCATCGACCAGCGGACGTACCAGCCCGTCCGGCGGGCGATGAGACCGGTCAGCTCGTCGAGCGAACCGATCACCGGCATGCGCGGGTGGTTCTTCCGCGGGTTCTCGGGGTGCACCATGGGCGCATACCTCCGGGGCGGGCGCGGCCGGTCCCTTCACCTCGTCCTCAGACCCGTTCGCGTTCGCCGGCTCCGGCGGACTCCTCGACGACCTTCGCCAGCCGTCCGAGCATGTCGCGGTGGCGCAGCTGGATGAGTGCGTCGAGTGCGGCGTTGTGGAGGGTGCCGCCCATCCCCCGCAGCGGGTGTTCGTCCATGATGACCAGGGACTCCTCGCCCCAGGAGCGGATTTCGATCGCTACCCGGGCCGTCCCGACGGGGCCGCTGTCGACTTCCAGCTCCAGTTCGTCGGGGGCCTTCACCCGCCGGACGACGGTGGTGCCCGAACCGGTCCACGGTCCGATCCGGACGGTGTACTCGATGGCGGAGCCGAGCTCGGGCCACAGGCCGCGGGCGACGCGCGAGTCGCTGGTGCCGACCACCCAGTCGGCGTAGCGCGTGCCGTCGCTGAGCACGGCCCACACCTCGCGCGGCGCGGCGTGGATCAGGTGGTGTCGTACGGCCATGGTTCCTCCCCGGGGCGGGGGTGTCGGTTCTGGTCCGGCTGCCCGGAGGATCCCGGCGCAGCCGTCCGGGAGAGGGCGGCGGTGGCGCCGCCGGGTCCGAGCAGTCCGGTGGGCGGCAGGGGGCCATCGCGGCGCTCGGCGAGGACCTGCCGGGAGCGGTGTGCCACGACCGATGGCAGGCAGGCACGCGCCGCTTGCAGACCGCGCAGCCAGGGCGGTGCGTACACGTGGGCCGACCGGCGTTCGATGCCGCGGACCATGGCGCGGACGAAGGGGGCGGGGTCGTGGACGACGGAGGCGGGCCAGGGCAGGTGGGCCCGCAGCTCGCGGAAGACCGCGGTCGCGTCGGCCTCGCGGATCATGCCGGTGTCGGCCCAGCTCAGGTAGGCGATGCCGACACCGACGCCCCGGTGTGCGACCTCGGCCCGCAGCGCGTGCGCGAAGGCTTCCACGCCGGACTTGGAGGCGCAGTACGCCGTGAGCAGCGGCGCGGGTGCGAGGGCCGCCAGGGAGGCCACCTGGAGGAAGTAGCCGCGGGTGCGCAGCAGGCCGGGCAGGAAGCAGCGCGCCGTCAGAGCGCTCCCGACGAGATTGATGTCGACCACCCGCCGCCACGTCCAGGTGTCGCACTCCAGCAGCGATCCTCCGAGGGCGACACCGGCGTTGGCCACGACCACGGAGGGCTCTCCCAGGGTGTGCCGGACGGCTTCGGCGGCCGCCGCGAGTGCGTCCGCGTCGGTCACGTCGGCAGCCCAGTGGGCCGCGGGGCCGGGAAGATCCGCGGCCAGCCGACCGAGCCGCTCCGCCTCCAGACCGACCAGGGCGAGCCGTGCGCCGCGCCGGGACAGCGCGTACGCCAAGCTCGCGCCGAGGCCGCGCGCGGAGCCGGTGACCACGGCGACACGGCCCCGCAAGGGTCCGGATGCGTCCGTGTCGTCCGTGTGGCGCCGCTGGCCGACGGTCCTCATGGCGGGCGTCTGCCCGTCCGGCCGACGGCTACACGCACCGCCCGCCGTGGCCATGGACGGCCCCTGTGCGCCTTTCCCGCGGGGCTGTCACTGCGGCTGGGTGTGCGCGGTGGCGCCCAGGAGCGGCGCGTTGCGCCGCTCGGGCCGGTGCCAGGCCCCGTCGGTGATCTTCTCGCGCGGCGTGCCGGCGGCTCCGGGCGCCGCTGGGATGAGCCTGCGGGCCAGGAGCCGGCCCACCCAATGCCGACCGCACACCGGGCACGGCGAGGCGCCGGCGGGGGTGTACGGGGAGGGCACGGGGACGCCGTCGCGGGAGAAGTACTCCCAGATGCCGCCCTCGTCGTCGCTGTACTGCTGGACGTCGTAATCGAC
Source organism: Streptomyces sp. NPDC028910 (assembly GCF_055564955.1). Taxonomy (NCBI): domain Bacteria; kingdom Bacillati; phylum Actinomycetota; class Actinomycetes; order Kitasatosporales; family Streptomycetaceae; genus Streptomyces; species Streptomyces sp. NPDC028910. The sequence goes on along the minus strand of NZ_JBVHVF010000017.1, from coordinate 4,242 downwards.
GCTCCAGTCGTGCCAGCACCGGCCGCACGTGAATTCCACGCGTTCCAATGCCAGATCGGTGATCATCTCCTTCGCCCCCTTTCGACTCCGGTGGGCCACGTAATCGATATACCCCTCGCGGGGTGACCTTGACAACATCGCACGCAGGTTTTATGACAGGTGACAGAAACGGCTGGTTCCGGATGTCCCGGAGGTGAGAGCAATGGACGACTCTCGCCCGTCGCGCGACTATTACGCCGATCTCGGAGTCCGGGCGGCGGCTTCCCCCGAGCAGATCACCAGCGCCTACCGCGGCCTCATTCGAGCCTTGCATCCTGACGTGCGCCTGGGGCCGGGCGGGCCGTCAGCCGATGCCGACCTCGCGAAGGTCATCGACGCCTACCGGGTCCTGCACGATCCCCTGCGGCGGGCCACCTACGACGCCGAACGCGCGCGCAGGCAGCCACCCGCCGGCAGCCGTTCGGACCGTTCGGTACGGATACCGGTGCGTGTGCGATCCACGGCGGAATCAGCGCCACGGCCGTCCCCGCGACCGCCGGCCGGCTCATGGCCGTCGTACGGGGATCCGCTCGACAGGCTCATGGCATGGCTGCTTTACCAGATATGAACCTGGAAACAGGCAGAGCATGCGGCGCGATGACCGTGGCATCGAACAGCCGCCTCCGACTCCGATTCCGTCCCGGCGCCATCGCGTCATCAGCGCGTCAGCCCGGGGCCGACTCCTTGCCCCGCAGCGCGATCCTGCGCCGCTTGTTCTCGGCCGACTTCGGAATGCGAAGGGTCAGCAGGCCCTCGCTGAGGTCGGCCTCGCAGTGCTCGGTGTCGGCGGGACCGGGCAGGCTGGTGCGGTAGGAGAACTTGCCGGTCCGCCTGCTCAGGACCTTGCCGCGGTGCTCCTCGGTGACCTCGCCGCTGATGCTGATCTCGTTCGCGTCGGCCTCGATGTCGACGTTCTCGGCGGGCACTCCCGGCAGTTCCATGCGCACGATGTACGCGTCTTCCGTCTCCTCTTCTTCGGCCATGGGAGCCCACGGCCCGCTGCCGGTCGGGACAGCTGCCTGCTCCAGGAGCCGGCCCATCTGATCCCACATGTTCTCGAAGTCCCGGAAGGGGTCCAAGGCTCCCCAGCCCGAGCGCATGGGCTCCAGAGCACTGCCCGCTCCACGCCAGATCGGCAATGCCATCTCCAACACCTCCCACATCTGTGACAGGGAGTGAAACCCGAGGAGTAAGCCCTGTGTATTCGGGCCACTCCCTGCCAGGCGCCTATCCGGCCCGGCGGGGCCTAAACCAGGGCTCCCTCGATCTCAACCACTCCCGCGCGAGCCCGCGTTCTTGCCCTCCTGGAACGCCTGCGGCATCGAGAAGAGCCCGGAGAACTCGACCGGCAGGGTGTCCTGCAGTTCTTGTCCCAGGGCCGGTTCGGCCTCCGCGACGTAGGAGTACACATCCTGTGCCAGGGCAAGGGCACGCTCGGGCGGAGTCTCCAGATTGCGGGCGATCTCCTGGGACAGCTCCGTGATACCGCCGTCGGCCGGCGGAACGATGGCGTACGCGGCGTCGCGCTCCTGCTCCGGCAGCACCTCCCGCAGGCGTCGGCGCTGCGGCATCGTCAGGCGGTGCGTCAGGGCGGCCAGCGTGACCCGGGCGACCCGGGCACCCTCGTCCGTACTGGACAGATGCGCCCGAGCGGCGACTTCCTCGACCAGTCGTTCGTGGGTGATCATCATGCCTCCTTCGCCGGTCTCCGATGAGCGAGGCCGCACGGTCTGTCGCATCGCGCAGGCGGCGGGCCTCCTCAGGGGCAACTGTCCGTCCGAGCGAGGGCTAAACCAGCCCCACGAGCCCCTGACTCCTCCTTCCCGGCCCGCAGTGCCGCTCGGGTGACGTCGGCACCCGAGCGGCCCCCGTGCGGGTGCCGGTCGTGGGCCCGGGCACGAGGATGAGCCGAGACAACCACCCCCTGACCTCAGGAGCTTCGCAATGCTCGAACGCCAGCAGCTCAAGGACCGTGCCCGGGTCACCTTCGTCCTGCCCGCCGACACGCCGCCCGGCCCGGTCAGCGTCGTCGGTGACTTCAACGACTGGAAGCCCGGCACCCACACCCTTGAGCCCCGCGGCGACGGCATGCGAGCCGTCACCGTCGCCCTGCCCGACAAGAGCGTCCACTCCTTCCGGTATCTGGCCGCGGGCGACTACTGGTTCAACGAGGACCACGCCGACGGGATCGACGGAACCAACAGCCGACTGCACACCTGATCCGACACCCGGGGAGGGGCGCACATCCCAGAATGACCCCGGCCGCGTCAGGGCTGTTGGAGCTTCGCCGGAGCGGCGCACCTACCGGGCCGCTCCGGCCCTCCGAGAACCGTCCGCGACGGCCAGGCGGTGAGCCACAGCGGGCACGCGGCCAGCCGCAGTCGCCGGCCGGGCCGACTCTCCCCTTCTCTTCTACGCTGACCGGGCCAGGTGGTGCTCCGCCGCCTGGAGCGCGTCGGCCGCGGTCGCCCGACCCATGAGGACGCACAGGGTGTAGGTGACGTCGTCCATCTCACGCAGGGCGTCCGGGTCCGTGGGAGCAGCGGCCAGTCGGATCTGGCAGGCGCGCAGCCGCGTCAGGACCTCCTCCGTCCTCGGCCGGCTGGGCGCGATGCCGACCCGCGGCGCGGGCGTCGGCGACCGTGGCGTGCGCGCGGCCTCCACAGCTCTGCGCAGGGCCCGTTCCACCTGCGCGGGTACGGGTACGCCGCGCGAGCCCGCGACCATCGCCGCCGCCATTTCCCCGACCTCGACATGAGCCAGCTCGGCGGCAGCCGCCAGGATCTGCTTCGCCTCCCGCGCCGAGCAGGGCGTCGCCGCCATCACCATTCCCATCGCCCACGCTTCCGTCGGCTCCGGTACCAACGGCTTTCCACCCGACCGACCGGCTTGGGTCCGCAGGCGGCCGGACTTTGGATTACTAGGAGACTTCACTGCGGGATCCCTCCAACCCAAAGCGAACCAGGCGATGACGAGAAGTATGGAAGGTATGCCCACCTCTACTGCCTAAGGCACCTTCGCAGCCCAACCCGGTGCGCGGGCCGGACGCTCAGCCATCCGCTGCGCGCCTCTCCGGTGGTTCGCTGACCGTGACCTGGGCCGGGCGCAGGAGGTGGTCTCCGACGCGGTAGCCGGGGCGGAGCACGGTGGTGCAGGTCGGCCGGTCGACCTCGTCGGACCGCCGGTAGGAGATCGCTTCGTGGCGGGTGGGGTCGAAGGGTTCTCCCGGGGTTCCGACTTCCTGGAGGCCGAGGGTGGCGAGCTGGGTTTCCAGCGCGTCGGCGACCGCCAGCAGGCCGGGGTCGAGTCCACCGTGCTCTTCCCCGTGCTCGCGCGCCCGGTCGATGGCGTCGAGGACGGGCAGCAGCCCTCCCAGGACGTTGGCTACGGCGATCTCGCGTATCGCGAGACGGTCCCGCTGGACCCTCTTGCGGTAGTTGTCGTATTCCGCCTTCAGACGCTGAAGGTCAGCGGTGCGCTCGGCGAGCTGTGTCTCCAGTGCCGCGGCCGGGCCGCCCGCGCCGGGTGTACCGGGAGGGCCCGGTTCCTCGGCGCGTGGCTCGGCCGGTGGGGGAGCGCTGCTCTCGGCTGCCCTCAGCTGGAGCGTGACGGGGTCGATGCGCCGCTTGTCCCGGACGACGATGGGCGGTGTCCGCTTTCGCGGCCCGTCGAAGGATGTCGGACGGCTCATCGCGCGTCTCCCTTCGGAGTCTCCTCGTCGACGATCTCGGCGTCGACGACTCCCTCGTCCTCTCCTGACGGCTCGGTGCCGGGTGCCGGTCCGCCGCCGCCCGCAGCCGCCTGGCTGTCGGCGTAGAGGGCGGTGCCGATCTTCTGGGCGGCCGTGCTCGCGCGCTGTGTCGCGTTGCGGATGGCGGTCGTGTCCTCGCCCTTGAGCGTCTCCTTCAGCTCGCCGATCGCGGTCTCGGTCTCGGTCTTGACGTCGGCCGGGATCTTGGCCTCGTTGTCGCGCAGCAGCCTTTCGGTCTGGTAGACGAGCTGCTCGCCCTGGTTGCGGGTTTCGGCCGCCTCCTTGCGACGGCGGTCTTCCTCCGCGTGCTGCTCCGCCTCGCGGACCATGCGGTCGATGTCCTGCCGGGGCAGACTGGAGCCGCCGGTGACGGTCATCTTCTGCTCCTTGCCCGTGCCGAGGTCCTTGGCCGTGACGTGCATGATGCCGTTCGCGTCGATGTCGAAGGAGAC